>JAHJVW010000028.1 GCA_018828585.1 Bacteroidota bacterium
AATATTAGAAATTAAAATTTTATTTTATAATTGAAATATGAACGTAAGTAGAAAAATAGCGATAGCGACAATGAGCGTCTTATTTGTAGCTTCTGTAGGGAAAGCGCAAAGTTTAGATGATGCACAAAAAGCGGTGACTGCGGAGCAGTACCAAAAGGCAAAAGCAATGTTTAGTGAATTGGTGAAAGTTCAACCTACGCCTGAAAATTATTTTGGTTTTGGTGAACTGTATTTAACATTAAATAATCCAGATTCAGCGAAAATAGTTTTTGAAAAGGGAATCAAAGCAGATGAAAGATCCAAGTATATGATGAACTATATTGGATTAGGAACGGTAAACCTTTTCAAACATAATGATGCTGCTGCCAAAGAAAATTTTGAAAAGGCAACAGAAGACATGAGGAAAAAGGATTATGAGCAATACATTTATATTGGTAAAGCTTATACCTACGAAGGTTCAAGAAATTTAAGTAAAGCTTTCGAATGGTTTGCAAAGGCCGATGAATATGGTGAAAAAGACCCTATGCTACATATTGCCGAAGGTAATGCGTACAAGTTCCAAAAGAAAAATAGTGAGGCTGTTAGAGAATATCAAAGAGCTATGAGTCTAAAAGATAATTTACTAGCTGTTGAAGTTAATGTAGGTGAAATTTGGACACAAGCATTTAATTTTGAATTAGCAGAATCAACCTTAAAAGCTGTGATCGCGAAAGATCCAAATTTTGGTCCTGCTTACAGAGCTTTGGCTGAAAATTATTACCGTTGGGCTCCCGTAGTGCCCAATAGACAAGCTGAGCTTTTAGGCTTAGCTAAAACTAATTATTCTAAATATTTAGATTTAACTGATAGATCAACGGAGTCTCGGTATAGATATTTAATCTTCTTATTTAATGCAAAAGATTATGCTACCCTAGAAAAGGAAGCCACTACTTTCATTAATTCGCCCGGATACAAAAAGGATTATATAGTAGCTAGAAGATTCCGTGGATATTCATCAATTGAAAATGGAAATAATGAGGTAGGTATAGATGCTTTAAACAACTTCATTGCCAATTCTTCTGTAGAGCATCCTATTATTGCAGATGATTATCTTTATTTAGGTAAAGCTTATGAAAATCAAAAGCAAGACTCTTTAGCAATATTAAGTTACGTTAAGGGCTATAGTTTAGACACAACTAACATAGAAGTTCTTAGAACAATTGCAAATAATTATAAGAATAACAAAAAATATGGAAAGGCTGCCGATTTTTATGATAAGGTTGCTGGCTTGTCAAAAGAATCTTATCAAGATTGGTTTTACGCGGGCTACATGCGTTATTTTGCCTATGCAAATATGGTGAGTGCAAACTCTACTGATACTGCTTTAATGAAAAGTACACTTTTAAAATCAGATAGTGCATTAACTTATGTTGCGGAGAAGACTAAAAATTTAGCAGCTTATTTATACAAAGCTAGAGTTGAATATTATTTAGATCCGGTAAATCAAAATGTAAAAGTAAAGGATGCATATGAAAAGGTTGTAGAGATAGTAACTGAAAAGCCTGAACCTTCTGCAGCTGAAAATAAATATTTAGTAGAAGCTTACTCTTCTATAGGCGCTTTTTATATAGCTTCGGATAAGCTTAAAGCAAAAGAGTATTTTGATAAGGCGTTATTAATTGACCCTAACAACCAACAAGTGAAAGATGCTTTAGCCGCTTTAAAAGCTTCTAAATCATAATTGTAAATAGATTAAAACAAAAAAGGATGACTAAAAGTCATCCTTTTTTGTTTTACTTAGAATATTTTTTTCTTTATTTTTTTATTTCTTGCTGAATGGCCTCATAAAGCTCACTTATTTTCTGAGTTCCAATAATATAGGTCAAACCATCTCTATCTGTTAATTTAATGGCATCTTTTCCACCGGCATAAAACCTAATCGTTCCATTTCTGTGGAGGTTATAAACTGGGTTATTCAGAAAGTAGGTGCTATAGTTCCCTTTTTCAACTTTAACGATACTGTTCAAATCAATTTTTACCAAGCGTGTAGTCCAGAGTCCATTTAAAATCACCGCTTTATTATTAACAATAGTTCTATAATGTAAAAGAAAAAGCATTAAAACGCTGATGAATAAAATACCACAGCCCACTAATAAGAGTAAATCACCGTTTCGTTCGCGGTTTTCTGTAAAGTAATAAGCTATAAAACAAAAAATAGCCATGACCATTCTAATGCTGATGAAGTTATAATCACGCCCAAGGTATTGCTTCTCGTGAAACGGGTATAATTCTGTCATATCATTTTTTCTTCAATTCGAAGATAATTATTTTTTTGGTGTTTGATTTCACTTTAAATCGGTCATCGGCTCTAAAGCCGCAAACCCAAATAACTTTTCCATCTCCATTAAACAAAATGGGAATTTTCCTTTTTTGTGATAATGGAATTTTTTTGGCGATTAAATAATCACTAATCTTCTTTTCTCCTTTCATCCCGAAAGGAAAAAACCGATCTCCTTCTTGCCATCCTCTTAATTTTAAAGGATAAACTAAATCAGCAGCAGCTACATAAATTGAGGAGTCATTCAATCTTAAATCAGTAGGTAATTGGTTTAACTCAGCAATATTAATTTCCCCGTGATTTAAAATAATTGTGTTTTGGTTTTCCTCAATTTTTTGTTCTCTAATAAATTCATGCTGTTTAGTTGTTAAAATTAGGGTTTCTCTATCCAATAGTATCTGGTGAGTATTAGACAAGAAATTTTTACCTGAGGTTCCATTCAAACTAGCAATGATATTTTCTATGGTCGTAATGTTAAAATTGAAGGGCTTTAAAATTTCGAAAAGTAAAAATTTCTTTGGATTTAAACTTTCTAGGTCTTCTATTTTAATTTCGATATAATTATCCTGATGATGAAGTAAGCGATTTCTTAAAGATTCAATTTCCGAATTTAAAAAGTAATCAAGATCTGCAAAGTATTCTATATTTTTTCTGAACGTTTCTTCTAGCGAAGGATTCAGCTTCTTCATTTCCGGGATGATATCCAATCTGATTTTGTTTCGCATATATTTATTGGATTCATTAGAACTATCCTCAACGTATTGCAAATCATTTTCAATAGCCATTTCTTCTATCATAGCACTATTAAAACACATGAGAGGCCTTATAATGCCATCACGATAAGCTTTAATTCCATGTAAACCAGCAACACCTGTTCCCCTTACTAAATTTAAAATTGTTGTTTCCATAGCATCGCTTTGGTGGTGAGCAACAGCTATTCTTTGATAGTTATAGTTCGATTTTATTTCCTCAAAAAATTGATAGCGTAAATCTCTGGCTGCCATTTGAATACTAATTTTATGCGTTCGAGCATAAACTTCGGTATCAAAAGATTTAGCATAGAAATCAACATTTAGGGTAGCGGCTAAACTTTTTACAAATTGTTCATCTCTATTTGATTCTTGACCACGTAAATTGAAATTACAATGGGCAATTCCAAATGAAAATCCTGCAGCTGCAAAAAGTTGCGTCATCACTACCGAATCTTTACCCCCACTTACTGCCAGCAAAATTTTATCTTGCGGGACAAACAAGGATTGGGATTTGATAAAATCTTTAAACTGTTGTACAGGTAATAACATCAATCAAAATTAACCGTTTAAAATCGTTACCAAAAAAGTAATTTTACTGCGTGAGAAAATATATTCTGTTTCTTCTTATAAATATAGCAGCTTACTCGGCAATTGCGCAAGGAATTACTAGGATTGAGCTATTAAAATCTGATTCTTTTATTGGAATGAAACGTAATGGAGAGAATACCAATAAAGTAATTAATCCAATTTTTAGGCAAGATAATGCAACCTTAACTTGTGATAGTGCCTATTTTTATTTAGAAAAAAACAATTTCGAAGCTTTTGGGCATGTGCACATTAATCAGGCAGATACGGTTAATATTTACTCGGATCATTTAAACTATGATGGAAATACCAAGTTGGCCATCCTTAAAAATAACGTCAGACTTACGGATAATCAAGCTATTTTAACCACAAACGATTTGGATTATGATTTAGGAACTAAGATTGGTAGGTACTATAATGGCGGAAAAATCATAAATGATCAAAATACGTTAACAAGCCAAAATGGTTATTATTTTACTGGCTCTAAAGATGCCTATTTCAGGTATAAAGTAAATGTAAAATCTCCAGAGGTCTTGATAAAATCTGACACTTTAAAATATAATACACTGAGTAAAATTGCCTATTTCTTTGGTCCTACTCATATTTACGGAAAGACGGATACCCTTTATACCGAAAATGGCCAGTACAATACGTCTAACGACCAAGCTGCTTTTGGGAAGAAAAATTTATACACCCAAAACTCTAAAAGTTTAAAAGGAGATAGCCTTTTTTACGATGGAAAGTTAGGTTATGGAAGAGCAAAGAAAAATATTGTTTTTATTGATACTGCTCAAAAAGTTGAACTAAGAGGAGATTTAGGACTTTATAGGAAAAAGGACGAAAGCATTGAAGTCACAAAAAATGCCTATTTAGTTTTAGTTACCGAAAAAGATTCTACTAAAAAGGATAGTATTTGGATGACAGCTGATACTTTAAAAAGTAGAGTCTTGATGAAAATGGAACTTTATGAGATAAGGCATAAAGCTGAAATGATAAAAGACAGTTTAAATGCTGTGTTTGCAAAAACAGATACTACAGGTTTGGTATTAAATAATTTTAAAGATGCTCTTAATCGAGATACTTTGCTTACTGATAGTTTGAAATTAAATGGGGTCAAAAAAAGTGAAAAACCTAAACTAAGCGAGGTCAAGAAAGCGGTTAAAAAAGATCTAAAAAGTAAACTGAAAGTCGCCCCAATTAGATTGATTAATAAAAATCCTTACCCTGCTTTGATTTTCGATAAATTGAAAATCTTAAAACCCAATTCCCTTGGAATAGGACTAGTTATACCTATAAAGAAAAAATCTACATCATATTTTGCGCAAGATTTACCTCCAGATGCAATAGATACTGCGAAAATACGGGTGATTAGTGCTTACAGAAATGTTAAGATTTTTAAATCCGATCTTCAGGCAAAAGCTGATTCTGCATTTTTTAGTTATGGCGATTCTACCCTAAGAATTTATCAAAAGCCTTTGGTTTGGGCAGAAGGAAGTCAACTTTCAGCCGATACGATGTATATCCAAATGAAGAATAAGAAAGTGGATAATATGGATTTGATTAAAAATTCAATAGTGGTAAATACAGGAAAAGACTCTTTAAAGTATAATCAAATAGCTGGGAAGATGATGAAAGGTTATTTCAGAAATGATAAGCTAGATGTGATTTTTGTAAATGGAAATGCAGAAAGTATTTATTTCCCAACAGATAGCTCATCAGAAAACGGAATGATGCGATCCATTGCGTCAAGAATGAGGATTAATTTCAGCAATGATAGTTTGACTCAAATTACGTTCATCAGAAAGCCTGAGCATAATTACTATCCTTTTGATAAAATCACGGAAGAGTTAAAGACCTTACCTAACTTTAATTGGAAGCCTAAGGAAAGACCAAAATCAAAAGAAGATATTATTCCGTCTTTAAGAAAAATAGCAATTCCTGCTAAAGAATTACCAAAGAAAAAGAATGAAATGAAACCCTTGTCAGACGATAAAACTAAAAAGTCGAAAGCAACATTTTCATCAAAAAAAGAGTAGTAATTTATATTGATTTAAGAAACTCAATAAGTTTAGCAACAGCTAAACCTCGGTGGCTAATTTTATTTTTTTCGCTTAAGTCCATCTCCGCAAAGGTGATGTGGTAACCAATAGGTTCAAAAATAGGGTCGTAACCGAAACCTTCAATACCACTTCTTTCGTTTCTTATTTTGCCGTTTACAATGCCTTCGAAATGATGTTCTTTTCCATCTAAAATCAACGAAACAACAGTTCTAAATCTAGCGTTCCGATTTTCGAGACCGCTTAATTTTTCTAAAACTAAGTCGATATTTTTCTCGAAATCTCTACTTCCAGCGTATCGAGCAGAAAAAACTCCTGGTTCATTATTTAAAGCTTCAATTTCTAATCCCGTATCATCGGCAAAGCAATCTGTATGATAATTCTGAAAGACAAACTGACTCTTGATGGATGCGTTTTCCTCTAAGGTCAATCCAGTTTCAGCAATATCTTCTTGACAGCCAATTTCAGCTAGGCTGATGATTGTAAACGAATCGCCGACCTTAGATTGTACTTCTTCTAATTTATGAAGATTGTTAGTGGCAAATACGAGTTGATGTTTCATTAAAAGTTTTTAAGTTCCTCCCAAAAGGCAGCTTTTTTAGTTTTATCGGCTTGTAATTTATGTAGGTCCCAAGTGCCTAAAATAGGAGTGCCTTTAAACATTGATTTTTTATTGGCAACAACTCCGCTAATTCCTAATGTTTGAGGATTAATACCAAAAGTGATAATTTTATTACATGCGAAAAATTCTTTTAAACTATCATAATCGGGTTTTACTATTTTTTCAAGATTTAAAATAGCTACATCATTTAACTCTAACTTCTTAGCTACAAGAATTTTTAATAAGAAGCTAAGGTCGTTAGGTTGGAGAAAATTCGCAGATGCTTCTTTTACGATAATCAAAATGTATTTATTATTTTCACCTAAATAGTTAAAACCTTTTTCAACTTCTTCATTAACAGATTCAATCTCCTTATCTAGTTCTTTTGGTTCATCGTTAGAAGTTTCTATAACTTTTGGTCTATCTTTATCTTCTCTAACGCTATATATTTCCTCATTTATTAATAAACTTAGGGCAATAAAATCGTTAGATTGAAGAGGATTCATATCTGCAAAATAACCCATTTTTTGTTAAAAAAAGTTAAAGGATATCAATATTACGCGAAAAAGGCTTTACTTTCGTTGAATTCATGATGCAAAAGTACAGACTTTTATTTTCCATTTTATTTCTCGGATTAGGATTGGTCTCTTGTAATAGTTTTAATCAAACAGAAAAACCTATTGCAAAGGCGTATGATAAGTATCTTTATCCCAAAGATTTAGAGGGTGTGGTTTCTAAAAATACACATGGTAATGATAGCCTTTCCGTTGTTAAAGCTTTTATAGATCAATGGTTGCATGAGCAAGTGATGCAACATCAGGCAGAGGAGAATGTGAATATTGATGGCAAATACATACAAACTCAATTAGAAAATTATAGGAAGTCATTAATTAGGTTTCAATATGAGCAAGAGCTGATCAAGCAAAAACTAGATACGGTGGTTAGTGGTCAAGAAATCAAGGCTTTTTATGCCGCTAATCAAGATAATTTTCAGCTTAAAAAGCCTATATTAAAAGTTTCGTACATCAAATTACCTAAAGATGCGCCTAAAGTAAACATGGTTAAAAAACTTTTTACTTCTAGGAATATAAGAGATCAGGATTTGTTAGAAAAATATTGTTTTAAGTATTCGCCAAATTTTTCATTAATGGACACGATTTGGCATTATACAGACGAGTTAGAAAAAATATTTCCTATTTCTAAAATAGGTGAAAATAATTATGATAATTTGAATCGAATTTTTCAAATTTCTGAGAATAATACATTATATCTCATAATTTTGCGAGATTCAAAGTTTAGAGACAGTTTATCTCCTTTGGGATTTGAAAAAGAAAATATAAAAAATCTGATTTTAAATCAGAGGAAATTAGCTCTTATTAACAGCATGGAAATGTCTGTTTTTAATGAGGCACAAAAAAATAATGAATTAGAAATATACGATAAATGAAAAGAATTTTAGTTTTAGTGGGGCTTATATTTTTTGCTGCTAGCAGCATTTTTGCTCAAGAGAAAGTGGTAGAGAAAGTAGTTGCAGTTGTGGGGGATAATATCATATTAAAATCAGAAATTGATCAACAATATGCTCAATATTTGATTCAAGGTAATAAACCAGACGAAAACATCAAGTGTAGTGTTCTGCAAAGCATGTTAAGTCAAAAACTATTAACTCAGCAGGCGGTTTTAGATTCAATTACGGTTAATGATGAAGATATTGATGGTGAGGTAAATAGAAGAATGCGTATGATGGTGTCGAGAGCTGGAGGCCAAGACAAGTTAGAAGGATTTTTAGGTAAATCATTAATTCAATACAAAGATGAGATCCGTTCTGATATTAAAGAGATATTGGTTGCCCAAAAAATGCAAGCAAAAATTACAGAAAAAGTTGAAGTAACTCCATTAGAGGTTGAGCGTTTCTTTAAGACTTTCCCAAAGGATTCTTTACCTGAATATAATACAGAAGTTGAAGTAGGTGAAATCGTAGTTTATCCAGAGCTTACAAAAAAGGAGAAAGAATACTATAAGGATAAAGCCGAATCTTTAAGATTAAGAGTAAAAACAGGAGAAAGCTTCTCTACATTAGCCAGATTGTACTCTCAAGATCCGGGGTCGGCAAAGGAAGGCGGAGAATTACCGTCTTTTGATAGACAAACTATGGCAAAGGAATTTACTTCATGGGCTTTCAAACTAAAACAAGGAGAAATCTCCCCAGTTTTTGAGACTGAATTCGGATTCCATTTTCTTGAAGTTTTAGATAGAAGAGGAGAACAGGTACGAGTGAGACATATTCTGATTATCCCAGAAAATACACAAGCCTCATTGGATAGAGCACAAGTAAAGATTGATTCTGTTTATAAAAAAGTGAAGGATGGTAAAATGGATTTCTCTGCAGCAGCAGCTTTGTATTCTGATAATAATGAAACTAAATATAATGGTGGGATGATGTTAGATGCAGAAAATGTTTCGCAAAGAACCACTCATATCCCAACTGATAAATTGGATCCTAAAATTTTCTTAACGGTTGATACTATGAAAGTGGGATCTTATTCTAAGCCAGAATTGTTTACGGATGCCAGGGGGAAAACAGGTTATAGATTCTTGTATCTTAAATCAAAAGTTCCTCCACATAGCGCAAATTTAGCGCAGGATTTACCTAAGATTAAAGATGCTGCTTATGAAGATAAAATAAATAAAACGGTGAGTAAGTGGTTCGAGAAAAAAAGAAAAGCCACATACATTAAAATTGATAAGGATTACTACAACTGTGATATTTTAAAAGATTGGATCACAAAGCCAGAGGTAGCATCGAATAACTAAATATGAAATACCAATCAGAAGTTGAGGCTGTTGATGCTTTAAGTGCCGCTTATCAAGAAATTAAAAAGGAAATTGCTCAGGTAATAGTTGGACAAGATGATGTCGTAAAATCTGTTCTAATTTCAATTTTCAGTAATGGGCATTGTCTTTTGGTTGGGGTACCAGGTTTGGCAAAGACTTTATTGGTGCAAACTGTTGCCAGTGTTTTAGACCTCTCCTTTAATAGGATTCAATTTACGCCAGATTTAATGCCTTCTGATATTATTGGAAGCGAGATTTTAGGTGATGATAGGAATTTCAAATTTATAAAAGGTCCGGTTTTTTCAAACATCATCTTGGCAGATGAAATTAACCGTACACCGCCTAAAACACAAGCCGCACTTTTAGAAGCTATGCAAGAAAAATCAGTGACGGCTGCCGGAGTAACTCATGTTTTACCAAAGCCTTTTTTCGTGTTGGCAACCCAAAATCCAATTGAGCAGGAAGGGACTTATCCTTTGCCTGAGGCTCAATTAGATCGTTTCATGTTTAATGTGTCTTTAACCTATCCAACTTTTGAACAAGAGTTGGATATTGTTAAAAATACAACAGGAAACAAGGTGGCACAGCTAAAGCGGATTTTGAATACAGAACAGATTGTATATTTTCAACAATTAATTAGGCAAATCCCAGTTGCTGAACATGTTTTGGAGTATGCGGTTAAATTGGCCTCTAAAACTCGTCCGCAGACAGAGTTAGCAACTCCTGAGGTAAATAAATATTTAAGTTGGGGAGCAGGCCCAAGAGCTTCTCAATATTTGGTCATTGGTGCAAAGTGTCATGCAGCAGTTTTAGGTAAATACTCACCAGACATAGAAGATGTACAAGCTGTAGCCCAAGCTATTTTGCAGCACAGGATGGTTAGAAATTATAAAGCAGAAGCAGAAGGAATTAGTACCCAACAAATCATCAAAGATTTATTCTGATACAATTTCAACCTCGCTCATAAAAGCTGTTTTTTCTGGATCGGCATACATGCCATAAGCATCAACAATCAATCCTTTTGAGCCGTCATCACAAGAAATCGCATAAAGAATCGAACTATCATCAGGGCTAGTCATGCCCTCAAATCTATGGATTTCAACTATTTTTAGCTGATGGGCCTTAAACTCTCCATTATTCTGTTGATTCACTAAATGCGCATTCTTAAAATCGAATTCGTAAGTAAATCCTTTTTCTTTTAAACCATTCATGGCTTCAGAAAGTGTTTCGTAATTTTGATTGTGAAATTCCATGACTTTTGTTTTGTAAACTACTGCAAATTTTATACCTGAAAAGTTTGATCTTTTTTAAGATGCCGGAATATATACATCTAAAATTACATTCCACTTCATGGTTTCACTAATTTTCCAGATACGTATATAGTTGTAAGATTTACCCAATATGGAAGCTTTTCCGTAAGTATAAGCTAAATCACCACTAAATGCTCTATCCGTAAACGTAGGTTCGGTTTCTATGTCTAAACGATGATCTTTTAAAAATGTTAAAGCGTTTTCTTTACCTATAATGGGTAGATAACCTGGATAGTACAACCGAACCTGTGAATCATAAAATTCATTAAAATTGGTAATACCTGAATTGTAAAGTGCTTTCCCTAATAATAAATCAGTACTAAAGACTATGTCTTCACGCATTTGAATTTTTTTAGGCCCCAGTAAGTGAGTGAATTTTCTGTCTTTAGGATCTAAATATTCATATTTTAAATCTTCGGTAGGCTTGGGATGCGAAATACCACCATCTAAAACTAACTTCCATTTATTTTTATCATCAGACCGCCAAATAGACAAGTAATGCCCAAAGTAGAATTCACCATTTTTGCTATAAGTATAAGGGCCAGTGGTAAAGCCAAAATCACCATTTTTAGCAATCATTGCATATTCGGGTTTCCAATTTAGGCTTGCATTAGCAGTATCTTTTTTATCATAAAATTTTCTAGCCTCAATTGGCGTGGGTCTAAAAACAATGGAGTTTTTAGACAATACTTTTAGAAAGCCTTTATTTATTCCATTATTCTTTACTAAATAGTTAAAGTATTCTTCGGTATTAACTAGTGACCTTACAGTTCCATCACTTATTTGTGAGAAGCAATTTAGTCCCACAAAAAGAAATAAAACTAAAATTGTAATATATTTCATGATTATTAGTTTCCTTTCTAAAGTAACACCAAAATATTTATCTTCATGTTTTAAAGTTAAGATTTTTATGAAAAAGCTACACACTACCATTTTAATTTTACTCGTTAGTTTCGGTTTCGCAAATGCTCAATACCTACAAGATGTGCAGGGTAGGCCGATAATGGAAATTTCGTATACTGATATTAAAGGGACGCCTTTTTTGTTTGGTGATTGGGTTAATGGAGTTGTGATTTTAGAAAATGGAGATACCTTTAGTGATGTTCCTTTAAAGTATAATGTTTTTGATGAGAAGCTTTACTTCAAAAACCCAAAGAAGGATGAGCTTTTAGAGTTTGTACAGCCTGTAAAATCTTTTAAATTTAATGAATTAAAAGGTGCAGGAGTTTTTTTAAAAGGCTTTCCAGCAATTGATAAGTTTAATTCTGAAACCTTTTATGACGTTTTGTTTGATGGAAAAGTAAAACTGTTAAATAAGCAATACAAGACACTTTTGGAAGTTAGACCCTATAATTCGGCAACGATTGAGAAAAGTTTTGTCGATCATAATGATTATTATTTAGTTAAAGGGAGCAAAATCGAGAGGATCAGAAATTCAAAAAAAGATTTTTTAGATATTTTCTCTGATAAGTCAGCACAGATTGATGCTTTTATAAAGAATGAGAAAATTGACTTTAAGAATAATGATGATTTGGTAAAAGTATTTAACTATTATGACTCTTTATAAGATCGATAAACGCAAATAAAACAAAAAAGCTTTCTGATATTCAGGAAGCTTTTTTGTGCACTATATTTTTGACCAACTTGATCCTTCTTTTCCGTCTTTTACTTGGAAGCCAATATCGTTTAAGCCAATTCTTATTTTATCCGAAGTGGCATAGTCTTTATTTTGCTTGGCCTCATTCCTGATTTTTAATATAAAATCCATCACAGGTGAAACATCATTTTGCGCTTGTAAATCATCTGTTAAACCTAAAACATCAGCAACCAAATTCTTAATGAGTGATTTTAAATCGTTTAAATCTTTTTGATTGATTTTAGTTTTTCCATCATAGATAGAGTTAATAGTTCTTGCTAGGTCAAAAAGTTCTGCAATTAAAACAGGAGTGTTAAAGTCATCATCCATTGCGGCTGCAAACTTTTGTTCGAGATCATTTACGTTAATATCAGAACTATCGGAAACTTTAAGTTTGTCAAATAAACCAATAGCACTCATTAATCTTTTAAAACCTTTTTCACTAGCATCTAAAGCTTCATTAGAAAAATCTAATGTGCTACGATAATGTGCTTGTAACATAAAAAAGCGAACAACCATTGGGCTATAGCCTTTATGCAACAATGGGTGATTACCTGTAAAAAGCTCGTGAGGTAAAAAGCTATTTCCTAAAGATTTAGACATTTTTTGTCCATTTACCGTCAACATATTGGTGTGTATCCAATAATTTGCGGGCTGTTTACCACAAGCCGCTATATTTTGGGCAATCTCATTGGTATGATGAGTTGGCGCTAAATCCATCCCACCACCGTGAATATCAAATTGCTCTCCCAAATACTTATTGCTCATTGCCGAGCACTCTAAGTGCCAGCCCGGAAAACCCATTCCCCATGGCGATGGCCATTGCATGAGGTGCTCAGGTTTTGCCTTTATCCAAAGTGCAAAATCTAAGGTTCCTCTTTTTTCATTTTGCCCGCCTAAATCGCGAGTATTATTTAATAGATCTTCGAGTTTACGATTGTTTAGAACACCGTAATTTTCGGTTTTATTATATTTTTCTACATCAAAATAAACCGTTCCATTTACTTCATATCCAAAACCTGATGCTAAAATGGTTTTCACCATTTCTATTTGCTCTATAATATGACCTGTGGCAGTGGGTTCAATACTTGGAGGTAATACATTAAATATTTTCATTACTTCATGGAAATCAATCGAATATTTTTGAACAATTTCCATCGGCTCCAAAGCAGATAATTTGGCTTTTTTTGAAATTTTATCTTCACCAACATCTCCATCGCTTTCTAAATGGCCAGCATCCGTTATGTTTCTTACATACCTCACTTTATAACCCAAATAGGTTAGGTATCTAAAAATCACATCAAATGAAATGAAGGTACGGCAATTGCCCAAATGCACATCACTATAAACAGTAGGTCCACAAACATACATCCCAACAAAAGGCGCATTAATTGCTTTGAAAGGTTCTTTTTTACGATTTAAGGTATTGTATATATTTAGCTGATGTTGCATAGCGCAAATTACGAAATTTGTATAGGAGAATTGTTATTTAGATAAGGTGACGTTGCATCTTACCGGATAATGGTCAGAATAATCTTTTTGAATGATTTTATAGGCTTTAAAATCAAATTGCTTAGAGGATAAAATATAATCTATTTGGAAATTTGGAAACTCTCCGTTATAAGTAATAGCTAAGCCACTTCCTTTTTCTTTAAACCCATTTTTTAAATTTTTGGAAATCTGAGAAACGGTATAAGAAACTGGAGTATCATTAAAATCGCCCATGACTAAATAAGGTGTGGTACATTTGTCCATTTCGGCTTTTAGAACTTTCACTTGATTACTCCTTCTTATGAAAGCATCACGCAATTTTCTAACTATTCTTTTAGAAGATTGTACATCTTTACCTGAGTTAATGTCACTTTTTACTTCATTTAAAAAATGATAATCTTCGGGCGCAAATGATATGGATGCCAGGTGTACGACAAAAACTCTGAAAACTGTATTTTCTTTTTTTACATCCACCCAAATTCCTTTATTGCCTGCTTTTGGCAGTTCGAAGGCAATATCTCCACTATTAATTATTGGATATTTACTAAAGAAAGCAACTCCATTTGATTCATAATCATTATCAACTGTTTTGCTGTAATAATAAAACTTGGTGTCTAAGTCTTTTAAAATGGAATCTATAAAATCATACCTCCCTTTTCTACGCGTAAAAAATTCTTGAAAACCTACAATATCGGGCTGTTCGGTATTAATTATTTTTAAGGCATTTGTTTTGGTGATGGTATCTAATTCATCCCCGAACTTCTTAAAAGAATGAACATTCCAAGTCATCACTTTAATGGTATTGCTATCGACCCGAAAATCACTTTCGCTTTTAAAGCGAAAGGCAAATGTTCGCTGAATAAAACCAAAACCTATTAGAATGGCAATTAAGGATAATAAAGCAGTCCATTTTTTACTATAAAGCCAAAAGATTAAAAACAACAGATTGGCAAGCAAAATGAATGGATAAGCTAGGCCAAAAAGTGTGAAATACCAAAATTTGGCTGGATCAGTTAAAGTAGCAGCATAACTCAATAAAAGAGAAATAATAGCTAAATAATTAAAAAAAAGAATGATTTTGTGCCAAAAATTGGTCTTATTTTTTCTCATCATTTTTGCTGGCATTAAACAAAATTTCTTTCTCTCTCTTGGTTAATTTATCATAGCCTGATTTTGATATTTTATCTAAAATTTCGTCTACGGCAACTTGATTTGGAGTTTCATTCTTAGGCATTGATACTTTGTTTGGATTCTTTGAAACTACTTTTAGTTTAGATTGAGGTTTAAATAAATCTTCAAAAGGTTTGCTCCAATCGGCTCCTCTTTGTAACGACTTAATA
>JAHJVW010000029.1 GCA_018828585.1 Bacteroidota bacterium
GATTTTGAATGTATTTCTTGCGTTTGCCCCATTTGTATTAATGTGTCCAATAGGAGATTTTTGTTGATAGTATTCCAACCTAAAAGCAAATCACTTAAATAGTGCTTGTTATTCATTATACGGAATGCTCCAACCGACGATTGCCTATGTATTCGCCACTGATGTATTGGCATCTATAATGGCGTTGAAATTGAAAATATTGAATCCCCAGTTTTTCTGCATCGGAGAAAGCCATTTGGTTAAATTCAATTCCAGAATCAAAAAATGTACATGGTCAACATCATAGCCTATTTCTGAAAAATGAAGCCCGTACCTCGACGATAATTCCAAATATACACTCTTTAATGTATTTGAAACATCTTCATCAAATACTTTTCTTCTATATTTTATAGGACAAACCAAATGATATAAAAGTAAATTATTATTATGACTCCTATGAAAATGTTCACTCATAGAACCAAATTTACATATCTTCACGCAATACCCGACGCAAGTGTCGGGGGGATTCTTTTGATTAAATATTTTTTTCCCGAGTTCCCTTTTGAAAGTTTCTTCTTCTTCATTTTCAAAAAGCCAATAAGCGTAAGGTTTTTGATAAGAGACATAAGTTGGAAGATGTTTAGGAAAAGCTTTTTTCTGTCGAAGAAAATTGATAAAGAATGAGATTACCAAGGATACTTATGAGAGGTGATATTCCACTTACAACTACGCCGTCCTGAATCTAAAGGGAGCCATTGAACGACTGGAAAAAAATCAGAGTAAGGCATTTGCGATACTTGAAAAAATCTCGATTTGCTGGCTGATATGAAATTTGTTTTTACACAGGCAGGAATTATCCAAAAGAGAGAACTCGTCCGCATGGTGTTCGACAACAACTTATACTATCAGGAGGGGATTTATCGAACACCTACAGTGATGGAAATGTTCCGCCATAACTCACTGTTAATGAAGGAAAATGGATGTTTGGTATATGAAAAAAAGGGATGATTGAAAAATCATCCCTTCCAGCGGAGAAAGAGGGATTCGAACCCTCGGTACCGTTGCCAGTACACCAGCTTTCCAAGCTGGCTCATTCGACCACTCTGACATCTCTCCATTTTTTGAATGGGTTGCAAAATTAGAAATTTATAGCTAAAAAATACAGTGCTTTTTAATTTTTTTACAAATTATTATGATGAATGAATGATGCGCCATTTCAACGGATGAAGTGATTTTAGGAAAATAGGTGTACATGATTGTGTTTGATGATAAATAATAATATTTTCTTGTTTGTTTAAAATTTTAAAATTAGTTTAGAGGAATAAACTTATCAACCAAACAAAAATTCAATGTCAAATAATAATTATGATGCCATAGTCATTGGCTCTGGTATTTCCGGAGGTTGGGCTGCAAAGGAGTTGACTGAAAAAGGGTTAAAAACGATTTTGCTAGAACGCGGAGAAAATATAGAGCATGTAAAGGACTATAAGAATGCGACCAAAGCACCTTGGGAATTTACCCATAGAGGCGGCCGCACTCAGGAGATGATTAAAGACTATCCTGTTTTAAAAAGAGATTATGCGTTAAGTGAGAAAAACCTTGAATATTGGGTGAATGAAAAGGAATCTCCCTATGTAGAAGTTAAAAGATTTGATTGGTATAGAGGTTATCATGTAGGTGGTAGGTCTTTGATGTGGGGAAGACAATCTTATCGTTGGAGTAATATGGATTTTGAAGCTAATGCAAAAGATGGAATTGCAGTAGATTGGCCGGTTAGATATGATGAAATTGCACCTTGGTACAGTCATGTAGAAAAATTTGCAGGCATCAGCGGGTCGAAAGAAAATATTCCTTATTTGCCAGATAGCGAATTTTTACCTCCAATGGATTTAAATTGTGTAGAGAAGGATGTGGCTGCCCGTATCAAAAAAGAATATGGTGATCAACGCCATTTAATCATAGGTAGAGTCGCTCACGTTACGGGTCCTTTAGCGGGCAGAAGTAATTGTCAGTATAGAAACAAATGTAGTCTAGGTTGCCCTTTTGGAGGCTATTTTAGTACGCAATCTTCAACGCTTCCTGCGGCTCAAGCTACGGGTAATTTAACCCTTCGCCCTTATTCTATTGTAACTAAAATATTGTATGATAAGGATAGCCAAAAGGCTACTGGAGTAGAGATTCTTGATGCAGAGACAAATAAAACTTATGTATACAACGCGAAAGTGATTTTCCTTTGCGCCTCTACCCTTAACTCAGCATGGGTGTTGATGAATTCAGCAACAGATGTTTGGGAAGGTGGATTGGGCAGTAGTAGTGGAGAATTAGGTCATAATTTGATGGACCATCATTTTAGAGTAGGTGCTTCTGGAATAGCGGAAGGGTATGATGATAAATATTACTATGGAAGAAGACCCAATGGTTTTTATATCCCAAGATTTAGAAATATAAATGAAAAAAGAGATTACATCAGAGGCTTTGGTTATCAGGGAGGTGCAAATCGCGAAGGATGGCAAAGAGATATTGCAGAACTTGGCATTGGCGTAGAGTTGAAAGAAGCATTAGGACAACCAGGTAACTGGACCATTGGTATGACTGCTTTTGGTGAAACCTTGCCTTATCACGAAAATAAAGTGACGCTTGATAAAACTGTAAAAGATAAGTGGGGCTTAAACGTATTGGCCATAGATGCAGAAATCAAGGATAACGAAAACAAAATGCGTGTTGATATGATGGCTGATGCTAAAGAAATGTTAGAGAAGGCTGGAATCAAAAATGTAAATACGTATGACAGTGGATATGCTTTAGGACAGGGTATACATGAGATGGGAACAGCTCGTATGGGTAAAGATCCTAAAACTTCTGTATTGAATAAACACAATCAAGTTTGGGATGCAAAAAATGTGTATGTCACAGATGGATCTTTCATGACTTCAGCAAATTGTGTTAATCCTTCTTTATCTTATATGGCTTTTACGGCTAGGGCAGTAGACCATGCGGTAAACGAATTAAAAAAGCAAAATATTTAATCACTAGAATTTTGAAGTTAATACACTTATGAAGGAGGAAAATAAAAGTAGAAGAAATTTCATTAAATCTGCTGCGGTAGCAACCGCTGCCTTTACAATTGTTCCAAGGTTTGTTTTAGGTGGGAAAGGTTTTCTAGCTCCTAGTGATAAATTATATATTGCAGGAGTTGGTGCCGGAGGAAAAGGCTATAGTGATTTACAGAACTTTTATAAAACAGGTAAAGCAAACATTGCTTTTTTATGTGATGTAGATGATCGCAGATCGGCTCAATCTAGAGCAGATTACCCACAGGCAAAATATTATAAAGATTGGCGGGAATTATTGGATAAGGAATCTAAAAATTTTGATGCGGTATCAGTTTCTACACCAGATCATAATCATGCCATTACTACTTTGGCTGCTATGCAGCTAGGAAAGCATGTGTACGTTCAAAAGCCTTTAACACATGATATTTATGAATCTCATATTTTAGGAGAAGCAGCAAAAAGATACAAAGTCGTCACCCAAATGGGAAATCAAGGTGCTTCTAATGATGGCGTTCGCCAAATGAAAGAATGGTACAACGCTGGTTTGTTAGGAGATGTCCATACGATTTACTGCTGGACTAACCGACCAGTATGGCCTCAAGGAATTCCTTGGCCATCACCAGCATCTGCTATTCCTAAAGAGTTAGACTGGAATTTATGGCTGGGTACTGCGCCTCAAAAAGAATATGTAGATAAATTAGTTCCATTTAACTGGAGAGGATGGTGGGATTATGGTACTGGAGCTTTAGGAGATATGGGATGCCACTTAATGGAAGGCCCGTTTACTGTTTTAAATCTCAAAAATCCCGAAACTGTAGAAGCCAGTGTAGGCTCTGTTTATGTGGATGAATTTAAAAGAGGATATTTCCCTGAAAGCTGTCCTCCATCAAGTCATGTGATTTTAGGCTTTCCTGAGCTGTCAGCAAACCGTCCTAAAGTTAAGCTGCATTGGATGGATGGAGGCATACAGCCAGAAAGACCTGAGGAATTAGGTGCAGGTGAATCTTTTGGAGACGGTGGAAACGGAATGCTTTTTATCGGAACCAAAGGAAAAATGATGGCCGATACCTATAACCTTAATGCAAGACTATTACCGCTATCAAAAAACACAGAAGTATTTGTGCCACAAACATTGAAAAGAGTTGAAGGCCAAATGGATGGACACTATGGTCAGTGGGTAGACGCCTGTATTGCCGGCTATGGCAAAAATGAATTAAGTTCTCCTTTTGAAAAGGCTGTTCCTTTAACTGAAGCATTACTGATTGCGAATTTAGCTATTAGAGCGCATGATGTGGGCGTAAAAACCAATGATAAAACCACTTATCCTGGACGTAATCTAAAGTTGTTATGGGACAGCAAAGCCATGAAAGTGACCAATTTTGATGAAGTGAATCAATTTGTAAAAAGACAATATAGAGAAGGTTGGAACCTTACGATGTAATACATAAAATATGAACAGAAGAGAAGCCATATCCTCCGTAGCATTATTGTTAGGAGGCACAATCATAGGTGGAGAAATTTTTTCACTTGCAGGTTGCAAATCAAACCCTAAACAAGTTAATGATTTGTTTAATACCGATGAGGTAACTTATATGAATGAGATTGCGGAAACCATCATCCCCGCAACCAATACGCCAGGAGCGAAGGCTGCAAAAACAGGAGAATTTATGGCGGTGATGGTGAAGGATTGTTATACCCCAAAAGATCAGAAAATTTTTAAAGAGGGCTTAAATACCATCAATGAAAAGGCTAAAAGCCAATATGGATCTCCATTTATGGATCTCAAGCCTGATGAAAGAAAAAAGCTTTTGAGTAAGCTAGATGATGAACAAAAAAAATATAGCCAGAATGTAGCGAATAAGGATACGCATCATTATTTTAGAATGATGAAAGAACTCACCTTATTAGGTTTCTTCACCTCAGAAATTGGGGGAACCAAGGTACTTACTTATGTAGAAGTTCCAGGAAGATATGACGCCTGTATTCCATACAAAAAAGGAGATCCTGTTTATTTAAATCC
>JAHJVW010000030.1 GCA_018828585.1 Bacteroidota bacterium
AACGACTTAATAAAGAAGAACCCAAAAATTGCTCCACCAAGGTGGGATAAATAACCACCAGAGTTTGGTCCAACTATACTTATGATGTCAATAACTAAATAAACTATAGCTATCCATTTTAATTTAACGGGTCCAATTAATAATAGAAAAATAGTATAATCTGGCAATAATACAGCGGTTGCTATAATGACGGCAGTTACTCCTGCAGATGCTCCCACAATACTTGACAACTCAACTGAATTTGAATATGCTGGGAACAAGTTATAACAAATGATGTAAAATAATGCTCCGGCAATTCCACCACCTAAAAATATAAAAGTGAATTTTTTGCCGTTGATAAAATCCTCTAAAATCCTGCCTATCCAGTATAGCCATAACATATTGAACAAAATATGTAAAAAACCATCATGAAAGAAAATGTAAGTAAATGGGGTCCAAAATCTAAATAAGAGCTTTGGTAAATAGGTTGGAGCAGCAAAATAATCGCGAATAATTGGATCAATAAAGTTGGGCTGAGCAAATAAAAAGCAAAAAACTCCAATAATGGCAGTGAATAAAAAAATTAAAACATTAATCCCAATGAACATAGTAACCCTACTTCCAGAATGGAATACTTTCATTTTCAATTCATCGTACATACTCATGAGACTAATTTATAAATGTTTTAAAACTTTTTTAGTATTGACTCGGTCGTTTTATATCCCAAACTTTGATTAAAATAAAACCAATTAGCATCCCCCCTAAGTGGGCAAAGTGAGCAACATTATCACCAGGGTTATTCGCAACGCCGTTATATAGTTCAAACAAACCGTATAATATGACTAAGTATTTAGCCTTCATAGGGATGAAAAAGTAGATATAGATTAATGTATTAGGAAAGAACATTCCAAAAGCCAGCAGTAGACCAAATACAGCTCCAGATGCTCCTAAAACTGAAGAATCAAGTCTAATATTTAAATATTCTTTCACAATGTTTTTAGAAGCCCCAACAGCCTCTGTAGAATTAGGATTTTGTTGCCATAAAGTTAACACTCTGTTGAAATCTGGACGATAACCTTCACTTACATCATTTTGAATAAATGATTCAAATTGGCTTATCGAAGGCTGTGCATCATACATTTCGGCATGTTTTTGTATAGGGTTAATTTGTAAGAAAAGAACCCCCATATAAAGTATAGATGCACCAATTCCTGATAAAAGGTAGTAATTTAAGAACTTTTTTGAACCCATAAAATTCTCTAGAATAGAACCAAACATCCATAAGGCAAACATATTGGAAAATATATGACCCACACTTCCATGCATGAATAAATGCGTAATTAATTGCCAAATCCTAAACTTCGGGGAAGCAAAATAAAACAAGGCTAAATGTTCGGTAAGATCAAAACCCATGCTATTTTGAAAAACATAGGTAGCCAAAAAAAATATCCCGTTAATAATCAATAAATTTTTAACTACTGGAGGAAAAAGGGTGTTCCCTAAGGGACGAAATTCTCTCATATCTTATATCTAAAGCTTTGCAAATCGCTCTGTTAATTCTTCTAAAGTGATCTTAATAATAATTTGTTTCCCGTTAATTGCCATATTAGGCATTTGACAGGCGAAAAGCTGATCAATCAAATCATTCATCTCTTCGGTCTCTAATGTTGTGCCAGCTTTAATGGCCGAGTTTTTTGCTAATGTTCTTGCTAAATTATCACGTTTATCTAACTTTAAAATACTGTGATTATTTTTAAAGCCTTCTATCAATTCCTCCAACATGGCAGCTAAATCATTGTTTTCGGGGATATCTGCTGGAACACCTTCAATGACTAATGTATTTTTACCAAAATCTCTGATCTGGAATCCTAGCGCCTGAAAATCTGGCAGTAATTCGTTAGCCAAAGCAAAATCTGTTGTATTTAAGGTGACGGTTTGCGGAAACAAACTTTGCTGACTTACTCCTTTGTTTTGTTCTAGCTGGATCAAAAATCTTTCATATAAAATGCGCTCATGAGCCGCTTGCTGGTCTACCAACATAAAACCAGATTTGATTTGTGTAATGATATATTTTTGATGAAGCTGAAAAACTTGCCTGCCACTTAAATTTTCCAGCGCTCCTTCATTAATCGAAATACTTTTGCCAGAGTTAAGTGAAAAGCTTTGTTGCTCATCTTCTCTTTTAGATGCAATTTCATATAAAGTATCCCAATTACTTGGAATACCTCGTTTCTCTTCTAAATTTCTTAAAAATGGAATTTCTTTAGAAGATAATTTCCGTTCTTCTTGAAAAGGATTAAAGCTTGGATTGAAATTGATGGATGGCGGCGTAATTTGATTAAATGGTTTGTCTGTAATCATGCCTTGAAAAGCCGTTTCTTGATTAAAATCTAAAGTAGGCGTGATGTTGTACCTTCCTAAAGAGCGCTTTACAGCCGAGCGAATAATTGCATAAATGGCTTTTTCATCCTGATATTTAATCTCGGTTTTGGTAGGGTGAACATTGATATCAATTTTTGCAGGATCAATCTCAATGAACAGCACATAGAGTGGAAAGCAATCATCTGGCAAAAGCTGATTGTAAGCAATCATTACCGCATGGTTGAGATAACCATCTTTAATAAAACGGTTATTCACAAAAAAGAACTGATCTCCACGGGTTTTCTTTGCAAAAGCGGGCTTTCCTATAAATCCTTTGACTTGGATAATGCTTGTTTGCTCCTCCAGAGGCACCAGTTTTTCATTGTAATTATTCCCTAATAAATGAACAATACGTTGCTTTAACAGTACGATAGGTAAATGAAATACCTCTTGTCCATCATGATGTAGCGTGAAAAATATTTCAGGGTGGGCTAAAGCAACTCTTTGAAATTCGTCAATGATATGGCGCATCTCTACCGGATTACTTTTTAAAAAGTTTCTCCTTGCGGGGATGTTATAAAACAGATTTTTTACGCTAATGGTTGTCCCTGAATTTCCTGCACAAGCTTCCTGATTGATGAGTTCCGAAGCTTCAATTTGGATTAAAGTTCCCAGCTCATCTTCATGCCTTTTGGTTTTTAATTCTACCTGTGCAATTGCAGCAATCGACGCCATCGCTTCACCTCTAAATCCCATGGTTCTGATGGCAAAAAGATCTTCGGCTTTGTTGATTTTTGAAGTAGCATGTCGTTCAAAACACATCCTAGCATCGGTTGCGCTCATTCCACAGCCATTATCTGTTACCTGGATCAATGATTTTCCAGCATCCTTGATAATCAACTGAATTTTATCAGCTCCAGCATCCAAGGCGTTTTCCAATAATTCTTTAACGGCTGAAGCGGGTCTTTGTACCACTTCTCCCGCAGCAATTTGGTTGGCAACGGAGTCGGGTAAAAGTTTAATGATATCTGGCATGAGTCATCAAAAATAAACAAAATTTTGACCTCGTTTTTTGTGATTACTGTAAATTTCGAAAAGATTGTAATCTAGTGTAAGTATTAGAGTTTAAAGCATGTCAAATTAAGACTAATTGAGTTTTTTATGTCTTCATAATTTACTCATCTAATAACTCTTAGATTTAATAAAGCAATTAAAAACGGATCAAGGTATTTTGATGAAAAATTGGCAATCATCTAAATCTATTGTTGAGTTATTTTTAAATCGACTGGTGTCAAAATAAGCTTAGTTATGATTATATTAATCATTTATCTCACAGTAAAACTGAGTTCTTCTTTCTCAAAAAGTGCTCCTAAAAGTAATATTCCAACTTAGGATATTTACTTTCCACAATCAATAGGGTCATTCTGGAAGCTGAGTAAATAAAAGTCCCCTATCGCGTAAGTGTTTCGTTAGGGCCACTTAAGTGCATTTATAAATTAAGGACTCTGTCCGGAAAATAGGATACAATATTCTTTTCATTTTAGATTTAAGTAATCTTATCAGAACACCTAAACCAGTAAGGACATCTTAATTTAAGATTAAAGATTTCTTTTGCTTGTCTTTAAATGTTATATCAACTTTATTTTCACAAACACTAATTATTTTAGGGTTAATGATGTTATTAAATTTAAAGTACTGTGGAGGTTCATTTTCCCCATATTCATTTTTGACAACAATTATGTTTGAGCTAATTTCATCTGATCCTGGAATATTTGCACTACCACTAGGATTATTATATATTATTACTCTAACAACTACGTTTTCCAACTTATAAAACTTAAAAAACACCATTTTTGAAATTATTTCTTTACAATTAATGTCAATGTTTTTATTTGAATTTGTTAGACTTGATTTTATTTGTAGTATTCCTAAAATCAAAATTATTACAATGAGTAATTTATTTTTCATAAACTAAAGATTAATTGAGAAATGAATGTGATCTTGATGTCCAGGTACAGTCCAAGGTAAGCCATTCTTATGTTTAAAGCTAGGTCCAAAATTTTCTCTAATATTAGATAAATTTTCTAAGCTTTGTTGTAGACTAACTATTTCGGGTGTAATCCCTGAATTAATCATTTTTACCTCATTTATGCGTGAAATGTCTAAAGCAATTCCCCTTGAGTGATTGCTATTAATATCATGTACTCCGTTTGTACTAGTAGAAATAAATAAGGAATTAATGGTTATATTTAATGGTAAGTTTTCTAGTGCTGTTTTTAAAGCATCTATTAATTTTTTATTAACTTTTTGAAGTGCTGATTTTCCATCTTCTGAAATTCCAAATGCTAGTTTTTAATTTCGTGGCCGTTAGTTAAAATTATTTTTGTTGGAATCAGAATTAATTCTTGCTGCTGTAATAATATTGAGTTAAAGTCAATATCAGCATAATCCTCAATAATATTTTCGTATAAAGATACAAAATCAACATTCGAGAATATTTATTTTTGTAATTATAAGAATCCATCTCCCCCTATTCTCATATATTAGATTTTAATAGGTTTCAACTTTTAAAACAACTGATTGACTACTTTTGCGGAGCATCAATTATTTCAATATGTCCTTTTGGCTCTATAATTTTCCCATTTCTATACTTTGATTTACTGATTGATTTTTCAGCATTGTCATGGATGACATAGCAAAAAATAAGATCATGCTCATTAGAATATTTATCTATATCCTGTGGATTATTCTTCCAGTTCTCTAAGTTTGTTTTCTTTGAGTATTTGTAGAGATAAATGGTAATGTAATCATAACTCTTAATCCTGTTTTCTCTTAAACTATTAATAAAACTATCAATTTGTTGATCCGAAAATTTACAATTAGAATAATTTTTAACAATATAAATTTCTAGCAAATCTTTAAAATATTTACCATTGGGCTTTTCTTTCGTAGAATGCTCACTGTTATACAGATTAAAAATCAATTTTTGATTAGAGCAACAGGAGGAAAGAAGAATTGAAATGCAAATAGAATAGATAAGTGTTTTCATATTATATTAGAAATTAATAATATCCTATAATTGTTTTACGGACCCCCTCTCGTTTAAGTGTTCCAAAGGATCACTTAAATGACTTTAGAAAACTAAGGACTATGTCCGGATTTAATGCCAATAATTTCTTTTAATGAAGTAAACTAAATTTGTCACTTGTGCCAAAATTTTCGTTTTTTAATTCCCCGTACAGAGTCCTCAATTTTTATGAGAAAGATTTAAGTGATCCCGAAAAGGGAACACTTAAACCAGATGGGATAAAACAAGCTAATGTTATTTAACATCCTCAATTTTGATTGCAACTAAATATTCTTCCTTATTGTAATCATACTTTTGTAGATGAAGTATTGCTTTCTTGTTAATCTTATAATCATAATTATTAAAGTATTCATGATTGAATAATTTGTCATTAATGGGAATAGAATATCTTTTATCATTGTAACTGAAGTAAATACTTGATGAAAATTGTTTGATTTCTAATTTTGTGGCCATAGAAAGCTTTTTAATTTGATCTCGGGACAAATGTATTCTACCATAGCTAATTTTAGTAATAATTATTTTTGAACTCTGTTGCGTTATTAGTGAGTTTGTTATACATGATAAATTAATAAAAACTGTAAAAATTATTAATATTGGTGCTTTCATATTAGATGACTTTACTTTTTCTAATCATTGTGATGCTGTAAGGTCTTGGTTGTGCCTTTGCATAGTCTGTTTGAGAATTACCAGAGATAAATCCTGTTGATGAATTATAATACAATTTATTATTTGAGTGTACACCTTGAATTACATCCCCAGAAGCATTATCATAAAAGCTAAAATATTTTCCATTTACATCAGTTCCCATTCCAACAATTACAATGAAATGATCTGTAGTTTTGTCTAAATTACCAGGATATCCAGAGGCGTCATCAACACCAACAATTACAGGGATACTTTCTGATAAGGCGTATTTTAAATAACTCAATCCCTGAGCTAATTTAGTTTGATTTACTCCATTTTGATCTGTGTAAATCTGAAAAGTTTGCCCAATGTCATAATAATCTGATATTTGAAATCCTTTTTTCTTTATTTGGTCTTTTGCATAATCCATACATTGCCAATTAGGGTGCAGTGCTCTATTCCACCCTACAAATAGAGTTTTAGGAATAACATTTGGAATAGTTATCCAATCTTGTTGAGCATCAAAATCTGAATATGTTGAGTTATCATATCCTCCACTTACATTATTTTCAAAATCCCCATCCGTAGTATCGTAATCTGTTCTATTTAATAATAAGTGTTCAAAACTCACATTTGGATTATTATAAAGATACCCAACAGCCCATATTATGAAATCAGTATTTTCCTGGGTATAGCCATTAATGTCTAAATAGACCACTAAATCGTCAGCAATAGTTTGGTTTCTATTTAAATAATTAATTAACGAAGGGTCAGTTATTGACAATAACTCAATTAGATAAGTTGAGGGTCTAATTACTGTGTAACCATCTTTTCCATATAGTCCATCACTCCATGAACTTGGTGGACTAGGTCCTGACCCACCATCTCTCCCAGCTCCATAAGGAGTTCCTCCGCCAGTATATTTGCCACCACCATAAGTCCAATTTACGCAAGAATTCAAAACTGCATCAAACCACAATCCACGACTTTGACAATAGGTATTAGGGTCTATTGTTTTACCTATCTCAGCGACAATATCTATCTTTACTCGTGAGCTTTTGCCATTGCTCTTGACTTGGGAAGGATTGATAAATTTATTGATCTTAGCAATCAATATTTTCTGTATTTTCTTATTATTAATAATGGATGGAAATTGATTACTTAATTTAATTATATACTTATCCGTATAGAATTTACCTACTTCAATATAACCATCTAAAACCTCTTTACTGACTTTATCTAAATCATAAATTTAGATTATCGTCAAAATCTTGTTTACTTGTTCTATATTTCGATTGTTTTTTATCGAAATTTTTGTCTGTGTACTCTTGCATTTTTGCTATAAAGGCTTGCGTTTTATTAGTAATTTCTGCAATTTTTGAATATTCGTAAGAATTATATATAGAATCAAGTAGCAATTCATCTTGTTTAGAAAGTTTTGCGCTTTGTTCAGATATTTGTCGAGTGACTAAATTGCTTTCCGGTTTTGTTTGTTCTTGCAAATTCTTCCTACAATTACTTAATGTAAGCAAACTAAGTGTGAGAAGTGCGAGAATGGAAATTTTTTTAAGGAGGGGAGTAACTAATTTTTTCATAGGGTTAAATTTTAATTTAATAAAATTATTAGTTAA
>JAHJVW010000031.1 GCA_018828585.1 Bacteroidota bacterium
ATCTAATATTATATTAAGTAATTGATTTTCAACATTTTGTATTGCAAAACTAGGCTATTAAATTTATGATTCTATAGATTTATTTAAAATAATTTCGAAAATAGGGCGTCATTAAATAAAAAAAATATTTTAGGTTTAATTAAGTTACGATTTCGGCACTTTTTCTGTCATAGTAATAGCAGTTAAAGATTGAGACATGATAGACATAGAGAAAAAAAATGAAAATCCTAAGAAAAGAATTCTCTTAGTAGATGACGAAATTGCAATTTTAAAATTACTTGAATTCATACTAAAAAAAGACTATGAATTAATTACTAAAAATAATGGTTTCGACGCCTTGACTTGGTTGGATAGTGGTAATATTCCTGATCTAATAATCTCAGATATGGAAATGCCTTATTTTGATGGGGCTGCTTTTGTTAAATCGTTGAAAGTAAGTGGATACTTTAGAGATATCCCTGTTATTATGCTTTCAGGATCTGAAACATTAGAAAATATTAAAAATAGAATACCTTACCCAATCAGCGGTTTAATGTCTAAACCTTTTAATCCTTCAATTTTAAAAGATAAAATAAAAATTATACTAAATTAGCGAATGGATTCATCGGATATTAGCGCTCTAAACAATTATTCAAATTCTGAGGCAAGGGTTAATCTCCTCTATTTCGCTGATAAATTTGAATCAGAATTATCAAATAGCTTTCAAAACTCAGAGTTTTCTTTAACTAAAACCGATAGCATATTAAATCTTTTGCAAGCAACTTATAAGTTAAGTATTAATGATTTAAACACTGTTATACTAATAGAAGTTAATCCATCAAAATTTATTGAGGCACAGGATTATATTCATACTCTAAAAAATAATTTTATAACAAAAAACTTAATTACAATTTTTCTATTAACAGAAAAAAGCCCTGATACTGTTAAAAAAGCAATTGGATTAGGTGTTTCTGATTGTTATACCACTCCCATCCCTTTCAAAGATGTTAAGGAAAGATTAAAGTTTTTAACATTTTACAAAGTTTTAAGATCACAGGTTAATCAACTATCTCAAGTTTCTCAGGTAGAATATCGAACGCCTATTGCTAAAAGATTTTTAGATTTAATTCTATCTTCTATAGCTTTATTATGTTTGTCTCCAATTTTCTTAATTGTTGCTGCTTTAATTAAAATGGATTCTAAAGGACCTGTATTTTATTCAAGTAAAAGAGTAGGTACTGGATATAAAATATTTGATTTCTATAAGTTTAGATCAATGAGAATTGGTGCTGATGCAGAGGTCGAATCCTTAGCCAGTCAGAATCAATATGGAAATTCTACTTTTTTTAAAATCCAAAACGATCCTAGAATAACTAAACTTGGATCGTTTTTAAGAAGCAGTAGCATTGATGAGCTTCCTCAATTATTAAATGTTATCAAAGGTGACATGTCTCTAGTAGGGAATAGACCTCTTCCACTTTACGAAGCAGAGCAATTAACTACTAATGAATGGTCAATGCGCTTTTTAGGTCCTGCAGGGTTAACTGGATTATGGCAAATCAGCAAACGTGGCAAAAAAGATATGTCTGATGTTGAAAGAAAAAAATTAGACAATTTTTATGCGAAACATTATTCTATATGGCTTGATATAAAAATTATTTTTAAAACCATTCCAGCCTTGTTACAAAAAGAAAAAGTTTAAGACTTATCCTTTATAAGATAATTACTAATTTTACAAAAACCTGTTAGAATTTATAAAAAGAGGTTTTTATCTAATTGTAATTTTAATATTATTTACATTCTATTAAAGATAAATTTATTCCATTGTAGATCATCTCAAACTCGGTTCTACGATTCATCTGTTGTTGTGCTTCATTACAATTAACCCCATCCTCACAACCGTTTACCAATCTACTCTTTCCAAAATATTCAACACTAATTCTATTTTTATCAATCCCTAAGTCGACCAAATAAGCTTTAGCAGACTCTCCCCTATTTAAAGATAAAACGCGATTGTAACCCTCTGATGCCCTGCTATCACAATGACTTCTGGTCAGTACTTTTAAATCTGGATATTGTTTCATCATATCAGCCAATTTATCCAAATTTTGATGTGCATCTGGTCTAATATAATATTTATCTAAATCATAATAAATATTACCCACAAAGAATTTCTTTTTTAAAGAGTCGCAATTCTCAATTAAGTATTGCTCAGATTTATTAGTTTTCTTTAAGTATAAATCAATTTGAATTGTAGTGTCTTTAGTAATTCCATCAGTACCTACATATTTCCTATCTGTTAGGTAATCCTTTAAAGTAGCATCAAGCTCGTATCCATTATTTTTTGACAATTCTTTATTAAAAACACCATCATCACCTAACTTCAAGATCTCTTCGTTATCTCCATTTTTAAGGTTAACAGTTGCATTATAAAGAATCTTCCCAGTAGCAAAATCTAAGACCCTTCCTTTAAGAAAGATTTTAAAAACTTTCTTTTTAAATGAATAAATATCATCACTACCTTTTCGATTAGAGCTAAAATATCCAGTACTATCATCTTCTTTGGCAATTGCAAAATCATCGAATGATGAGTTTAAAGGCGGCCCTAAATTTATTGGATTAGTTATAGGTTTAAGATTATCTATATCTACATAAAAAACATCTAAACCTCCTAAACCTGGCCATCCATTAGATGAGAAATATAAACGATTAAAATTATCAAAATATGGGAATTCTTCATCACCTTCAGAGTTGACTTTGCCGCCAAAATTAACAGGTCTACTCCATGGGCTTTTATCATTTAAACGGATAGAAAAATACAAATCGACGCCGCCCAAACCTCCTGGCATATCAGAAGCGAAAACTAAAATATTACCATCTTTACTAATGGTTGGATGGCCAACAGAATATTCGTCATTATTGTATTCGAATGGTTTAATTTTTCTCCAATCAAAACCTTCTGCAGTGTACAATTTCAATTTGTTAATTCCTTCAGAACTACTATTTGATCTCCATTTATAATAGTTATTTCTGGTAAACATCAACGAACCATCAGGTAGTAAGGCTGTTATAGCTTCATGATATTTGCTATTAATCTTATTATTTAGTTTAGTAATACCAATTTGCTTATCGCTTTCTTCTAAAGAAGTCTTTGTATTTAGTGCGTAAGTACCAATAATCTTGGTATCATTAGCAGTAACAGCTGTATTATCATCATTATACTTAGCACCTTTTCTACTTATGTTAATATTTTTAACAGCGTCTTGAAGGGTATCAATAATAGGCTTAATATTCTTTCTGTCCTTAATCATGTATAAATCAGAGAATGGTGTATTGTTCCATCCAAAAACATATTTAACAGTCTTATCATCAAGTCTATTACTAGAAAAAATTAAACCATCTTTATAAAGCATTGGCCCATATTCGGATGAAGGAGTATTTATATTTAAAAAGTTAATATCCCAATTTACTCCCTTTCCAAGTTTATCAAAATCAGCTTCAGAAAAAAGTGCAGCTCTTTTATCAGAAGGAACAATATTTAAATATTTACGATACCATTGTTCTGATTTCTCATATTGCTTATTATTTGCTAATGCCTCGGCATAACGCAAAACCCAGTCTGGTTTTAAATAACTTTGTTTACATAATTTTTCATACCAGTTTAAAGATTCTTTATACTGTTTTGTTAAACGGTAAGAATTTGCAATCATTTCTGCTGCATCAACATTATCTGGATCTTTAGCCAAAATTGGTTTCAATATTTCTATTGCTTCAACAAACTTCAAGCTATTATAGGAGGAAATTGCAGAAGATAATTTTTTATCATCTTTTTGACTTTGAGCACAAACAGGTGGAATCAATTGTACGAAAAGTGATAATATAATTAAAAATTTAACCGTCTTTTTCATCGAAATATAATCTTAAAAGTATCTTGGTGATATTACTTTATCCTTTTCAAAACCAAACTCGTACCGCAACATAATCTCGTGACTACCACTGTTAAAGTTTTGAAGCCTAGTTGTGCTGTAGTCGTAGGCATAACCTATACGAATTTGCTGAGTTGCTTGTATTTGAAGGGATCCCGAAACGTCTGCATTGGTTCTATATTGAGCACCAATTCCTAAAACATCTTTAATCCAAAGGGTAGCATTAATATCTCCTTCTATTGGGGCACCACGCACAGCTTTTAATAAAAATGAAGGTCTTAATTTAAAATCATCATTCAAATTAAATAGAAACCCAGTGGTAATAAAAAGGTGCATTTCTTCTGTTGATGGATATTTAGTAATAGCATTTGAGTTTCTCGACAATCTGTTCGGATATAATTTTGGAATAGCAATACCAACATAAAACTTATCGGAATTATAATAAACACCAGTTCCAAAATTAAATTTTATTCTATTTACATTTTCTATAAAAGCTGGATCATTTGAAACACCGCCTTCATCTAAAGAAACAGTACTGTAATTTGCTTTATAACTCTCTACACTACCCTGTAAACCAAAAGAAAGCGTTGCTTTATCCATTCTGATCCTATAAGCAGAGCTTAATACTAGTCCAGTGGTATTTATGATACCCAGTTTATCACTAAATACTTGCATCCCTAAACCTATTTTTTTATTATTTGTAGGTGCATCTATGGTAAAGGTTCCTGTTTTTGGAGCACCATCAATACCTGACCATTGATTTCTGTATAGCGCTGTAGCTGATATTACGTTCCTACTGCCTGCATAAGCAGGGTTTATAGCCAATGAATTAAACATATATTGGCTATACATTGCCTCTTGTTGTGCATTTGACTCCTTTGAAGAAAGAATCAAGAAGCTCAGCATAAAAACTGTATAAATAATTTTCTTCATAATTTCTATCTATTGAGTGTTAAAAATCCCACGTATTTGGTAGCATTATAGTTCACGATATAATAATAGGTTCCTGCAGGCAAATCTTGTCCGACATAAATACCTTCCGTACATTTTCCATTCCAGTTATTTGTATAAGCGCTTGATTTATAAACTACATTTCCCCAACGATTGTAAACCTCAAATGAAATTGGCGATCCTGTTGGATTATTAATTATAAAAAAATCGTTAATTCCATCTCCGTTAGGAGAAAATCCCCCGGGTATATAAAATTTAAATGCAGGGAGTTTTACAGGAGTTGGAATTTTGGGAGAAACATCTTCAGGTACTAAAGGATCTGGTTTAATCCCGTCAGTTGATTGATCAGTAACCAAAGCACCGTCTATGATGGAATTACCTTGTAAAAATGCTGTATTAAAAAACTCAACAATTCCAGCTTTTGATTTCATATTTAAAAATAATTCAATTTGTGCAGACTGTTTGGTTGAAAGTTGATTATTACCTGATAACAGTTCTGTTTGCGATTTTCCATTGTATGCATTATTTACTGTAAACGTTGTTGGCGCAACAGCTTTCACACTAATTACATTAAAATCTGCTCCATCTTTAAAGTAAAGTGCTAAGTCATCTTTCAACGATAATTTCTCGACAGTAAATGCACTAAAATTTGTCATGGTAAATAAAAATGTCACATTATATGAACCATCAACCAATCGATCGATTTTTGTTAACGACTTCGCTAGGCCAATTTTTGATGGAACAGGGATAATTATATCAACAGTTGCAACATTTGATTCTGAGCCAGTATTATCCTTTACCGTATAGGTAAAGCTATCCGGTCCTGTATATCCTAGATTTGGCGTATAAGTGACAATTCCAGTAATAGGATCTACCTTGACAGTACCATGCAAAGGATTACTTTTAATAGTAACAGTTTTTTTATCGATTGTGTTATTTCCATCCCTATCAGTATCATTATTTAGGACATCTATATCTACAGGTTGATTATAAAGACCATTAACTTTATCGTCGACAGCAACTGGTATCGCATTAACAATAATTTGAACATCGTCAGAGCTTGCACATTCGCCAGGGTTATTTAAAGTCCACCTAAACAAATAGGTGCCTAAAGCAAGTGTATTTACAGCAGTATTTGCCACCGATGGATTTACAATTACAGCACCTGAAGGTCCAGAAACCTGACTCCATAAACCAAGTGAAGTTGTTGTTGAATTTCCATTAAGTGTTATGTTTGCGGTTGCTGTAGAAATACTTATCAATTGATCAGGACCTGCGTTAGATGGATTAGTAGAGATTGGATCTTTAATAGAGACTTTGGCAATATTTGAGGTCAAACCATAATTATCTTCAACGGTATATCTTACCGATACCTCTCCAGATACAGATGAATTAATAGGGGAATAATTAATAGTACCATTACTATTAGCGGTAAAAGTTCCTTTATTTAAAACTGTAAATATTTTTTGTGCTCCAGAAATATCAGGATTTAAATCAATAGAATTTGGATTAATTACACCTGATGGATTACGAGAGGCGTCATTTGCAACAATGTTTATAACAACTGCTTTACCTGAACATTCCGTTATGTTATCATCTAATGCTGTTGGATTTAATAAGACGCCCCTATTGTAAACATCAATAAATACATTACGAATTTCATGATAATTTGTTGAACCACCTGTAGAAGATGATATGCCGTATCTTAATGTAGCCGGAGCATTTGTTGCATAATAATAGTTATTAATGGCCGTATAAGTTTTCACTTTACCATCACCTGTACCTTCAGAAATCTTTACGGTAATATTATATCCTCCAGCAGGATTAGGTTGTAGCTCTACTAAAGCTTTTCGATATCCAATGGTTGTACTATCTGGATATCTTTGATTGCTACCACTATAAACTAAATCAAAATTTAAATCTTTAGTTTGAACACTCGTTAGGTATGGATAATTATCAGGTGTTGTAGCCGCACCATCTCCTTGCCCTCTTAATGTTACAGATTTAGGAGCTAAGCCATTTTTGCCACCTTGTCTTCCTTCTATTGGATTAGAGAAGTTGCCAAATTCGTCTATTCCTATTCCTAAATAACCCTTACTTACACCTGACTGAACAACACCATTTAAATTAAATTGAGCGTATCCTAAAGACCCTCCAAAACCACCAATGCTAAATGGATTTGCGTTTGCATCAAATAAGAAAAAACAAATCCCATCCGCTCCAGTACCGCCATAAACGTAGTATTCAAAAGCTATTCTTAATCCATCTTTTGATGTAAAAGTATTAGTGCTATACACATACCCTTTTTGATAACCAGTATTGTCAGTTAATCTAAGATATCCATTTCCAGAAACATCAATGTTTGCTTTTTTGGATGCAGTTAAAAAAGCTTCGGGCACACCACCAAAAACAATTCCTTTTGCAGTTGAATCTCGAAAGCTATCAAAGTAAGGAAATTGAGCCTTGCTTTTAAAACTTATCAACATAAAAAACACGGTTATCAATAAACTAGGTATTAATCTTATTTTCATATTTAAGTTTTCTTAGTAAACTTTTATAACTATTTATTTAATCAATAAACCAAATATCAATCCATTATAAGAATTGATAAATTATTTTAACTTTTTATGCCAAAAATAGCTAGAATAGCAATATTCTCAATTTAATTTAACTCAAATCAATAAAATAATTATTAGACAAGAGGTTAAACTTCTACACTTAGGTAATTAATTCCCCATCATTTATTCCCTAATTAGGAAGTGAAAATTATCTTTTACTAATATATTCTAAAAAAAATAGTAGTCCTTATAGTTTCAAACGCCATTTATACAGTCTTTATTAATCATTACCCTATTCTGGCATAGATTTGCCTTTAGAGTGTTAATAACTTATAGTTTTAAAAAAGGGATTTTAACCTAAATTTTGACTGTTAAATACATAAACCGCTCGATGATTAAAATATTAAAGACAGCACCTCTAATTTTTATTGTGCTTTTTGCATCAGTAAATAGTTTAAAAGCCCAGGAATCGATCATTCCGGATATTTCGTATTTATTTTTAGAAAAACTGGTAGCTACTGCCAAACAAAACTATCCGAGAATCAAACAAAATAAAGTGAGAAATGATATAGCTTCATTAGAGATTAGAAATGAAAAATTAAATTGGTTTGATGTGTTTTCGGTTTCTTACGTTTCTCAACCTAACAAAACTGTGAACTTTATCGATCCTAGTTTTTACTCCGGCTACCAATTTAGTATAAATGTCAATATTGCTAGCGTTTTAAAAAAACCAAATAATGTTAAAAAAACCAAACTCGAGTTACAAACCTCCGAATTTGAATCCAAAGAATATGAAATAACATTAGAAACAGAAGTTAAAAAGAGGTATTTCTCATACATTCAGGCTTTAAATAATGTTAGACTATATACCAAGACATGGCAAGATGCGGATGGATTATTGAAAGATTTAAAATTACGTTATGAAAGAGGTGAGGTTACATTTGATGCTTATAGCCAAGGTTTAATAAATTTTAGTAGCGTGAGTCAATCAAAGTTAGCAGCCGAAACAGCTTATTTAACTGCAAAAGTTGCCATTGAAGAATTAACGATTACAAGAATAGAGGACATTAAATAAATCATGGAGGAGTTAAAGAAGTTTTATAAGCTGCTATACAGATTCAGGTTTATTGTAATCTCTGTACCTTTAATAACAGTAATTATTGCCTATTTTATAGTTAGAAATTTACCTGACCAGTATGTTGCTGAAGGGCAAATTTCTACTGGTATTGTAGACGAAACACAAAGTTTAGCGAGTTTATTTGACAAACAAGAATCTAAAATCAATAGGGAATTTAGTAATCTTATTGAAATCATAAAATTGCAAAAGATTATTAATCTAACATCTTATCAATTGATTATTCATGATTTAACTACTGATAAACCATTTAGAGAGTTAAGTAGTGAGATTAAGGATTTATCTGATATAGAAAGAAGAAATGTTTTAAATATCTTCAAAAGAAAATATGCAAACAGAGAGCAGTTAAATCAGTTTAATGAAGAAGATAAACTGTTAAATCGAATTTTAGATTCGATGGGTTATGGCGAGAATTATGTTGGAAATAACCTTGATGTTGACCGCTTAGAAATAAGTGATTATTTATCAGTAAGATTTACATCAGAAGATCCAGAATTATCTGCCTTTATAGTAAACACCATTACTAATGAATTTATTACTTATTACACTGCCTTATTAAAAGAAAATCAAACAAAGTCTGTTAAGTTTTTAGAGAAATTAACAAAGATGAAAAACGACACTTTGCAAAAAGCTGTTTTAGACCTAAAAGACTATAAAATTAAAAATGGTGTTTTAGATATTTCTGAACAATCAAGAAAGTTATTTGAAATTGCAAGTCAATATGAAATTAAAATTCAAGAAGCACAAACAAATGTAATTTCATTAAAACAAACTATTCAAAATATTGATAATCAGTTTGATCCAAATGTAAAAAAATATTCAGAGGCAGCGTTGATTGAAATAAACAGAAAATTATCTAATACTAAAGAGAAACTTTATAAGGTTAGTAAATTACAAATCGAAAGTCAGTTTGATCCTAAGTATAATCCGGTAATAGACTCCTTAAATCAGGTCATTAATCAACAAATTTTTGAACAAAGCTCTAAGTACATAGATAATCCTTTAAACAGTAAGATAAATTTAGTAGCTCGAAAGTTAAATCTGCAAGTAGAGTATGATTTAGCGCTTAACAGCATTAATTCATTAAAAAGTACTTTAGCAAGTTTAAAGGCTAAAATGACAAGTCTGGTTCCTCAAGAAGCTGTTATACAATCCTTAGAACGAAAAATTGAAATTTCTACAAAAGAATATCTTGCAATTTTAGAAAGGTTTAACGCTGCAAGTTTAGAAGCAAGTTTAGACTCTAAACTTAGGCAAATACAAGAGGCTATGCCTGGCACTCAATTACCATCTAAGAAAATGTTATTGATTATTCTGAGTGGTATTATAAGCACCATCTTTTGTCTATTAATTTTCTTTATCATATTTTATCTTGATGACAGCGTTACTTCTCCGAGGGAATTAGCACAAATAACAGAAATTCCAGTATTGGGTAAAATCAATAGAGTAAACTCTGCCAATTTAGCATTAAAGGAAATATGGAGTAACTTACACTCTAATCCTGAGATGCAGGAACTAAAAAAACAATTAAGATCAGCAAGATACGAAATCAGTAGAGAAATGGTTCCTACCTCTGATTCTAAAGGTCAGGTGCTAAACATTACTAGCATGAATGATTCTGAGGGTAAAACTCTTTTAATTGCTTGTATCGCTTATTCTTATGTTGTAATTAGAAAAAAGATTTTGTTAATTGATGGAAACTTTGATCATCCTAATATCACAGAAAACTCTAACACTACATTTTACTTAGAGGATTATTTAAAAACTGGAAATTTAGGTTCATCCGAATTTAGTGCCGGAATAATGGTAATGGGAAACAAAGGGGAAGATACATCCTTATTTGAAATTACAGATGAGAAAACCGTTAGGGCAAGATTTGAAACATTAAGGTCTCAGTTTGATATTATTTTGGTAGAAACACCATCCTTAGAGACTTTAAGTAAAGCTAAAGAATGGAATTTAATTGCGGATAAAGTAATGGGCGTATTTGAAGCCAATCAAACAATATCTGGCACCAAAAAACAACATATTAATTACTTGAAAAGCCTTAACAGCCAATTTATAGGATGGGTAATTAATAAAGTATCGGTTGATCCAGTCAATACCAAAAACGAAGCTGCTATAAGCACCAATTTTATTGAATAAATGATTAGTAAATATCTTGAAATTATATGGTTAGTTATTCAAATTG
>JAHJVW010000032.1 GCA_018828585.1 Bacteroidota bacterium
AATGATAGCAGCATTATATGTTGTATTATTTATCCTGATCATAGTTTCAGGAACTCAAAAAGTAATGGCGTCAGAAAATAACAAAGCGCTAACAGTTTTAAACGAGAAAACTCCGATTTATAACATTTTTGCAAAAGGAAATGTTCGGGTTTTTATCTCACAAGGTGAAGAGCAAGAAATTAAAGTTGGTAACAATTACTATGCTCAAAATGCATTAACACAAGTAGAAGGAGGTACTTTAAGAATCAGTTCATTCGAAAAGGAAAAGTTAACTGTTTGGGTTACTGTAAAGGATTTACGTAGCATAGAGGCTTATGATCATGCTTTAGTTTACAGTTTGAATCAATTTAGAGCGATAGATTTTAAAGTGACTTTAGGAAATCAGGCTGTAGCCGTATTAGACGTTCAAGCTTTTGATTTAACTACTGATATTTCAGACACATCAAGGTTAAAATTGAAAGGTTCAACAGAGTTTCATCAAATAGTAGCTCATAATTCTTCAAACATCGATGTGACTAAATTCGCCGCACAAACAGAAGAGTTAAAACTATATGATGATTCAAGTATCACTTTAGGGAATAGTAAGAATTCTAAAACATTTGAAACTAAAGTTGTAGCTCAAAAATTAGATGAGGTAGAAGAAATTTTCTCACTACAATAATAATCTCCATCATAAATCGAAAAGCCGCCATAAAAGCGGCTTTTTTTATTTAATATGTAACCTTAAATCTTATCATGTAGTCCAATTTAAAAATAGAGAATATGAAAAATCAAATAACTAAATCACTATCAGCCTTAACGGTTGTATTATTAATGTTTACAACAGCTTGTAATATGAATTGTATTAAAGGTTCGGGTAGGCAAACCACGGAAAGTCGAAACGTTTCTAATTTCACAAAAGTGGAATTTGGTGGAAATATTAGATTGAAGATTAAAGAGGATTCCTCTTTCTCAATGAAAATTACTGCGGATGATAATATCCAAAAAGAAATTAAAACCAGAGTAAGAAACGGAGTTTTAGAAATTGAAATGGATGGAAACTTTTGTAGTTCTGGTTTAATCGAAATTGAATTGGGGGCTAAGAAATGGGAAGGTATAAAAGCTTCTGGGGCAACGCAAATTATTTCAGAAAATCAAATACACTCTGATAATTTTAAACTCGACTTGAGTGGTGCCTCGAAAGTAAATCTGGATTTAGTGACTGGTAAGTTGTCTACCGAATCCTCAGGTTCAGCATCTATTTTATTAAGAGGACAAGCCCGTCAGCATGATGTTGATTTAAGCGGTGCTTCTGAAATTCACGCTTATGATTTTGTGGTGAGTGATTATCGTATCGAATCTTCCGGCGCAAGTAATTGCGAAATAAATGCATTAACTAGCCTTTTTGTCAAAACTTCTGGAGCTAGTAAAATTTATTACAAGGGTAATCCGAAACAAATAAGCGAAGACAAGAATGGTGCTGCTACTTTGAAACATGTTGAATAAGAATTAAAATGTTTGGATGTAAAATACTTTTAAAAAGATAGTACACAGGCTTTGAAGTATAACTTTTTTATGATTGTGAGCAGAGTACAACGTCTGGAATAGTAGACGAAGTATGAGATAATAGTTACTGAATCAATCGCTTAATCGATGAATTCGTTGATTTTAGACTTATTCATTGTTAAATTGAATATTATTGCACCTAAGACATACATCACAATATCCCAAACATCAGCAGTATATCTGATTTGATGTTTGGGTAAATACCACTCAAACCATACTGACAAAGCAATGGTTAGAAAAGCAATACTCCATAAAGGAAGAATTGCTTCTTCGTTCTGTAAAATCCATCGGTAAAAAACAAGGCTTAGTGTACCTAAAATAGGAATAGCCATTAAATCAATCAAGTAAAATTGAATAGGCCACCAAAAGTAAAAATGCAATTTAGTACAAGTAAAAATAATCACCCACAAAATACTAAAAACGATAAACCAATAATTTAATAATGCTTTTCTCATGTGCTCATCATTCCAATAATCCATAATAATAAACTCATAAAAGCAATCAATGCTGCTTGTGCAAACACAGCGAACTTTCTAAACTTTCTTAAAAATCGCTTAGAAACTCCAATAAACTTAGAGTCACTTGGCTTTACGAAGAAAATATCATTTTCTTCTTTTACCTGTTCCCTAATTTCGTTTTCTACTTTTTTAGTAAAATCCTCGTTTTGTAAAAACTCACCGCAGTACAAGCAGCGATCATAAATCTCTCCACGCCATAAAGTCCATTCATTACAATGCGGACATTTTATTTCTCTTTTTACACTCAATTAATTTATACTTGTTAAAGATTTTTCCTTAAACCAACGTTAATGACCCTCAAAAATAACAAAAAGACCATTAGAGCTTGGGCAATGTTCGATTGGGCAAATTCCGCCTATAATTTGGTCATCACTTCGACTATTTTTCCAGCTTATTATACGGCTATAACATCTACAAAGGTAAATGGTGAGTTAATAAATGATAAAGTTTATTTTTTTGGAATAAAATTCGTGAATACAGCATTAACAAATTATGCCTTAGCTGTAGCTTATTTAATTATTGCCATCATTACGCCGTTATTAACAGCAACTGCAGATTATCGTGGAAACAAAAAAATATTCATGATTATATTTACTTGGCTAGGTGCCTTAGCTTGTTGCGGATTGTTCTTTTTTGATAAGAATCATTTAGAATTAGGTGTAATTTTATTTGCTTTAGCAGCGATTGGATATTGCGGAGGAATTGTTTTCAACAATTCTTATTTACCCGATATCGCTACGCCAGATCAACAAGATAAGGTAAGTGCTAAAGGTTTTTCATACGGATATATTGGTAGTGTTCTTTTGCAAATTATTTGTTTTGCTTTTGTTTTAAAACCTGAACTTTTTGGAATTACCAACGCAACACTTCCAGCCAGATTATCATTCCTTTTAGTAGGTATTTGGTGGATAGGATTTTCCTACATTCCATTTACTGTTTTGCCAAAAGGAAGCCCAAATTATAATAAAGCTGAGAAAACAAAAGTGGCCAGTGGCTACGAAGAACTAAGAAAAGTTTGGTCTCAATTAAAGGAAATGCCCGTTTTAAAAACATTTTTGATTGCTTATTTTTTCTATGCAATGGGCGTACAAACCATTATGTTGGTAGCAGCAAATTTCGGAGAAAAAATATTGAATTTAGGAACTGAAAAATTAATTGCCACTATTTTGATTATCCAATTGGTAGCTATTTTAGGTGCTTATTTAATGTCAAGGTTGTCCAATGTTTTTGGAAATATAAAAGTATTGATTTTTGTAGTTGTCATTTGGATTGGTGCCTGTGTGGTTGCGTATTTTATTCAAAACGAATTTCAATTCTATGGCTTAGCAGCAGTTGTGGGCTTAATTATGGGAGGGATACAGTCTTTATCCAGATCTACGTTTTCTAAATTCTTGCCAGAAAACACGCCAGATACCGCTTCATTCTTTAGTTTTTATGATGTGACCGAAAAGTTAGCGATAGTAGCTGGTTTATTCAGTTTTGGATTTATCGAAGAACTAACTGGGAATATGAGAAACTCTGCCGTGAGTTTAGCAATATTCTTTATCATTGGTTTAGTGATGTTATTCTCTGTTTTAAAGAAAGAACGTTTGTCTGATTTGAAAATGAATTGATTTGAAATTTTGAAGATGAATCAATAGGCTTTTTATACTTTCGACTTAAAACTTATTACTTTTGACTTTAATGAACGTAGAACTCTTTATTCCTTGCTTTGTAGATCAACTTTATCCATCAACCGCGAAAAACACTTTAAAAGTTTTAGAGAAGGCCGGTTGCAAAGTAATTTATAATCCAGATCAAACTTGTTGTGGTCAACCCGCTTATAATGCTGGTTTTTGGGACGAAGCTAAAGAAGTAGGAAGTAAGTTTTTAAACGATTTTTCCGAACAAAATTATATTGTTTCTCCATCT
>JAHJVW010000033.1 GCA_018828585.1 Bacteroidota bacterium
ATATGTTAAATTTTGTTTTGTTGCAAATTCCATCAAATTTGATGAGTTTTTTACCCATGGTTTTAATTGTGGTTGTATTTTATTTTTTTATGATTAGACCACAAATGAAAAAAGCGAAGGACCATAAAAAATTCGTTGCTGAAATGAAAAAAGGAGATAAAGTAATTACTACCGCTGGAATACATGGTAAGATAGTTGATATGAATGAAACTACCATTTTATTAGAAACCGAAGGTGGAGGTAAAATAAGATTTGACAAATCTGCAGTATCTTTAGATTCATCAAAAACGTTAAACGCTTAAATATCTAAGGCTTTAAATAGAAATGCCGTCATCATAATCTGATACGGCATTTTTTTATAAATTTGGTTTTATCAACCGAAAAGTGAATAAAGAGAATAATGGCTTTAATCAAATTATCAGCGGTTGAGCGTAGAAAGCTCAGTATATTTTTCACCTGTTTAATTTTAGCAGTGGGAGCATGGCTGTTTTTTGCTTTGTCCAATAAATACGAATACCAAGTGAAAGCTATGGTTAACTTCAAAAATCTACCTCAAAACAAAGCATTTAATCCATTACAATCAGACACTGTTTTATTAGACATAGAAGGAAGTGGGTGGCAATTACTTTTTACAAAACTTCGGTTTTATCCTAAAGAGGTTAAAGTAGACTTAAAAGCGCTTGAACGCAAAAACTTTGTTACGTTTAGCGACCAATTGTACAGCATTAATAATTCATATTCTTCTGATCAAAAAATTAGAAGTGTAAAACCAGATACTTTATACTTTGACTTTACCACTCGAAAAGTTAAGAGAGTTCCTATTAGATTATCTAACGATTTAAATTTTGTAAATCAATTTGGACAGTCCGCTAAAACTATACTAAAGCCTGATTTTGTTACCGTTACGGGCCCTCAAGAAGTTTTAGACAAAATAAAGTATTGGGATACCGATACATTTGTTGTGAAGAAAATAAAAGCCACCATTTTAGATAAAGTTGCTTTAAAAAAGCCTAGTGAAGCAAATATTACCATTTTCCCTGCAAATGTAGAGATTAAAATACCTGTGGAGCAGTTTACAGAAAAAGTATTGTTTATTCCTATCAAAGTAATCAATAACAAACAGTATTTGAATGTAAAGTTGGTGCCAGATAAAGTTAAAATCACTTTTATGGTTTCACTTTCTGATTATTCAATTGTGCATGAAGATAATTTTGATGCGGTGGTAGATTTAAATCTTTGGAAATACGATAATGCGAACCAACTTCCTGTCCAAATCACAAAGAGGAGAGCTTTTACTAGAATCAGAAGGACAGATCCTTTACAGGTTAATTTCATGATCAAAAGATGAGTTTGAAAGTTGGAATCACAGGCGGAATAGGAAGTGGAAAAACAACAGTTTGCCATATTTTCGAAATGTTAGGTATCCCAGTTTTTTATGCAGATGATGAAGCTAAAAAGTTGATGATTTCTGATGAAATTCTAGTTGAAGAGATTAAAACGGAGTTTGGTGCTCCATCTTATTTTGAAGATGGTAGTCTAAACCGAAAATACATTTCTGATATCGTTTTTAAAAATACTAATCAATTGAATAAACTAAATAGTTTTGTTCATCCGGCGGTGTTTAGAGCGATGGAAAGTTGGTCATCACAACAAAAATCTCCTTACGTTTTAAAAGAAGCCGCATTACTTTTCGAGAGTTATTCATACCAACAAAATAAGTTTAATATTTTAGTTTCTTGTCCATTAGAATTAAGAATAATGAGAGTGATGAATCGCGATCAAATCTCAAAAGAAAAAGTATTGGAAATAATTCAAAATCAATTTTCTGAAGAAAAGAAAAAAACAATGGCCGATTTTTTTATCCAAAATAACGAAGAAGAATTAATCATCAATCAAGTTCTAGATTTACATAAAAAGCTTTTAATATTGAGTAATGAAAGCTGATTTTTTGATTAAAGTGCCAGAAGGCCTATATTGTTCTTATGGCGATTTTTATATCGACCCTTTAATCCCAGTTGCAAAAGCAGTTATTTCTCATGCTCATGGAGACCATGCTCGTCCTGGAAATCAGGATGTTTATTGTACGCCCCAAACACAAAAAATTATGCAGCTGCGTTTAAAGAAAAATGCAGCAAAATATTTTAACCTGATAAATTATCATCAACAATTTCAATTAGGTGAAGTTAAACTCAGCTTTTTACCTGCAGGACATATATTAGGTTCTGCTATGATAAAGATGGAGTTTGAGGGGGTGATTTATCTGTTTACAGGAGATTATAAATTACAGCCTGATGAAACTTGTGAAGCAATAGAATTTTGTAAAGCCGATGTATTGATTACCGAAACTACATTTGCGAACCCACTAACTCAACATCCAAATCCTGATGAAGAAATCAAAAAACTAAATGATATTGAAAGCAATATTTTATTGGGAGTTTATGGTTTAGGTAAAGCGCAAAGACTTACTAATCTTATTCATAGATATTGCCCTCAAAAACAAATATCCTTACATTATTCTATTCATCCAGTGCATCAACTTTATCAATCAGAAGGAATTGATTTGGGAAATTTTCAACATTATCAGCGTAAAGCGTTTAAAGAAAATTCAAAAAATCAAATCTATTTGGTCCCTCCTTTAACTTTCGAAAGTTATAGTAAAGCTACTGGAGTTGTAAAAATATTCGCTTCAGGTTGGGAAAACTTACAAAGAGGAAATGATGAAACACTTTTTATTTCGGATCATGTAGATTGGAATGATATCCTCCAAACGATTAAAGAAGTAGAACCTAAGGAAGTGTGGACAATTCATGGAGACGGAAGTTCGTTAAAAACATATTTTAGCAACTCTTTAAAAGTGAAAATTTTATAGATGCTTAAAGAAAAGGAAGATTATTATATTAATGAAGATGGCAATTTTGTTTTTACAGAAAGTCATCATTTAAAGCGTGGTTTTTGCTGTAAAAATGGTTGTAAACATTGCCCTTGGAACTATAATAAAAAAATTGATGAAAAAAAATCACCAGCAAAAGGAGATTTAATTTAAATTAGCTGTTATGGAGATTGAGAAAGAAATAAAAAGTACCAAGTTTACAAATAATTATCATAGAGCTTCTATCAACATAATTTACACCTATAATTGGTTAAATAACCTTATTAAGGTTGAGTTAGATAAATCAAATATCACCAACCAACAATTTAACATTTTACGCATTTTACGTGGTCAACATCCACAACCAGCTACCATAAATATTCTTAAAGAGCGAATGCTCGATAAAATGTGCGATGCCTCACGTATCGTAGATAGATTGGTCCAAAAAGAATTGGTAACTCGATCCACCAACCGTACAGATCGCCGATCTGTCGACATACAAATTACCGATAAAGGTTTAGAACTTTTAGAAAGTGTTCATATGGAACATGCAATGATAGAAGGTCTTAAAAATAATATTAGCGATGAAGAAGCTCAACAATTGAGTAACCTGCTTGATAAATTTAGAGGGTAAAATTCATTAGAAAAGTAACTTCACTTCAGCTATTTAATTTTCTCTAAAAGTCCTCATTTCGCTTCACTACATTGTGGGCTTTCCGTTGCAATCAGGTTTATTTAAAAAAGGTCATTTTCTCTTTTGTACCTTCTCATTAAACTAGTTATTAAAAACAAATTTTTAGTTTAGGCTTTATTAGTTAAAATGGAACATTTCGATATCATTATTATAGGCGGCGGACCAATAGGTTTAACCTGCGGCATTAAAGCAAAAGAAGCTGGTTTGACCTATCTTATTATAGAAAAAGGATGCTTGGTAAATTCGATATATAACTATCCTCAAAACATGACTTTCTTCTCCACTTCAGAAAAGTTAGAGATTGGTGGAGTTCCATTCGTATCAAATAATCCAAAACCAACTCGGTCAGAAGCGCTAGAATATTACAGAAGAATAGCTTTAAAATTCGAATTAAATATCCATCTTTTTGAAGAAGTTTTAAAGGTATATACAAGTAAAAATTTTATGGTTAAAACATCAAAAGGAGATTATCAAGCTAATAACATTGTCCTTTCAACCGGCTTTTATGACTTACCAGCTTTAATGGATATACCTGGCGAAAGCTTATCTAAAGTATCACATTATTACAATGATCCACACTATTATGCCATGCAAAAATTGGTGGTAGTAGGTGCCAGTAATTCATCCGTGGATGCTGCTTTAGAATGTTACCGTAAAGGTGCCGAAGTATCAATGGTAATTCGTGGAGATGAAGTTGGTGAACGTGTAAAATATTGGGTAAGACCAGATATAGTTAACAGGATTAAAGAAGGAAGTATCAAAGCATATTTCAATTCAAATCTTAAAGAAGTAAGAAATAACGAAGTAGATATTGAAACGCCGGATGGAAAAATAACCATTGCAAATGATTTTGTTTTGGCTTTAACAGGTTATCAACCTAATTTTGATTTTTTAGATAAAGTAGGAGTAGAGCTAAGTAGCGACGGAAAGAAATACCCTCAACATAATACACAAACCATGGAAACCAATAAAAAAGGCTTGTATTTAGCAGGTGTAGTTTGTGGCGGTATGGATACGCATTTATGGTTTATAGAAAACTCGAGAGAGCATGCGGATTTAATTGTTGAGAATATTTTAAGTGAGCAAAAGTTTCGTTAAACCTCGTTTTTCAAAATCAGTTCAATCTTAGTTTTTAAATCAAATAAATCGTTAGCAGCATAAAAAATACGCTCCATTTTCACACCATGATACTCGTGAATAATAAAATTCCTAAAAGATCGTGGAATATGCCAAGGGTAGGGATATTTCTCCAAAATTGAAATGTCTAAATATTTCAGAGCTTCGCCAATGATTAAAAATTGATATTGTACAGCGCTTTGAAGTTTAATGTCATTCAAAAAATTTGCCTCATCAATTCCAGAAACAAATTCTTCAATCAGTTCAATGGCATTAGAAATATGGATAATTCTCTCTTTTAAAGATATCTTATCCATATATTTTTATAAGATCGTTGTCGGCAGATTGTAGAGAAAACTCTTTTAAATAGCCTTTTTCTACTAAATCAATTTTGCGGTTAATAGGTTTTCCTAAAATATATTCTAAGTCTAATAAATCAAACATCGAATATTTTTTATCATCTTTTAGCTCAACCATCAAATCAATATCACTTTTAGGGTTGTCCTCACCTCTAGCAACTGATCCAAACAACCAAGCCATATTTACTCTACCATCAAATGCTAATGTTTTTTTTATAGAGTCAATTATATTAATTGAAGATGCTTTTTTGGTGTGATAGATTACTTTTTCTTCAGCTAATTGTAAAGCTTTTAAAGCTATTTCTTCATCCTCTAACTCAAGAACCAATTTGTCTGACAGCCAAGCTACTAATAACTCATTTTTATCAATTTCAAAATAAGTGGAAAGTTTAATCACTAAATCCCGATTTGCTTTGCGCAAATCTCTTTCTATTTTACTTAAAATAGCTTGATCAATGTCCAAGTACGCAGAAACAACACGTAGCGGTAATTTTTTGCTTTCTCTTAAATTTTTAATAAGACTACCAAAAGTTTCCATTTTGAACAAATTTATTTTGACAAAAATAGTCAAATTTAATTTGTATAAAAAAATTATTTGATTAAATGTAAAATTTCACCCAATGGTTGATCAATTGTTATCTGAATTCCAGTCATTCCAGCAGCCTCAGCGGCTTCTACATCTGTCGGTTTATCGCCAATAAAATAGCATTCAGAAGGGTTTAATTGATAATCTTTAGCGCCTTGTAAAAGCATTCCTGGTTTTGGCTTTCTGCAATCACATGGTCCAGTAAAATTGGGGTGATGGGGACAATAGTAAATATTAGTAATGGTGATTCCATGTTTAGCATAGTCAGCTTTTAAGTGATCATGCATTTTATTTAACTCATCAACTGTATACCATCCTTTAGCTAATCCTCCTTGATTGGTAGCTACTAAAATTAGGTATCCACGCTTCTGAATTTCAAGAAGGAAGTCATAGTTATGGGTTAAAATTTGAAAATCCTCTAAACGGCAAACATAGTCGCCTAGCTCTTTATTAATAACACCGTCTCTATCCAAAAATACTGCTCTTGCCATTTGAACCTAATTCTATTTTTGACGAAGTTAATAAATATAAATTAGCATAATTTTTATTATTCAAGCATTATATATACCAAAATAAGAAACGGTC
>JAHJVW010000034.1 GCA_018828585.1 Bacteroidota bacterium
ATAATAGGTTTTAGACTTATCCAGCTTCTCCATTTTATTTATAAAATCAGGAGCCATTACATCCATATTTTTAGCGCCTAGCAAACTACCTGATTGATATTCACCAAGAGTGCGCACATCTAAGAGCACATGGCTTTTATCTGCTAAATATTGAGTTTTGAATTCCTGACCATCAAGATCACCTTCTTTCTTTTTAAAAAATAGATCAAACATTTTCTTTATCATTTTTAGTTAAAAAATTATTTTAAAGTACTTGGACAAACAAACGCAGTTGTCTTCAATTTCCCACTGTCTTGAATCGCTTTAAATCCACCCGCCACATCAATTAAATTATCAAAACCTCTAGCTCTTAAGGTAGAATTGAAAATCATGGAACGATAACCGCCCGCACAATGCACATAGTAGGTTTTGTCTTTATCTATTTGTGCCATGCTATCATTGATATAATCTAAAGGTAAATTGATTGCTTCTTCAACATGCTCACTTTGATATTCGCTTCCTTTTCTTACGTCCACCAAGTTGATGGTTTCTTTATCCATGATATTGGCCAATTCATCTGCTGTAATAGATTTAATAAAATCCACTTCCATTCCTGAATTTTTCCAAGCTTTAAAACCCCCGCTTAAATATCCGATGGTATGGTCATAACCTACTCTGGCCAAACGAGTAATTACTTCTTCTTCTCTACCTTCATCAGTAACTAACAGGATTTCTTGTTTGATATCAGTAATCATCGCTCCTACCCATGGCGCAAAATTACCATCAATACCAATGTTGATTGCATTTGGAATAAAGCCTTTAGCAAAAGTTTGAGGATCACGTGTATCTAAAATTAGAGCACCTGATTCATTTGCCACCATTTCAAAATCTGCTGGGTTTAAGGCTTGCTGACCACGTTCTAAAACTTCGTCAATACTTTCGTAGCCATGTATATTCATCATTACATTTAAAGGAAAATAAGCTGGTGGCGGTAAAAGACCATCAGTAACTTCTTTAATGAATTCTTCCTTTGTCATATCGGCTCTTAACGCATAGTTAGTTGCTTTTTGATGACCTAAAGTATCGGTGGTTTCTTTACTCATGTTTTTGCCACAAGCGCTACCTGCACCATGTGCTGGATAAACGGTAATATCATCTGCCAAAGGCATGATTTTATTTCTTAAAGAATCATAAAGGTGTGAAGCTAGGATATCCTGAGTTAATTCAGCCACCACTTTTTGAGCTAAATCTGGACGACCAACATCTCCAATAAATAAAGTATCTCCAGAGAATAATGCGACTTCCTTACCTTGCTCATCTTTTAATAAATAACAAGTGCTTTCCATGGTATGTCCAGGAGTATGCAATACTTTAATGCTGATATTTCCCAATTTAAATTCCTGACCATCTTTTGCACTGATGAAATCAAAATCTGGTTTTGCATTTGGACCATAAACAATAGGTGCTCCTGATTTTTCAGAAAGATCTAAGTGACCTGAAACAAAATCAGCATGGAAATGCGTTTCAAAAACATATTTGATGACTGCATCATTTTTAGCCGCTCTATCTAAATAAGGCTGTACTTCTCTTAATGGATCAATAATAGCAGCTTCGCCGTTGCTTTCGATGTAGTATGCACCTTGTGCTAAACATCCTGTATAAATTTGTTCTATAATCATCGCTTTAATTTATTTTGTTAATCAAAGATGCGGCTTTCATCAAACAAAAAAGGTGACCTAAGTCACCTAGCAATTTTTTATTGGGAAATCTTAAATAAATGGAAAAAACCGCCTCGTACGTTGTTGATATTGGGTATAGGTTGGGAATTTATTTTTCAATAAATTTTCTTCGTAAGAAGATTTGAAATAGAATAATATTAGTAATGAAATAGCAATGAATAGGCGATATTCATTTTCGCTATAAATGGCAAATCCAAAAACAAAAAGAATGATACCGCTATAAATTGGATGTCGCATCCATTTATAAAGACCGTTGGTAACAAGCTCGCTATTTGTTTTTGGTGTTGGAAAAGGAGAAAGGTTTTTATTGAGTTGTAGTAAAGCTAAAGCAAGTATAATTCCTCCTGAAATCCCAATTATCAAACCTACATCAATCAGCCATAAAGGGAAACTAAAAAAACCTATTGGAAATACAAATGCGTAACCTATAAAAAGGGTGAACTGGATTGCTACATATATAATATCCTTAATCTTCACCCTTTTTTAATTTAATCCGTTTTAGTTCTTGGTTTAACTTCACAAGAGCCTGACATGGCGCAAGAAGAAACATTCCAGATACTTTGATAAAAGAATAAGGCCGCTAATAAAAACAATAAATATTCATGCAAATCAACCGCCTGATAGCAGATGTAAATAGCGACAATCAATTTAATTGCTCGCATAAAATTCCAATCTTTTAAAACTCTCTCTCTCATCTCTATCCTATTTTAAAAATAATTCTTTAACAATGATATAGCAACCCATTATCAACACAAAATAACCAAATCCTTTTTTCAGTTTGCTACCATCAATCTTCTTTCCGATAAACCCACCAATAAAAATCCCTGCAATTGCTATAGCGGTAATTTCTGATAAAAATACCCAATCCATTTTAAAATGACCTAAATCTCCGGTGAAACCTAGAAGTGAATTCATGGCTATAATTAGTAAAGAAGTCCCTACGGCTTCTTTCATTGGTAAACCCATCAAAATGACTAAAGTCGGGATTAATAAAAAACCCCCACCAGCGCCTAATAAACCAGTAACAATTCCAATTGCAATTCCATAAATCATCAATTTACCAATTTTCCCTTCACCGGGTTTTACAGCATTTTCATCTGCCTTTTGTTGGCCATTTCTAATCATCGCGGTAGCTGCTGCTACCATTAAAACGGCAAATAAAACCATGGTAAGAATATTCTCAGTCACAACAAAATCTCCAACAGTAAAAATTTCTTTTGGGATGATAGGAATAACGAACTTACGAGTAATGAAAACAGTAATGATGGATGAAACTCCAAACAGCAAGGCTGTTTTTACATTCACAAATCCTTTTTTTAAGTTATTGAGAGCTCCCACTAAACTGGTAGAGCCTACAATAAATAAGGAATAAGAGGTAGATAATAAAGGACTTACCCCAAATAGATACACGAGAACGGGCACTGTTAATATAGATCCTCCGCCACCTATTAACCCTAACGAAATTCCAATTAATGCTGAAGCGAGATACGCGAAAATAATTTCCATCTTTAAATAATTTAAACAAAAATGGAGATTACATTAAGCTAAAAAGGTGACCAAAGTCACCCAGCTATTTATTTAAGCCATTCGATGCTGTTTCTGTGAAGTAGAACTTCCCCTCTTTGCTCTAATTTCTTTAATAATCTGGAAATTACTTCACGAGAAGAGTTTAAATCATTTGCAATTTCTTGATGAGTGATATTTAATTCGCGATTCTTAGATTTTTTATATTGATTTTTTAGATAAAACAACAAACGTTCATCCAATGCTTTAAAGGCAATGCTATCCAAAACCATTAAAAGCTCTTCGAAACGATTACGATAGGTTTCCAAAACAAAATAATACCATGTTTTATATTCCCGCATCAGTTGATCCATCATGGCAATAGGTATGGTTAATGCTTTGGTGTTTTCAACAGATTTAGCTTTAATTTGGCTTGTTTCCTGTTTGGTAGCACAAATTAATGAAAGTGCGCAGGCATCGCCTGGCTCTAAATAGTACATAAAAAATTCATCCCCTTCATCTCCCTCTCTATACAATTTCACTTTTCCTTCTACTATCAGCATGGTGGAGCGGAAATATTGCCCTGTTTCCATCATCATTTCACCATCAGTAAAATCTTTTATGGAGGCAATTTCTATCAGCTTAGTTTTAAGTGCAGGCTCAAACTGAGGGAATAACTGATCTATATAATGTGAAACTTCTTGACTCATGTTTATTTATTTGGCTAGCATTTCCCATTCTGATGTTTCGTGGAAACTGATTTCAGGAAATTGTTTAATTGCATAATCAATATCAAATTGAGATCCCGCTAAAAATACAGGTTTATTTTCTTTATCGTAAGCAGTTTTTTGATGGTAACGTTGGGTGAATTTTTCCAGTTCTTCGCTTGAAGTTGCTGACACCCACATGGCTTTGGAAGTGTTCATGTGACGGAAAATACAAGAAGCGCCATATTCATTTTTTAATCTGAACTGTATTACTTCAAATTGTAGTTCTCCTACCGTACCAATAATTTTTCGGTTTCCCGGATTTTGGATAAACAATTGTGCTACTCCTTCATCACTTAATTGGTGAATCCCTTTTTCCAATTGCTTGGTTTTCATGGGGTCAGTATTTTCCAGTTCTTTAAAAATTTCGGGAGAGAAACTTGGAATTCCTACATATTGTAAAGCTTCTCCCTCTGTTAAAGTATCCCCAATTTTAAAATTCCCTGAATCGTACAAGCCCACCACATCACCAGGGAAAGCCTCTTCAACCAAACTTTTGCTATCTGCCATAAAACTGGTAGGTGAAGCAAATTTTAATTTCTTATTCAGTCGGTTATGCTGGTAAAAAGTATTACGTTCAAATTTACCCGAAACAATGCGACAAAATGCAATTCTATCCCGGTGATTAGGATCTAAATTGGCGTGTATCTTAAAAATAAAACCAGTGAATTTATTTTCTATCGGTTCCACTTTACGAGAATCGGTCTCTCGGCCTTGCGGCGATGGTGCGATTTTAATGAAGGTTTCTAATAGTTCCTGTACCCCAAAATTATTGATCGCACTGCCAAAAAAAACTGGAGCCAAATATCCTGAAAGGTATAAATCCCTATCAAAAGGTTCGGCAACTGCCTCAATCAATTCTACTTCTTCTCTTAACTTATTTGCCATTTTATCACCTACCAATTCATCAACTTTTTTATCATTTAAATCGTTAATGGTAATTAAATCGTCGGCAATATGCTTCTTATTGGCACTAAAAAGATTTAAACTTTTATTATTGAGCTGATAAACTCCTTTGAAAGAGTGTCCAATACCAATTGGCCAACTTAATGGTCGGGTGGATATGTTCAACTCTTTTTCTAACTCTTCTAACAAATCGAATGGGTCTTTACCTTCCCTATCCATTTTATTGATAAAGATGATCACTGGCGTATGGCGCATTCTACAAACCTGCATCAACTTTTTAGTCTGCTCCTCTACCCCCTTCACACAGTCAACCACTAAAATCACCGAATCTACAGCCGTTAAAGTACGGTAAGTATCTTCAGCAAAATCCTTGTGACCCGGTGTATCCAAAATATTGATTTTGGTATTCAGATACTCAAATCCCATGACAGAGGTTGCTACAGAAATACCACGCTGCTTTTCAATCTCCATAAAATCCGAAGTTGCAGCTTTATCAGCCTTATTGCTTTTTACGGCTCCTGCCTTTTGAATTGCACCTCCAAAAAGCAATAACTTTTCGGTTAACGTAGTTTTTCCTGCATCGGGGTGACTGATGATTCCGAATGTTCTTCTTTTGGCTATTTCCTGCTGTAGTGTACTCATAAATTTTTAGCAACGATGCGTTAAATAAAAATCGTCCTTAAAATAATCTAAGGACGATTTAATTTTCTAAAGCTTGGCAAAGTTACAAAAATGCACCATTTACCTATGCAATTATTTTAGGGCTTTATTAAGGCTACAAACATAACTTTTAGAGATCAATTAAATATAAAAGTAAGAATTACAATTTTATTTGAATTCGTTTTTATTGTGATATTTCCTCTCCTTCATCACTATATTTAATAAACTTCTTGTTAATATTTAAACAATAGTTTCCATTCTATATAAACCATCAAAATTGAAATTCACATTTTTATAATAAAAATTTTATTTGTTAAAAGTTATTCTTAAAATTGTATCAACCAAATGGTTGAATTTTTTGGTTGAACACAATGGAAGGATTAGAAAGTAATAAAACAGAGCAACAAATTTTAGAAGCTGCTTATCGTGTTTTTCAGAAAAAAGGAAAAGCTGGGGCTAGAATGCAAGAAATTGCAGATGAAGCTGGCATCAATAAATCAATGTTGCATTATTATTTTCGAAACAAAGACAGTCTTTTCAAAAAGATATTCCTGCAATCTATTACAGAGTTTTTAGGGTCGGTCATTCCTTTAATTAACGATCAAGAAACTACATGGGAAGAAAAAATTAAAGGATTAATTGGCCATTATATAAATTTTATGCGCCACAGACCAGATTTGCCTTTCTTTGTGATGAATGAGATTAATCAAAACTCTGTAGAGTTTTTCAATCATTTAAACTTAAATATTGGAAGCACCTTGATGAATAGCTATTTCTTTATTCAGCTTCAAGAAGAAATGAAAGCAGGGAAAATCAGAAATCTAAATCCACTGCAAATATTCATTAGTATTTTATCAAATGTGATATTCCCGTTTATTGCTGCCCCAATGATTAAGAGAGTAGGCAAAATGTCTGATGAAGACTGGGACAGCTTTATAAGTCAACGTGAATTATTTACTAGTGAGCTTATTATTAATTATATAGTCAAAATATAAAATTTTTTGTCATGAAATCAACCAAATGGTTAGTTCAAATAGTTAAATCGATAATGCTATGTTTATTCTTTGTTTTGATTGTTTATCAATCTGAAGCTCAAACCATTAGTTTAAGTGAGATTTATGATGCAGCCGAACAGCATTATCCATTAATTAATAGGACTGCTATCATCAAACAAATCACAGAAGAAAATGATGTAAAACTTAAAAAGGCTTATTTACCCATATTACAAGCATCGGCGCAAGCCACTTACCAAAATGAAGTAACCGCTATAGCAGGAGGTTTTATTGCTCCACCTAAAAAAGACCAGTATAAAATAGGATTAAGTGCCAATGAAACCTTGTTTGATGGAGGTGAAATAAAAGCTCAAAGAGATTTAAACGAAGTTAGTGGAGCCATCTCTTTACAACAAAACGAGATTGATTTATATACCGTGAAAGAAAGAGCAAGCACTTTTTTCTTTACCGCTTTACTTTTAAATGAGAACCTCAAAATTACCAATACAACATTAAAAGAATTGCAGACTAGATTAGCATCCAGAAAAGGAGCTTTCAAGTATGGAACAGCACAAGAGTCAGAAATTTTTTCTATCGAGGCAGAAGTACTGAAGATAAAACAACAAATTACTTCATTAGAAGAGGATAAAACGTCAAATATTAACAGTCTGAATTTACTTACGGGTTTAAACTTATCTCAAAACGCTACGCTAACCTATCAGGATGAAACTAAACCTATCAACTTCAATAAAGATAGACCTGAATATCAATTTTTTGATTTACAAAAGAAAGGATTCGATAATCAGCTTAAGGTTGTCAACAGCAAGTTGCTACCTAAAATAAGTTTGTTTGGCGAGGCTAATTATGGCAGACCGGGCTTTAATTTTTTAAGAACCGATTTTGGCGAGTTTTGGATAGTTGGCGCTAAAATTAGCTGGAACATCAGCAGCTTATACAACAAAAAACAGGAAAGTAACCTCATCAACCTTCAGCAAAAACAAGTAGATATTCAATCGGATGTTTTTAGTTTGAATCAATCCATCAACTTTAACAGGCAACAAAGCAACATCAACAAATTAGAAAAACTATTGACTCAAGATGATGAAATTATTGATTTAAAGCAGAAGGTTTTAAAAGCATCGGCGGCAAAATTAGAGAATGGAACAATGTCGATTACAGATTATTTAACTGATGTGCAAGCTGAGCAACAAGCAGAGCAAAATAAAGCTTTACACCAAGCTCGAAAAATGCAGTCTATAGCGCAATTAAAGCTAATTAATGGTAATTAATTAAAGAATATTATACATGAAAGCAATGAATACCAGACAAAATTTTATCGCATTATCTGTAATGATGATGCTCCTTTCATCGGCATGTAAAAACAATGAAAGCGAGCCGGATGCTTACGGGAACTTTGAAGCCGTAGAAACAATTGTTTCTGCTAGAACGGAAGGGAATTTAGAGAAATTTACCATTCAAGAGGGTCAGGTTTTAGAAGCAGGGCAAGAGGTTGGTTTGGTAGACACAACCCAGCTGTATCTCAAAAAACAGCAGTTAATCGCTAATAAAAATGGTTTAAGAGAAAAACTTCCCTCCATACAGCCCGAGCTGGATGTTTTAAAAGCGCAAATTGCGATACAAGAAAGAGAGAAGACTAGAGTAGAAAATTTACTGAAAGTTGGCGCTGCTACTGGGAAACAGTTAGACGATATCAATGCTCAAATCAATATCTTAAAAAGCCAGTTATCAGCAAGAAAATCACAATTGAATACACAAACTTCAGCTACGCTGTCTGAAAGTCAGCCTATACAAGAACAAATTGCTCAAATCAACGACCAATTAGCAAAAAGTCACATCCTCAATCCTGAAAAAGGGGTGGTTTTGGTGAAATATGCCGAGCCAGGTGAAACCGTTAGATATGGAACACCACTTTATAAAACGGGCGATTTGGAACAAATTATTTTGAGAGCTTATGTTGCCGAAGATCAATTAAGTAAAGTAAAATTGAACGGAGATGTTAAAGTAAGAATCGACATTGCTGATGGTGCCTTTAAATATTTTGATGGAAAGGTAGAATGGATAAGTAGCCAAGCAGAATTTACACCTAAAATTATACAAACTAAAGAAGACCGGGTAAACATGGTTTATGCCGTTAAAATAAGAATCAAAAATACCGGAGAAATAAAAATTGGAATGCCGGGTGAAGTATTTTTAAATGCAAATTCTACAGAAAGTAAATAATCATGGCAGCTATCGAAGTTCATCAAATCAGTAAAAGCTTTGGGGAAACTAAGGCGGTAAAAGACATGTCTTTTAATGTTAATGATGGCGAATTATTTGGCTTAATTGGCCCTGATGGAGCAGGAAAAACTACCCTTATTAAAATTTTAGTTACCCTACAAAAACCCGACTCAGGCTCTGCTAAAGTTGATGGACAAGATGTAGTTTCTGGCTATCATCATATCAGAAATATTATTGGCTATATGCCTGGAAAATTTGCCCTTTATCAGGATTTGAGCATTGAAGAGAACATGTCCTTTTTCGCTGATATTTTTGGAACAAAAATAGAAGAGCAAATGGAATTGATGGGTGATATTTACAAGCAAATAGAACCTTTCAAAAAACGAAAAGCGGGACAGCTCTCGGGAGGAATGAAACAGAAGTTAGCTTTGTGTTGCGCCCTCATCCATAAACCTAAAATTTTGGTATTAGACGAGCCCACAACGGGTGTGGATGCTGTATCAAGACGAGAGTTTTGGGATATGTTGTCGCACATTAAAAAGCAAGGCATCAGTATTTTGGTGAGTACGCCCTATATGGATGAAGCTGCCCGTTGTGATAGAATTGCTTTGGTACAAGAAGGTAGTATCATTGCGCTTGATACTCCAAAAGGAATTATTAAAGATTTTGCTCATCCCATTTTCGGCATTAAAGGAGACAATAACTATCACTTGATTGAAGAATTGAAAAACATGCCGGGGCTGCGTTCGCTCTATCCTTCCGGAGAATATGCTCATTTAGTGATGGATGACAAAAATCAATCAAGTGAAGAAATCAAAAATTATGCAGCCGCTAAAACTCATCAAAAGATAGAAATTGAACCCATTGAAGCAGATATTGAAGACTGTTTTATTGAAATGATGCAACATGGATAATCAAGAAAATATCGCTGTAAAAACAAATAAACTCACCCGTAAATTTGGTGATTTCATTGCCACGGATGAGTTGACTCTGGAAGTAAAAAAAGGGGAAATATTCGGCTTTTTAGGTGCAAATGGCGCTGGTAAAACTACCGCCATGCGGATGCTATGTGGGCTTTTAAAACCCAGTTCGGGCGAGGCCACAGTAGCTGGATTCGATGTATATAAACAGGCAGAAAAAATCAAGAAAAATATTGGTTATATGAGCCAAAAATTCTCTTTGTATGAGGATTTAAAAGTGAAAGAAAACATTGAATTATATGGTGGAATTTATGGGCTTAGCAGAAAGGAAATCAAAGAAAAAACTAAGCATATTATCGATGATTTGAATATGAAATCTGTCGAAAATAAACTGGTAGCTGAAATCCCATTAGGATGGAAACAAAAATTAGCTTTCTCGGTAGCTCAAATTCATGATCCAAAAATTATTTTTTTAGATGAACCGACCGGAGGAGTAGACCCATTAACAAGAAGGCAATTTTGGAATGGCATTTATGCTTCCGCAGATAGAGGCTTAACCATTTTTGTAACTACGCATTACATGGATGAGGCAGAATATTGCAACCGCGTATCTATTATGGTTGATGGAAAAGTAAAAGCTTTGGGTACACCCAGAGCATTAAAAGATGAATATAAAGTAGGGAGCATGGATGATGTTTTTACCGAGCTTGCAAGAGGAACTTCAACAAAATAAAGGATGTTAAAAGGACTGATCTTAAAGGAATTTCGTCACATTATGCGTGACCCAAGGACGCTGCTCATCCTTTTTGGAATGCCGCTTTTACAACTCCTATTGTTTGGTTTTGCGCTTTCTACCGAAATTAAAGATGCACCAATAGCGGTATTAGATCAATCAAAAGATGCACAGAGCTATGCTTTACAATCAAAATTATTCTCATCAGGATATTTCAAATTAGAGCAAAAACTCATAAATGCGAAACAGATTGAAAAAAGCTTTGAGACTGGAAAAGTAAAGATGGCTTTAGTTATTCCACCGCAATTTGGCTATCAATTAAATCATGGGAAACATGTTCAGGTACAATTGATAGTAGATGCTTCTGATATCAATACTGGAATTACCTTAAGAAATTATGCTGAAAATATTATCAGAGATTATCAAAATCAAGAAAATCCAACCGAACGACCTTTTATGCAAATAGTTCCTAAAATCAGGATGATTTTTAACCCTGGTTTAGCATCTGTTTATTCTTTCGTACCCGGAGTTTCTGCATTGGTATTAATTCTGATTTCGTCAATGCTTACTTCGGTTACCATCGCTAGGGAAAAAGAACTTGGAACCATGGAAGTCATTAGTATTTCACCATTAAAAAAACATCATATCGTCATTGGTAAAGTCATTCCTTATTTAGGCTTGTCTTTATTAAATGCCATCATCATCATTATTGTTGGAGTTTGGGTTTTTGATATGCCCATGAAGGGGAATATTTTCATTCTATTATTAGAGTGCTTGTTGTACGTTTTAGTAGCATTAGCATTAGGTGTACTCATTTCTATAAGAGCGAATACACAACAAGAAGCCATGTTCACCTCACTTCTTTCTATGATGTTACCTACCCTATTACTTTCAGGTTTTCTTTTTCCGGTAGAAAGTATGCCGTGGGTTTTACAACAAATTTCAAAGATTATACCAGCTACCTATTTTATAGAAGTCATCAAATCTATCATGATAAAAGGAGGTGGCTTCGAATTGGTTTGGAAACCAACTTTAGTATTGGCATTCATGGCGTTTGTACTGATTTCTATCAGTATTAAAAGTCTAAAAACTAGGATAGATTGATATGAAAATAATATTTCATCTGGTTAAGAAAGAGTTTCTGCAGATTCTACGAAGCAAATTTATGATTGCTTTGATGACAGGTGTGCCGGTAATACAATTGATTTTACTTTCGTTTGCCGCTAATTACGATATCAAAAATTTAAAGGTTTACATGGTTGATAACGACCTGAGTCCATCATCCAGATTAATTGCAACTACTTTACAGGGATCTAGCTTTTTTGATTTTAAGGGCTATACTTTCTCTCAAAAAGAAGCTTTTGATGCCCTTTCAAAAGATAAAGCCGACATCATTATTGAGATTCCACATCATTTCGAGAGAGATTTGGTAAAGGAAAATAACGCCAGTGTACAAGTTCTGATCAATGCCATCAACAATACAAAAGCTGGACTGGCAAATGGTTACGTACAAGCTGTACTACAGGATGTGAATGCAAATATCAGAAGCGAATGGAAAACAGCACCGCAATTAAACAGCACCGGACAAATTGAAGTTGTTTCTGTAAACTGGTACAATCCTACCTTAGATTATCCAACGTTAATGGTCCCTGGCATATTAGCCGAATTACTTTCGCTACTGACTATTATTCTTACTGCTTTAAACATCGTCAAAGAAAAAGAGATAGGTACTTTGGAACAGATAAATGTTACTCCGGTTACTAAATTTCAGTTTATTTTAGGAAAATTATTGCCCTTTTGGGTGATTGGACATATCATCTTTTGGACCGGGTTAAGTGTAGGAAAAATGGTTTTCGGCATCCCGATTTTGGGCTCTTTGTTAGTCATCGAAGCTTTTTTATCTGTTTATCTTTTTGTGGTTTTAGGCATTGGATTGTTCATCAGTAATATGGCTGAGACCCAACAACAAGCCATGTTCGTGGCCTTCTTTTTCATTATGGCTTTTATCCTTTTGTGTGGATTATTTACTCCGGCAGAAAATATGCCCCAATGGGCACAATGGTTAAACATTATTAATCCGCTTTATTACTTTGTAGAAGTAAACCGATTAGTGATTATAAAAGGTAGCGGATTAAAAATTATAGCTCCATTTATTGGTTATATGGCTATTTATGCGATAGGCATTAATGGTTTGGCCATTTGGAGATATAAGAAAACCACTTAAAATTTGAAATCAGCATTTAGATGACTTATCTCAAATACCAAGTCGCCACCTTTAATCAATTGTTCGTAATTGATAAATGGCTTAGCTAAAGTCTGCCCGTTAAAAGTCACTTTCTTTACATAAACATTCTGCTCGCTTTGATTTTTAGCTGTAACGATTAATGATTTTCCATTTTCTAAATTCATTTTCGCATTTACTGTACTCACTGGAGAAAGCGCAAATTTAATATCTATTTTTTCGCCCTCTTGAGTGTCAAAATCAATTAGCTTTACCGCATCCTTAAAAATAAAATTCTCATTTTCATAGCCATTACCTCCTATTCTTATGGCTTGATAATGAACTGATTTAATTGGATATTCAACTCTAAATATTTCGCTTGGACCCCAAGCATTTTGTCCGAATAGGTAAGGACTTATTTTTGTCTGCGAAAAAACAGGAATTGAAAAAATACTAAGCGATAAAAAAATTAACGCTTTAAACTTTGTGGATTTAACCATCTTCATTAAATAATACTTTATTGATTATTTACGCTGATTTTAATTATTTTTTATCCTTTAAATTCTTATCCACTGGATTTTCATATTTCTTTTCCATTTGATCATAAAAATCTTTCAAAGTATAAAATGCAAGTTTTTTCTGTCCAGTGTTAGAAATCAAACCTTTTCTGTTCCAAAAATCTTGATAGACAGGATGTGGTCTTCTCGGAGATCTGAAATCTACCAAAATCCAAGGTGTCATCCCTCTCAATCCATCCAGTTTACTTAAGAGGTTAAACTGGTTTTTATAAAGTTTTTGTTGGTACTCTTCGGACCAACGGGTGTCCTTATCCGCATGAAAGCCTGCTAAAGCACTTCCACCCAATTCAGAAACTACCACAGGTTTATTAAATTTCACATTCCAATCATATTCAGATAAATCATCATCATTTCCACTACTCCAATACCAACCAGCATATTCGTTAAAACTGGCTAAATCAAGCTTATTTCCTAAAACATCATCCACAATAATATGCTTTCCTTCTCTGTGTAATTCTAAAGCTGCAGCAATTAATCGAGTATTATCCAGTGACCGAGCCTTATCCACTAAATTGCCCATAAACCTATTTCTTGGTTCGCTTATTGGTGTTTCGTTTCCAACAGACCAAATAATTACAGCCGCCCTATTCTTATTCAAATCAATCAAATCAGAAAGTTGCTTTTGTGCATTTTGATAAGTTTCGGGGTTTTCCCAAGAGATGGTCCAATACACAGGTACTTCAGCCCAAACCATTAAGCCCATTTCATCTGCTAAACGCAACATTTTTTCGTTGTGGGGATAGTGCGCAAGCCTGACATAATTGCAATTCAACTCTTTTGCCCAAGTTAAAAGCATTCTTAAATCTGCTTCTGATCGTGGTCTACCAGGGATGAACGGATTTTCGTCATGTATGGCAATTCCTCTTAAGAAAACTGATTTTCCATTTAAAAGAATGTCTTTACCACTTGTGGCAATGGTTCTAAAACCAATTTTATCAGTCACTTCATCACTAGCTGTTTTAATATTTACCTGATAAAGTTTTGGGTCTTCTGGCGACCAATACTCCAATTTTTTAACCGGTATTTTGAAAGAAACATATCCTTCAGCATTTGTTTTAACGGATGTTTTGATGTTAGCTTGCGGAATATCAATAGTTACATCCTGAGATTTATTTGCTCCATTAATTTGAACAAAACCATCAATTTCATTTGGATTCCCTTTAGCCAATTGAACTTTATAATTATTCACATAAGTTTCAGGCACTTCTGCTAAATAAACATCCCTAGTAATTCCGCCATAATTCCACCAATCAGTATTTATCGTTGGTACTTCATCTTGTTTTCTGGTATTGTCTACCTTCACTACGATGGAGTTTTCTCCACTTTTTAATTGATCCGTCACCTCAAATTGAAAAGGAGTAAATCCTCCCTTGTGCATGCCAAGTTTTTTGCCATTTAGATAAACATGTGTTTCATAATTTGCCGCAGCAAAATAAAGTAAATACCTTTTCCCGCTTTCTGGATGAGCATTAAAATGTCTTCTATACCAGATTGTACCCTCATAAAACTTTAATTCTGGCGCTTGCGAGTTCCAATCACCTGGAACGCTGAGTGTAGCTGAATGATCAAAATCATATTCTATTAACTCTCCCTTGTTTGTAGGTTGTTTATCATCATAATATCCTCCCTTGCCTGTTTCAGATTCATCAAAAGGTTTTCTTCGGTAGTCAAAATATCCATTCTGATATGGATCAATAATGTAGTTCCAACTACCGTTTAAACTAATACTTTTTCTACCCCCAATATTCTGAATGAAATCTTGGGAAAAACCTTGCGAAAGAAAGAACAAAAAGAAAGAAAGAAGAAATAATTGCTTTTGCATATTAAATTTTATAAAAATGTGTAATTAAGTATAATTATAAAAAAATCCCCTAAGATTATTACTTTTCTTAGGGAATATATAAATTAGTATCCTTGGTTTTGCGGGAAATTTTACTCCCTTCCGTTACACCATCAGTAAAAAGATGAAGAGATTTCACCAAAATATATTTAGAGCCCGGTCAATCTAAAGAAGTCACTTCCAAATTATCGACTAAAGATTTAGCCTTCGTAGGAAGAAATTTAAAAAGGATAACCGAACCTATCGAGTTTGATATTAGTACAGAAAATTAAAAGAAGAGATGAGCTGATATAAATGAATAATTATTAACTTAATCAAAAAAATCATGATTGATGAGAAGAAAAACCTTTAATTATTATTTGCTGTTCTTTATGTGTCTAATAGGCATGAATGTTTCCGCACAGGAGAAAAAACAGTTTAATGCTTTACTCATTACCAAAACAGCAGGCTGGCATCATGAATCAATCAACGAAGGTGTAGCCGCAATAAAAGCTTTAGGCGAAAGAAATTTCTTTAATGTGACTTGGAATCAAGATGGTATACCCATTACGGAAAAGTATCTTCAAAACTTTCAGGTGATTATATTTTTAAATACTACAGGTGATATCTTTAAGGATGATGAACAAAAGGCCATCGAGAAATTTATACAATCAGGACATGGATATGTAGGCATTCATAGCGCTTCAGATACAGAGTATGATTGGCCTTGGTACACCAAAATGGTGGGTAGGATGTTCCATATCCACCCCGTAATTCAAACTGCAAAATTAAGGTTGACAGCTAATAAATTTCCAGGTTTGGAAGGCTTTTCTGATGGGCAGTTATGGACAGATGAATGGTATGAATTCAGTCCAGAAACAACCAGCGGACTTAAATACATTCTGGCTGTTGATGAATCTTCCTATAACCCAAAAGTAGAATGGGCTGATAGAAATTTAAAAGGGATGGGTATGGGTAATTTTCATCCAATAGCATGGTATCATGAATATGATGGTGGGCGCTCATTTTATACCGCTTTAGGGCATTTACCAACAGATTACAACAATCCTGCTTTTTTAAATCACGTTTTCGCAGGTATTTATTGGGCAGCGACAGGTAAAAAGTAAATTATAAAAATTAATAACAAAAGATTTTAAGCATGACATATATTCCTTCTGAGGACAGATACTCGAAAATGATTTACAACCGATGCGGAAAAAGCGGGCTATTACTCCCTGCTTTATCCTTGGGGCTTTGGCACAACTTCGGTGATATTGATAATTTTGAAAACGCCCGTAACATTTTACAGGTAGCATTTGATAATGGCATCACCCATTTCGATTTAGCCAATAATTATGGTCCACCTGTAGGTTCTGCGGAATCAAATTTTGGGAAAATTTTTAAACAAGATTTTTTACCTTATCGAGATGAATTAGTGATATCTACAAAAGCTGGCTGGGGAATGTGGGCAGGGCCTTACGGCGATTGGGGATCTAAAAAATATTTGGTCGCCAGTTTAGATCAAAGTCTAAAAAGAATGGGATTAGCATATGTAGACATATTCTATCACCATCGCCCTGATCCAGAAACTCCCTTAGAAGAGACAATGGCAACCCTCGATTTAATGGTACGTCAAGGAAAAGCATTATACATTGGAATATCTAGCTACGAGCCTAAGGAAGCCGCACAAGCTTTCAAAATCTTAAAAGAATTAGGAACGCCTTGTTTAATTCATCAACCAAAATACTCGATGTTCGATCGTTGGGTCGAGGATGGATTATTAGACGTATTAGAAGAAAATGGCGTGGGTTGTATCCCCTTCTCTCCACTAGCGCAAGGCTTATTAACCAACAAATATCTACATGGAATTCCTGAAAATTCTAGAGCAGCTAGCCATAGAGGCAACGGAGCAATAGATGAAGATGAAATCTCAGAAGAAAAAATAGAAAAAGCCCTACAATTGAATACCATAGCGGAAGAAAGAGGTCAAAATTTAGCACAAATGGCTTTATCTTGGATATTAAAAGACCCTAGAATTACTTCTGTAATTCTAGGTGCAAGTAAATCATCCCAAGTTTTGGACTCTATTAAATGTTTAGAGAATTGCGCTTTCTCAGCCCAAGAGCTTCAAAAAATCAATCAAATTTTATCCTAAAAAAATGAAACTAAAATTCATCTTAAGTGCAGTAGGTCTAACGCTGCTTTTTCAAGCAAAGGCACAAGTTCCTGAAGCTAAAATTGGCTCATTTGATCAGTTTGCTGATATTGGGTCTCCTCAAATCAAAGGGAGTGCGAGTTATCAGGAACCTTCACAAACTTATCTTTTAAGTGGTTCAGGAAGTAATATTTGGTTTAATCAGGATAGCTTTTCTTTCCTCAGCAAAAAAATGAACGGAGATTTTATTTTACAAACTCAAGTTAAGTTTTTAGGCGAAGGACATGAGCCGCATCGCAAAGCTGGCTTAATGATCAGAAGTTCAAATGCGACCAATTCAGCAGTGATTGCTTGTACCGTTCATGGAGATGGTTTAACATCATTCCAATATAGAACAAACGCTGGTGAAAACATGAAAGAGATAAAGCTGGAAATAAAAGCACCAGACATGCTTCAATTAGAAAAGAAAGGAAATACTTATACCATGTCTGTCGCTCATTTCGGAGAAGTTTATCAGGTTGAAAAGCTGGATAATATTGATTTAGGAGATGAGGTGTTAGCTGGCTTATTCATTTGTGCACATACCACTAAATTCTCGGAAGAAGCCGAATTTAGCAATACTCGGATTTTTAAGCCTGCTCCCGAGACTCTGGTACAGTATAAAGCATACCTACCTAGCGCATTAGAGATAATGGATGTTAAAACTGGCCAACGAGAGGTAATAGCAAGTAATGAAGGTTCTTTTCAAGCACCAAACTGGACACCAGATGGCAAAACCTTAATCTATAATGAAAGTGGAAAGCTCTACAATTTCGATTTAAAAAGTAGAACTGCCAGCGTATTAAACACCGATTTTGCCGATAAAAACAATAATGATCATGTGCTCACATTTGATGGCACACAAATCGGCATAAGTCATCAGGATGCTAGTAACAATGGGCAGTCAGCAGTATATACGGTGGCTATTACCGGTGGCATACCCAAAAAAATAACTGAAAAAACACCTTCCTATTTTCATGGATGGTCTCCAGATAATCAATTTCTACTTTACACTGGCGAAAGAAATGGAGATTACGATATCTACAAAATCTCTAAAGATGGGGGAAAAGAAACTCAGCTAACAAAAGCAAAAGGATTAGACGATGGACCTGAATATTCTCCCGATGGGAAATACATTTATTTCTGCTCTACTAGAACAGGGAAAATGCAAATATGGAGGATGGATCCTGACGGAAAAAATCAAACTCAACTTACGTTTGATGAACTTAACAATTGGTTCCCTCACGTATCGCCAGATAATAAATGGTTAGTTTTTATTTCATTCTCAAAAGATGTCCCTGCAGACAAACATCCGTTTTATGAAAGGGTATATATCAGGCTGATGCCGATTGCTGGTGGAGAACCTAAAGTAATCTCTTACTTATATGGTGGTCAAGGAACCATGAATGTCCCTAGCTGGTCTCCGGACAGTAAGAAAATAGCTTTTGTAAGCAATGGAATTTATTAAAATGGAATTGGGAATAGATCGCGTTTAAGTAAACAAATCATGCGCTTGCATGAGGGGAATATTTGAATATAAAGAAGTTTGGTATAACAGAAAAAGAAGGCATTCAACACTTGGATATCTGACGCCTAAAGAGTCTGAAAAAATATTAAATAGTAACAAAACAGCAACTTAGTAGAAGCTAAAGTAATGATTCTCAAAAAAACAATCTGACAATAAAAAACCTCTAGTAAACTATAGCAATTCCAGTTGTTTAGATTAGCTAATTTACAGAGCAAAAAACAGTGCCAAATCGTACCGAGGTTTAAGAGGAGAAACTGTGCCGCTATAAGTGCCAATTAGGGACAAAAAGGAGCCCTCCAGTAGTTATACTGAAGGGCTCTGAGTGTGGTGCCTGCTGGGATCGAACCAGCGACACAAGGATTTTCAGTCCTTTGCTCTACCAACTGAGCTAAGGCACCCTACCATTCCCTCATTTGGTAATTGTTAGGGATTGCAAATGTAGGCTCTTTTTGTTAAATCACAAATAAATATTTAAAAAAACCAAGGGCCATATGATTAAAAATAGTAAACACCTCATAATCATCATAATAGAAAGCCATTTTCCATTAAAATCATTCTAAATAAAAATAGAATGCATGCATAGTAAATTTATTCCCTCCACTTTCATTATCTTAGCTTTTAAAACCAATTAATTGATAAATGATAGCGCAAATCATCTTTCTAATCATCTTTCTAGCCGCCTCTATCCTATTCACCATTCAGGTGCGCAAAATTATCCGCAATATCAATTTAGGTAAAGACATCAACCGCTCTGATCATACCACCGAGCGTTGGAAAGTGATGGCAAAAGTAGCCCTAGGGCAAACCAAAATGGTACGCCGCCCTATTGCAGGCATCATGCATATTTTTGTTTATCTAGGCTTTATCATCATTAATTTAGAAGTATTAGAAATTATTATAGATGGCTTGTTCGGCACACACCGTATCTTCTCCTTCTTAGGGAGTTTTTATAACTTCCTGATAGGCTCATTCGAAATCCTAGCGCTCTTAGTTTTAGTGGGAGTCATTGTTTTCTTAGCCCGCAGATTAATTTTAGGCTTAAAAAGATTCTCTGGTGTAGAGATGAAGGCTTGGCCCAAAGCCGATGCCCTATACATTTTAATCATTGAAGTATTGTTAATGAGTGCATTCCTCACCATGAATGCCGCAGATTACAAATTACAATTAGCCGGATACGGACATTACATCCTAGCAGGAAGCTTTCCGATATCTCAATTCTTAACTGGTTTATTACCCAACAGTCCCGAAGCATTAGAATGGATAGAAAGAGCTTGCTGGTGGTTTCACATTGTGGGTATATTGGCATTTTTAAATTACCTGCCCATATCTAAGCACTTCCACATCATACTAGCATTTCCAAATACCTGGTATAGCAACCTCCATAAAAAAGGAAAATTCACCAATATGGAAACGGTAACAAACGAAGTGAAAGCCATGCTCGATCCATCATTTACACCTCCACCTGCCGATGCGATCGGTCGCTTTGGAGCTAAAGATGTGCAAGATTTGAATTGGGTACAATTGATGAATGCGTACACCTGTACCGAGTGTGGCCGTTGTACGGATGTTTGCCCAGCCAATCAAACAGGTAAGCTGCTTTCTCCTCGTAAAATCATGATGGATACCCGAGACCGTTTAGAAGAAGTGGGTAATCATAAGGCTAAAAACGGAAAAGATGACGACGATGGCAAGTCACTATTAGATGACTATATCAGCCGCGAAGAAATATGGGCTTGTACCACTTGTAACGCTTGTACAGAAGCTTGTCCAGTAAACATCGATCCACTTTCCATCATCGTCGATTTACGTCGCTATGCCGTGATGGAGGAATCAAACGTAGCCGGAAGTTTAAATGCCATGTTCTCCAACGTCGAAAATAATGGCGCTCCGTGGAAATATTCACCCGCCGACAGGTTAAATTGGGCAACTAAAGATTAAGATAAGGGCGTTCGGGCGGGCTTTACACTATATCTTTTTTGTGATCCTGAGCGGAGTCGAAGGGCGCACAAAAAAGGATGTCGTTTCAATCCCTAACGCAAAAAACTAAAAACTCACCACTCGAAACTCATAACTATCAAACTGACAACTAACTACTAACAAACGAACCAACGAACAAACAAATGACTGAACAAATAAAAATACCCACCATGGCAGAGATGATGGCTGCCGGAGAAAAACCAGAAATCCTATTTTGGGTAGGTTGTGCGGGTAGTTATGATGAAAGAGCGCAACGCATCACCAGAGCTTTCGCTAAAATCTTAACCCATGTAGGGATTAAGTTCGCCGTTTTAGGAACCGAAGAAAGCTGTACCGGTGACCCCGCAAAAAGAGCTGGAAATGAATTTCTCTTTCAAATGCAAGCCATGATGAACATTCAGGTTTTAGATGGCTACCAAGTTAAAAAAATAGTTACCGCTTGCCCACACTGCTTCAACACCCTAAAAAATGAATATCCCCAGCTAGGCGGTAATTACGAGGTCATTCATCATACCCAACTCATTCAAGATTTAATCACTCAAGGAAAGTTAAAAGCCGAAGGTGGCGATTTTAAAGGCAAGAAAATCACTTTTCACGATCCTTGTTATCTTGGTCGAGGAAATGGAGTTTACGAAGCGCCAAGAGCAGCGCTAGAGATTTTAGATGCCGATTTGGTAGAAATGAAAAGATGTAAGTCTAATGGTTTATGTTGCGGTGCAGGCGGCGCTCAAATGTTCAAAGAACCAGAAAAAGGAAAAAAAGACATCAACATAGAAAGAATGGAAGATGTTTTAGCATCAAAAGCCGAAATTGTAGCGGTTGGCTGTCCATTTTGTATGACCATGATGAATGACGGCGTTAAAAATTTTAATAAAGAAAATGAAATTGAAGTTTTAGATATTGCAGAAATATCAGCAAGAGTAAACGGACTTTAAGTCTATCTCCAAATCAATTTAAGAATTGTACTTTTAACGCATTCATGATCAATATTGTAATAGCCGATGATCACACCTTATTTGCAAAAGGCTTAGCAAGTATCCTTTCAGAAGAGCAAGATTTTAACATTAAAGGGATTTTTAATGATGGCAGATCTATGATTGATTTTGTAAAGAATCAGGAAGTAGACATCGCCATAATAGATTTAAATATGCCTCGATTCGATGGAAGAGACACGCTAGCTAATCTAAACGAATTAGAAGATTTTAATCTTAAAAGAATCATTGTTTCTATGTATGCCGAAGAAACGTTGCTTAATGATTGTTATGATTTAGGGATAGACGCGTATGTTTTGAAAGATACCGAGCCAGACATTTTAAAAAATATTATTAGAGAGGTTTATGAGGGGGAATACATTATAAATGATAATCAGATTTCAAAACCGAAAAAAGGAAACTATTTTAGAGACGATTTTATAAGCAAGTACAGACTTTCAAAAAGAGAGATTGAGATCATTAATTTAATTGTAGAGGGGCACTCAAACGTAAAAATTGCCGAAATGCTTTTTCTATCTTCCTTTACAATAGACACCCATCGAAAAAATAGCCTTAGAAAACTCGGTCTGAAAAATATTGCAGAGTTGATCAAATTCGCCATCGAACAAAATGTGAAAAACCAGAAAGGTACGCTTTAAAAAATCCGAAATATTTCCTTCAAATTTAAGGTGTGCCAATATCTTGATTAAGCAACCTCTTTTCGACTCCTAATATTAAATTTACTGCTTATTAATCTATTATCAAATCAGAAATAGGTAATAACATCCTTGCATTCAAACTGGGATGTTTAGATTCCTCCACGCTAACTCTTTTTGGTAAAGTAGGTCAAGATGATAACCAGAAGCTAAGCCGTACGGTATTCGTTCGTAAAACCGCAAATAAAATCAACAAATAGATTATATTTTTATTTTTGCTCCTACTCTTTCAACGTGACTAAGTCAAAAATATAGCTTTCATAAAAAATACCTATTTGTAGGTATTTACGAACATCTGTTTCAGGTTCATTAAATTAGTTCTTAAATCCATCATTTGATCCATGGGGATATTTTTCATAGGAATCTTCATTTCTTTTTCCATTTCATCTATATCCCCGCCTTTTGCTCCATAGGTCTGAAAAATGATAGATGAATCTTCACATTTAAACACCAACAAACAGGCATTCTCCGAACCTAAAAAGTCAACATCTTTAAATTTATCTAATCTAAAACTATAATATTCAACAGATTTATCTGATTTTTCTCTCTTATACCTGATGAAGCCTTCTTTAGTTATTTCTAATTTACTATTTCGATGACCTAATAACTCTTCAGCATTAAATTTATGATGGAGCTCCAAAATATTCTTTCTGGAGTCTTCAAAGCTTAATATTCCGTTAATAAATAAACTAAGAATATATATAGAAATGAAATTTTTGATATTAAGGAGATTCATCACTTAAATTTAAGCTCCGAAATAATCATCTTATTAAATATTTTTCAACTTATTAACGTCTTTAAATAATTTCATTCATCTAAACACAGTTATTTATACAGTAAATAAGATTTACATTTTTTAGATAAGCCATTTTATAAAATTGACTAATTTTGAATCATGATGAATCATCAATCCAGAGTTTGGGTCTATCAATCAAACAGAGTTTTAAGTGCTGAAGAAACTGAAACAATCAATAATGCTTTAATAAATTTTACTAAAAGTTGGACAGCGCACAACCAACAACTAAAAGCTGCTTTTGAAATTAAGTATCATCGCTTTTTGGTTTTAATTGTTGATGAAACCCAAGCTGGAGCTAGCGGTTGCTCAATTGATAAATCTGTTCATCTGATGAAGGAATTGGAACAACAGTTTCATATTGATCTATTTGATAGATTTAACATCGCCTATAAGTTAGATGAGGAGGTTAAATCAGCCCCTAAAGAGGCTTTTGAAGAATTAATTAAAGCAGGAGCAATCGATTCTAATACAATTGTTTTTAATAATTTGGTTCCTGATTATGGTCAGTATCTAGAAAAATGGGAAGTTCCTTTTAAAGATAGTTGGCATGCAAAGGTTTTTAAATTAGAAAGCGTTCTTTAAAACTCCTAGTCTCTCTAAATTTGCGATATTTCTTAAAATAAGATATTGCCGATGGTAAATATAAGCTGTTGGATGAGCTGGAGACCATTTTAATGGATTTGGTAATACAGCAATCAAAAGCGCCGCCTGCCCTTTTGACAAGTTATCTGCTGATTTCCCATAATAGGTTTGACAAGCTTGTTCGGCACCATAAATTCCATCTCCCATCTCTATCATATTAAGATATACTTCTAAAATTCTTTTTTTACTCCAAAAAAGCTCAATTAAAAAGGTGAAATAAGCCTCAAAACCCTTCCTAATGTAAGAACGTCCTGACCATAGAAAAACATTCTTTGCTGTTTGTTGACTTATGGTACTCCCTCCTCTCATCTTCTTACCTTGCTTGTTCTTATCATAAGCTTTCTCTATGGCCTCAAAATCAAAACCATGATGACTGATAAACCTTGCGTCTTCTCCAGCAATAGCCGCTTTCTTTAAATTCAAAGAAAGCTCATCAAAATTTTTCCATTTTTTATCAATCTTCCAGTCTTTACCCTCAAACTTTCGTTCAAATCCACGTTCGACCATTAAATAAGTAATAGGTGGATTAATAAATTTATACAATAGAACCCAAAAAATACTGATGGCAAAAAACCAAAGCATCGCTTTCAAAAACAGCCTGCTTAACTTTTTTAAATTAAATTTTGATCTATTGGTTTTTGTTTTATTGGGCATAAAGCTCTAAAATAAAAAATGCTTCCTGAATAATTCAGAAAGCATTCAAATAAATTTTAATAGGGTTACTTATTCAGCAACTACATTAAAAGGAACTTTCACTTTAACTTCTTTATGTAAATTTAAGTTAGCGATATAATCTCCAACAAATTTTACATCAGTTTCGAAAGTAATTCTTCTCCTATCTACATCAAAGCCTAATTTCTTTAATGCATCAGCTACTTGAATAGTATTCACTGCACCAAATATTTTTCCGCTTTCACCAGCTTTTGCACCTATAGAAAGCGTAACACCTTCTAATTTAACTGCAATTGCATCTGCATCTTTCTTAATTTTATCTTGTTTAAACTGAGCTTGTTTAATATTCTCAGCTAAAACTTTTCTTGCCGACTCGGTAGCTAAAATAGCTTGACCTTGAGGAATCAAATAATTACGGCCATAACCCGGCTTCACAGAAACGACATCGTCTTTCTCGCCTAGGTTCTTTACATCTTGTTTTAATATTACTTCCATGTTAGCCTCCCTTATTTTAAACCATCAGTTACGAATGGCAATATACCAATATGACGAGCTCTCTTTACCGCTTGAGCTACTTTACGCTGATATTTCAAAGAAGTACCTGTCAATCTTCTTGGTAAAATTTTACCCTGATCGTTAATGAACTTTAAAAGGAAATTTCCGTCTTTGTAATCAATATACTTAATTCCGTTCTTTTTGAAACGGCAATATTTCTTTCTGTTATCCTCCACCTTGGGAGCAGTCACATACTGGATTTTGTCTTGTGCCATTAGTTTGCTACCTCCGCTTTGTCTTTTTTCTTGTTAAAAGCACCGCCACGTTTCTTATCGTTATACGCAACAGCATGCTTATTTAAACTAATTGTTAAAAATCGCATTACACGCTCATCTCGCTTTAACTCGATTTCTAATTTGCCGATAACCTCTCCTGAGCATTTGTATTCAGTCAAGTGATAGTATCCAGTTGATTTTTTTTCAATTAGATACGCCAGTTTTTTCAAACCCCAATTGTCTTCCATAACAATTTCGGCTCCGTTATCAGTAAGTACTTTAGAGAATTTTGCAATTACTTCTTTAGCAACTTCTTCTGATAACAATGGGGTAAGAATGATAGTGGTTTCGTATTGATTCATTTCTTACAATATTGTTTTTAAGTTTCCGCTTTTTGCGGGACTGCAAAAGTAGAGATTATTAAATTGAAAAACAATAGTTTAGGAAAGGTTTTTCTATCATTTATAAGACCAATCTCGTTTGGTATCAGGCTGCTTTGCTAAACTTCTAAGTCATTTTTCATCAGAACAAGCAAATTTCCGATTGATGACGCTTTCACCATCGGTTTAATTAACCTTATATCTATAAAAATTATTCTTAACGCCTTAGCGACAGCCATTGGATACTTAACTAGTAAGAGCAAAAGTAAGACTTAAGAAATCGATAAGCTTTACAGCGCCGTTTCTAAAGCAAAAGACCTCTAACATTAAATGTTAAAGGTCTTTTTATTATTCTAATCAACAATTACTATGCTGATTTTTCCTCTTCAGAATCTGGTGTTTCTTCTACTGCTGGAGTTTCTTTAACTTTAGGAGCTTTTTCTTCAACTACCACTGCTTCTTCAGCTTTAGCATCTGCTACCGGAGCATCAGCTTTTTTAGTTTTAGCACCTCTTCTACGTGTTGTTTTCTTCTCTGGTGTTGCAGAAGGATTGTAAGTTTCATTGAAATCAACTAACTCGATAATTGCCATTTCAGCGTTATCACCTAAACGGTTTCCTAATTTAACAATTCTAGTATATCCACCTGGACGAGTTGCTACTTTCTCTGCCACTTCACGGAATAAAGTAGTAACTACTTCTTTATTTTGTAAGTAAGCAAATACGGTACGACGAGAATGTGTAGTATCGTTTTTAGACTTTGTAATTAATGGCTCAACATAAATACGTAATGCTTTTGCTTTTGCAATAGTTGTTGTAATACGCTTGTGCTCGATAAGCGAAGAGGCCATATTCGCCAACATTGATTTTCTGTGGGCTGTCTTACGACCTAAGTGATTAAATTTCTTTCCGTGTCTCATTACTTTATTTATTTGCGCATACCGTCAGCTCTAGCCTCAATGGCGAGCCGGGAATTATGCGTCATTTTCGCTTTATTATTCTTCGTCTAATTTAAACTTAGACAAGTTCATACCAAAAGATAAACCTTTTGACTTTACTAATTCTTGTATCTCAGTTAATGATTTCTTACCAAAGTTTCTGAATTTTAACATATCAGCAACGTCATAAGAAACTAGCTCAGCTAAAGTTCTAATATCCGCAGCTTTTAAGCAATTTAATGCTCTAACTGAAAGATCAAGATCTACTAATTCTGTCTTCAATATTTTACGCATATGTAAAACTTCTTCGTCAACTTCTTTAGTTTCTTCTTTAGCTTGTGATTCTAATACTAAATTCTCGTCAGAGAACAACATAAAGTGCTGGATTAAAATCTTAGCAGCTTCTTTTAATGCCTCTTCTGGGTTAATTGAACCGTCAGTTGTGATATCTAAAACTAATTTCTCATAATCAGTCTTTTGTTCAACTCTGAAGTTTTCAATAGTATATTTAACGTTTTTAATTGGCGTGTAAATAGAATCGATAGCAATCACTCCAACTGGTGCATCAGCGTTTTTGTTCTCTTCTGCCGCAATGTAACCTCTTCCTTTGTTGATAGTTAATTCAATTTCTAAAGTAACTGAATCTTCCATATTACAAATCACAAAATCAGGATTTAATACCTCGAAATTGTTTGAAAATTTAGTGATGTCGCCGGCTTTAAAAGACTCTTGACCACTGATAATCACAAATATTTTTTCAGAATCACCAGAATCTCCGGTCTTCTTAAAACGCACTTGCTTTAAGTTCAAAATAATATCTACCACATCTTCGGCAACTCCTTTAATAGTTGAGAATTCGTGGGAAACACCTGAGAAACGTACTGAGGTAATTGCGTAACCTTCTAATGAAGAAAGCAGGATTCTTCTTAAAGCATTACCAATGGTAACACCAAATCCAGGTTCCAACGGACGAAATTCAAACGTACCATCGAAATCTGTTGATTTCTGCATAATAACTTTATCGGGTCTCTGAAATGCTAAAATTGTCATTTATTTTGCCTTATGTTTATCGTTAATTTTTGGATAAAACCACTAATTGCCGACTCTAAAAAGTCAGCAATTAGTAGTTTATCATTATTTAGAGTACAATTCGACGATTAAGTTTTCCTTAATGTTTTCTGGGATACTTTCACGATCAGGATATTGTAAGAATTTTCCTGATAATGCTTTACCATCCCATGCTAACCAATTGTATTTATTTATCATATGACCAGCAACTGAAATTGAAATAGCTTCCATTGATTTTGATTTCTCTCTTACTTCTACAACATCACCTGCCTTTAAAGTATAAGATGGAATGTTAACTACTTCTCCGTTAACTAAGATGTGTCTGTGAGAAACCAATTGACGAGCACCAGATCTAGTTGGAGCAATACCGAAACGGTAAACTGCATTATCCAATCTTGCCTCTAACAATTGTAATAAGTTTGTACCAGTGATACCTTCTCTAGCGGATGCTTTTTTGAAAAGGTTAGAGAATTGCTTCTCTAATACACCGTAAGTGTATTTTACTTTCTGCTTCTCTTGTAATTGAGTTGCATATTCTGATTGCTTTCCTCTTCTTTTAGAAGCACCATGCTGACCTGGAGGATAGTTTTTTCTGTCTAATGCCTTATCAGGACCGAAGATTGGTTCTCTGAATTTACGGGCGATCTTTGATTTTGGACCTGTATATCTTGCCATTTTTGTGTTTTTTAAAGTATCAACTCAGCAAAACCTGAGTGAATCTTAGCTTTAAAACTTAATTAATTAAACTCTTCTTCTTTTAGGTGGACGACATCCGTTGTGAGGAAGTGGCGTAATATCTTTTATAGTTGTTACTTCCAATCCTGAACTTTGTAATGTACGAATTGCTGATTCACGACCAGAGCCCGGACCTTTTACAAATACTTCAACTTTACGTAATCCTAAATCATGTGCTACTTTACCGCAATCAATTGCAGCCTGCGAAGCAGCATATGGAGTGTTCTTTTTAGAACCTTTAAATCCTTGCTTTCCAGCAGATGACCAGGAAATTGTTTGTCCCTGATTGTTGGTTAGCGTGATAATGATGTTATTAAATGTCGCGTTGATATGAGCTTGACCAATTGGTTCAACTACAACAACACGTTTTTTAGTAACTTTTTTTGACTTAGCCATCTTTTACTATCAATTATTATTTAGTAGCCTTTTTCTTATTCGCAACAGTTTTTCTCTTTCCTTTACGAGTACGAGAATTGTTCTTAGTTCTCTGACCACGTAATGGTAATCCTTTTCTGTGACGTAACCCTCTGTAACATCCAATATCCATTAAACGTTTGATGTTTAATTGAACCTCTGAGCGAAGTTGACCTTCTACTTTGATAGATTCATTGATAATGTTACGGATTGCTGTTAACTCTTCATCGGTCCAATCTTGAACTTTTTTATCTACATTGATATCTGCCTGCTCCAATATTGACTGTGCAGTGCTTCTTCCGATACCGAAGATATAAGTAAGGCCGATCTCTCCTCTTTTGTTTTTTGGTAAATCAATACCTGCTATCCTTGCCATTTATTATTTGTTGATAGTTTAAAAATTAACCTTGACGCTGTTTAAACTTTGGATTCTTTTTGTTGATCACATAAAGTTTTCCTTTTCTGCGAATCACTTTGCAATCAGCGCTGCGTTTCTTAATGGATGCTCTAACTTTCATTTTATTTATATCTATAAGTTATTCTACCTTTGGTTAGATCATATGGAGACATCTCCAATTTCACACGGTCTCCAGGTAAAATTTTAATGTAGTGCATTCTCATTTTACCAGAAATATGTGCTATAATCTCATGCCCGTTCTCTAACTCAACACGGAACATTGCATTTGATAATGCTTCTTTTATTACTCCGTCTTGCTCTATCGAGGACTGTTTCGCCATATTTATTTGATATTTACCTATTTAGCACCGCCCAAAGCGGGATGCAAAATTAAGTAAAAATATTTAAAATCCTATTTTTTATTTAAAACTTCTTCTACGTATTCAAAAGTTGATAAAACATCAGCTTTACCCTTCTTAATCGCAACTGTATGCTCAAAATGTGCTGAAGGTTTTTGATCAATCGTTGAAACTGTCCAACCATCATCCCAAAATTTAACTCCTGCTCTTCCAGCATTAATCATCGGCTCTATTGCCAATACCATGCCTTCTTCCAATTTTATCCCACTTCCTCTTTTCCCGTAGTTTGGAACTTCTGGCTTTTCATGCAAAGCTCTACCAACGCCATGTCCTACCAATTCTCTAACTACTCCAAATCCATTCTTCTCGGCATGTTCTTGAACTGCAAAGCCTATATCTCCAATTCTAGATCCAACAACCGCTTTCTCAATACCTAAAGCTAAACACTCCTTAGTTACATCTAGTAACTTTTGAGTTTCCTCAGCTATGTTTCCGATTGTAAAAGTATATGCAGAATCTCCAAAATATTTATTCTTTATTACTCCACAATCAACAGAAACAATGTCTCCATCTTTCAGTATATATTCGCTTGGAAAACCATGTACTACTTGATCATTTAATGAAATACACAAGGTATACGGAAATCCATTATAATTTAAGAATGCCGGAACCGCTTTATGATCACGAATAAATTCCTCGGCAATTTTATTTAAGTAAGCTGTACTTACTCCTTCTTTAATTACTTTGGCAACTTCTGCATGAGTTTTTGAAACTAATAAAGAGCTTTCTCTAATGAGTTCAATTTCTTCTGCAGATTTGTAAGTTATTTTAGGCATTATAAATATTAAATTGCAGCTCCTGATCCTGTTGATACAGGTGAAGTACGCCCTTTAATCCTTCCTGTTTTCATTAACCCATCATAATGACGCATTAATAAGTGACTTTCTACTTGTTGCAAAGTGTCTAATACAACTGCTACTAAAATCAAAAGAGAAGTTCCCCCAAAGAAGTGAGCAAATTGTGAATTAACACCTGCAATAATAGCTAACGATGGTAATACTGCAATGATAGCCAGAAAAACAGACCCAGGAAAAGTAATCTTTGAAATGATACCATCAATAAAATCAGCAGTAGTTTTTCCTGGCTTAATACCCGGAACAAATCCACCATTCTTTTTCATATCATCTGCCATTTGATTAGGATTAATTGTAATGGCAGTATAGAAAAATGTAAATAGAATAATCAAAATAGCAAAAGTCAAATTATAATTAAAGGACGTATAATCACTAAATGATGCTAAAATTGAGGATTGCGCATTTGGAAAAAATTGACCAATTGTTGATGGAATGAACATAATTGCTTGTGCAAAAATGATAGGCATAACACCAGCTGCGTTCAATTTTAGAGGAATATACTGACGAACACCACCATATTGCTTATTACCAACAATCTTTTTAGCGTATTGAACAGGAACTTTTCTAGTTCCTTGAATAACTAATACAGTAAATATTACAACTCCGAATAAAGCTACAAACTCAATAAAAAAGGCAATTAATCCCCCTTGACCATTTTGGCGACTTAAGAATTCGGCACCAATACCATAAGGCAATTGTGCGATAATTCCAACCATAATCAATATAGAAATACCATTACCAATACCTTTATCAGTAATTTTCTCTCCCATCCACATCACAAACATAGTCCCTGCAGTTAAGATAAAAACGGAAGAAATAGTGAATAATGGGTCGCCAAATAATCTTGCGTCTGGTGCAATTTGAGATTTGATATATCCAATCGCTTGAAGTGCTGTTATACCTATGGTTAGATATCGAGTAATCTGATTGATTTTCTTCTGACCACTTTCACCTTCTTTTTGCATCTTTTGGAAATAAGGAACGGCTATACCTAATAACTGAACCACAATAGATGCAGAAATATATGGCATTACCCCTAATGCAAATATGGATGCCCTTGAGAAAGAACCTCCAGCGAACATGTTCAATAAGCCTAATAATCCTTCTTTAGCTTGTTGGTTGTTCAATGAGTTATGATCAACTCCAGGGAGAACAATAAAAGAACCAATTCTATACACTAAAAGAATTAAAAGAGTGTATAATATACGCTCTCTTAATTCTTCAATTTTCCAAATATTGGATAAAGTTGTAAACAGCTTCTTCATTAATTATATTTTTTCAACAGAACCGCCTAAAGCTTCAATAGCTTTTTGAGCAGCCGCTGTAAATGCATGTGCTTTAACCTCTAATTTAATTTTAACTTCACCTCTACCCATGATTTTAACTAAATCATTTTTAGAAACTAAACCGTGTGATTTCATAGCCTCGAAATCAACAACTTTCAAATCAAATTTTTCAGATAAATTTTGTAGAACATCTAAATTAACACCTACATATTCTACTCTGTTTGGATTTTTAAATCCAACTTTAGGCACACGACGCTGTAAAGGCATTTGACCACCTTCAAAACCAACTTTCGATTTATAACCAGAACGAGATCCAGCACCTTTATGTCCACGTGTTGATGTTCCACCACGTCCAGAACCGGTACCACGACCTATTCTTTTTCTGTTTTTTGTTGAACCTTCTGCAGGTTTTAAATTACTTAAATTCATGGTAATTATACTTTTTCTATGGCTACCAAATGATTTACTTTCTTCACCATTCCGATAATTGCCGGATTAGCTTCTACTTCTACGCTAGAGCTGATTTTTGTTAAACCTAAAGCTTGCATAGTTCTTTTTTGGCGTTCACTTCTGTCGATAACGCTCTTAATCTGGGTGATTTTTATCTTAGCCATCTTCTTAACCGTTAAAAACTTTACTTAATGAAACACCTCTTTGTTGCGCAACTGAATGTGCATCTCTCAATTGTGATAAAGCAGAAATTGTTGCTTTAACCACGTTGTGAGGATTTGATGAACCTTTAGATTTAGCCAATACATTATGTACACCAGCAGATTCTAACACAGCTCTCATCGCACCACCAGCAATAACACCAGTACCATTTGCAGCAGGTTTTAAGAAAACAAAACCGCCTGAAAATTTACCAATTTGCTCATGAGGAATAGTTCCGTTAATAATAGGAACTTTTACCAAATTCTTCTTCGCATCATCAATTCCTTTAGCTATTGCCTCAGTAACTTCTTTTGCTTTACCTAAACCATAGCCTACAACTCCATGCTCATCACCTACCACTACGATAGCAGAAAAACTGAAAGTACGACCACCCTTGGTAACCTTAGCAACACGTTGGATGCTAACCAAACGATCCTTTAATTCGATCTCGTTTGCTTTTACTCTTTTTATATTTATAGTTGACATCTCTACTTCTAAAATTAAAAGATTAAACCAGCTTCACGAGCACCTTCGGCCAAAGATTTAACACGACCATGGTACAAGTAACCATTTCTATCAAAAACAACTTCTTTAATTCCAGCTGCAATTGCTTTCTCAGCAACTTTTTTACCTACCTCTTTAGACTGATCTATTTTGGTACCTTTTGCACTGAAATCTTTTTCTGAAGATGAGGCAGCAACTAACGTTATGCCGCCATTGTCATCGATAATTTGAGCATAAATTCCTTTGTTACTTCTGAATACAGATAAACGTGGACGCTCTGGTGAACCAGTAATTCTTTTTCTGATTCCCTTTTTTATTCTCTCCCTGCGGGATAATTTAATTTTTCCTGCCATGACAATTATTTTTTAGATGCTGACTTACCTGCTTTTCTTCTCAATTGCTCACCAACAAACTTGATACCTTTACCTTTGTAAGGTTCTGGTGCTCTTAATGAACGAATTTTAGCTGCTACCTGACCAAGCAATTGCTTATCAATAGATTCTAAAATAATTGTTGGATTCTTTCCTTTTTCTGCTGTAGTTACAACTTTAATTTCTGGAGGAAGTGCAAATACAATATGGTGAGAGTATCCTAAAACTAAATCTAAGGTATTCCCTTGATTCGTTGCTCTATAACCAACACCTACTAATTCTTGTTCTACTTTATAACCTTCAGTTACACCAACAACCATATTGTTGATCAAAGAACGGTACAAACCATGTAATGCTTTGTGACGTTTTTGTTCTGATGGACGTGTTACTAAAATATTACCATCTTCTTGAGATACGGTAATATCTGAATCAACTTTCTGACTCAATTCTCCTTTAGGGCCTTTTACAGTTACTGTATTATCAGAAGCTAATGTAAAAGTTACACCAGATGGGATTGCTATTGGGGCTTTTCCTATTCTTGACATCTCTTTATCCTCCTAATTAGTATACGTAACATAAAACTTCACCGCCAACATTTAATTGCTTCGCTTCTTTGTCGGTCATTACACCTTTAGAAGTTGACATGATAGCGATTCCTAAACCATTTAATACTCTTGGCATATTGCCCATACCTGCATACTTTCTCAAACCTGGTTTACTTGCTCTCGCAATGCTGCGAATAGCAGGAATTTTAGTTATTGGATGATATTTTAAAGCTACTTTTATAGTGCCTTGAACATCATTATCTTCAAACTTGTAATTCGTAATGTAACCTTTATCAAAAAGTACTTTTGTAATTTCCTTTTTGAGGTTTGATGCAGGAATTTCTACAACCCTGTGGTTGGCCTTTATGGCATTCCTTACTCTTGTAAGATAATCTGCGATTGGATCTGTGTACATTTTATTATTTATAAATAAAAAGAATTTTTCGGACCGCAAAGGTACAAAAAATCCTCATTGTTTTGTTTTTATATTTACCAGCTGGCTTTTCTTACTCCTGGGATTTTACCTGCTAATGCCATTTCGCGGAAAGTTACCCTTGAAATACCAAATTGACGCATGTAACCTCTAGGGCGCCCTGTTAGTTTACAACGATTGTGTAAACGAACTGGTGAAGAATTTTTAGGTAATTTATCTAAACCTTCAAAATCTCCAGCTGCTTTCAATGCTTCTCTTTTTGAAGCATATTTGGCAACCATTTTCTGACGCTTTAACTCGCGAGCTTTTATTCCTTCTTTAGCCATTATGAACTATGTTATGATTTTTAAATGGTAAACCGAATTGCTTCAATAACTCTAGTGCTTCCAAATCAGTAGCTGCTGTAGTTACAAAAGTGATATCCATACCTTGAATTTTATTGATTTTATCGATATTGATTTCAGGGAATATGATTTGTTCAGAAACACCTAAAGTATAGTTTCCTCTTCCATCAAAACCTTTATCATTAATACCTTTGAAATCACGAATACGAGGCAATGCAACAGAAATCAAACGATCTAAGAATTCAAACATTTGATTATCGCGTAAAGTTACACGAACACCAACTGGCATTCCCTTACGTAATTTGAAGTTTGAAATATCTTTTTTAGACTTTGCAGAAACTGCTTGTTGTCCAGTAATAGTAGTTAATTCAGAAATTGCTGATTCAACTACTTTCTTATCAGTTACTCCTGCGCCAACACCTTGGTTAATCGCAATTTTGAGCAACTTAGGTACTTGCATTACACTCTTATATTGGAATTTATCCTTCAAAGATGATACAATTTCCTCTTTATATTTATTTTTTAATCTTGGTGCGTAAGCCATTACTTAATTTCCTCCCCAGATTTTTTAGCTATTCTAATTACTTTCCCATCTTCATTTCTCTTTTTAGCTATTCTAGTTGCATTTCCTGATTTAGGGTCAATTAAACTAACATTAGAAATATGAATTGGGGCTTCCATTTTATTAATTCCGCCGTTTGGATTAGCTGCATTTGGTTTAGTGTGCTTTGAAACCATATTCGCTCCCTCTACTAAAACTCTATCAGTTTTAGTGATCACTTCTAATACCTTACCTTGCTGACCCTTAGAGTCTCCGGCTATCACTTTTACTAAATCACCTTTACGGATATTTAGTTTTACATTTTTCTTTTCCATATTATAAAACCTCCGGCGCTAATGATACAATTTTCATGAATTGTTTCTCACGCAACTCTCTAGCTACTGGACCAAAGATACGAGTACCTCTTGGCTCATCTTGAGCGTTTAACAATACAGCTGCGTTATCGTCGAAACGGATATAAGAACCGTCTTTTCTTCTGATTTCCTTTTTAGTTCTTACAACTACGGCCTTAGATACTGTTCCTTTTTTGATGTTTCCTGATGGAATTGCACTTTTAACAGTTACAACCACCTTATCACCAATAGAGGCATATCTTTTACCGGTACCGCCCAACACTCTAATCACTAAAACTTCTTTAGCTCCAGAGTTGTCGGCAACATTCAATCTTGATTCTTGTTGTACCATTTTATTTAGCCCTTTCTAAAATTTCAACTAATCTCCAGTTCTTATTCTTACTCAGCGGACGTGTCTCCATGATCAGAACGGTATCACCGATACCGCAATCATTTTTCTCGTCATGAGCCATAAATTTGGTAGTCGTCTTTACGAACTTACCATAAATTGGGTGCTTCACTTTTCTCTCAACTGCAACTACAATAGACTTGTCCATCTTATTGCTCATCACTAACCCAGATCTTGTTTTTCTTAATTTTCTTTCCATTTCGACTGTAAAAATTATGAATTACTTTCAGAAGCTGTCTTAGCTTTACGCTGAGTTAATTCAGTATTTAGGCGAGCAACAACCTTTCTCGCTTTGTTTATTCTTGTAGGATTTTCAATTGCAGAAACTGCATGAGCAAATTTTAACTTCGTTAAAGTTGCTTTCTCCTCCTGAATTCTGGTAACGACTTCCTCGTTAGACAGATCTTTTATTTCTGAGTATTTCATTGTTGTTATGATTATGCTTCTACGTAATCTCTACGTACTACAAACTTTGTTTGAACTGGTAACTTTTGTGCAGCTAAACGCATTGCTTCCTTAGCTACTTCAAATGGCACACCTTCTGCTTCGAAAAGGATTCTTCCTGGTCTTACAACGGCAACCCAATATTCTGGAGCACCCTTACCCTTACCCATACGAACCTCTGCAGGTTTTTTAGTAACTGGCTTATCAGGAAATATACGAATCCATACTTGACCTTCACGTTTCATAAAACGAGTTACGGCAATACGGGCAGCTTCAATCTGACGGCTGGTAATCCAGCATTCTTCTAATGATTTTATTCCGAATGATCCAAAAGACAACTCAGCACCACGAGAGGCTAACCCCTTCATTCTGCCTTTTTGCATCTTTCTGAACTTCGTTCTTTTTGGCTGTAACATTACTTTAATCTTAAATCGTTAAACGATAGTTTTTAATTTCTTTTTCCTCTTGCGGCACCTGCACCACCTCTGTTGTTTCCACCACGGTTTCCACCTTTTCTATCTCCTCGGTCATTACGATCACCTCTTGGAGCAAAGTTTCCACCTTCTGGCTTACCACCTTTACCAGTGTTTGCACCTATGTTAGGAGAAAGATCTCTCTTACCATAAACTTCGCCTTTACAAATCCATACTTTAACACCTATTTTTCCATAGGTAGTTAAAGCTTCACCTAAAGCATAATCTATATCAGCTCTCAAAGTATGCAATGGAGTTCTTCCATCTTTATATTGTTCGCTACGAGCCATCTCTGCTCCGCCTAAACGGCCAGAACACATTATTTTAATTCCTTCAGCACCCATTCTCATGGTAGCAGCAATAGATGTTTTCATTGCTCTTCTAAAAGAAATTCTTGCTTCTAGTTGTTTAGCAACACCGTCAGCTACTAATTGAGCATCTAACTCAGGACGTTTGATTTCGAAAATATTGATTTGAACATCCTTTTTAGTTAGTTTCTTCAACTCTTCTTTAATCTTGTCTACTTCCTGGCCACCTTTACCTATTACAATACCCGGACGAGCAGTGTGAATAGTTACAGTGATACGCTTTAAAGTTCTTTCGATGACTACTTTAGAAACACCACCTTTTGCAATACGAGCAGAGATGTATTTACGAATTTTTTCGTCCTCAACTAATTTATCTGCGTATTTGTTACCGCCATACCAGTTAGAGTCCCATCCTTTGATGATTCCTAATCTGAGTCCTATTGGATTAGCTTTTTGTCCCATTTCTACTTATTAATTAGTTTGAGGTTCAACATTCTTACTATCTACTACCAAAGTTACATGGTTAGAACGCTTACGAATTCTGTATCCACGACCTTGAGGCGCTGGTCTTAAACGCTTTAACTGACGACCACCGTCAACCATAATCGTTTTCACGAAAAGTTGTGCATCCTCAGGGCGTTGACCCTCATTTTTTGATTCCCAATTTTTAATCGCAGATAATAATAGTTTCTCAACTCTTATAGCCGCTTCTTTATTGGTAAATTTTAAGATATATAATGCCTTTTCTACACGTTCTCCTCTGATCAGGTCAACAACCAGTCTCATTTTACGAGGTGAAGTGGGGCAATTATTTAATTTTGCTACTGCTTCCATTGCTTAATTATTTTCTTTTTTCAGCGTGACCTCTAAATGTTCTGGTTGGAGCAAACTCTCCTAGTTTATGACCAACCATATTTTCAGTTACGTAAACAGGAATAAACTTATTTCCATTATGTACTGCAAATGTATGACCTACGAAATCCGGAGAAATCATTGATCTTCTTGACCAAGTTTTAATTACGGTCTTTTTACCTGCATCATTCATCGTAGATACTTTCTTCTCTACGTTGTGATCTATATAAGGTCCTTTTTTTATCGAACGAGCCATTATTTCTTCCTCCTAGCTATGATGAAACGATTTGAGTATTTCTTCTTATCACGGGTTTTGAAACCTTTTGACAATAACCCTTTTCTTGAACGTGGGTGACCACCTGATGATCTACCCTCACCACCACCCATTGGGTGATCTACTGGGTTCATCGCAACACCTCTTACTCTTGGCCTTCTTCCTAACCAACGTTTTCTTCCAGCTTTACCTAAAACCTCATTGGCATGTTCTGAGTTTGAAACTGAACCAATAGTAGCAGTACAAGTTACCAAAATCATACGTGTTTCACCTGAAGGCATTTTCACAGTTGCATATTTACCGTCTCTTGCTGCTAATTGAGCATAAGCACCAGCACTCCTTGCAATTTGTGCACCTCTACCTGGAGTTAATTCAATATTATGAATTATTGATCCAAGAGGAATGTTAGCTAATTTGATGTTGTTTCCAACTTCTGGCACAACTGCATCACCTGCAATTACTTTTGATCCAACTTGCAACCCTTCAGGTGCAACGATGTATCTTTTTTCACCATCAGCATAATGTAACAGCGCAATACGGGCAGTACGATTTGGATCGTATTCTATAGTTGCTACTGTTGCGGGGATATCTTTTTTGTCGCGTTTAAAATCTATTAATCGGTACAATTGCTTGTGACCCCCACCGATATAACGCATAGTCATTTTACCAGTATTGTTACGACCACCCGACTTACTACTTTTTACAGTAAGAGACTTTTCTGGAGTACTTGTAGTAATTTCACTGAAATCACTACCCACTCTGAAACGTGTTCCTGGTGTTACTGGTTTAAATTTTCTTAAGCCCATAATTCAATTAAATATTGCTATAAAAGTCAATAACTTCACCTTCTTTTAAGGTAATCACTGCTTTTTTAAGTTTTGCAGCTCTACCTGAAACCATGCCAGCTTTAGTTGATCTTGTTTTTAATTTTCCAACAACAACTGTTGTATTTACTGACGTTACAGTTACACCATACATGGCTTCTACTGCTGATTTGATTTGTAATTTGTTTGCTCTATGATCACACTGAAAAGTATAACGGTTCAACTTTTCAGTTAACATAGTGGCTTTTTCTGTTAATACAGGTTTTTTTAAGATTTCCATATTACTTGGCTAATGCCTCCTCCAATGTTTTTACCGAACCGGTAGTTAATACTAATTTTCCAGCGTTTAATACATCATATGTATTTAACTGATCAGCAGTGATTACTTTTGTACCTTGAATATTTCTACTTGATAAGTAAACATTATCATTTGCTGAAGCAAGAACTATTAAAGTTTTTTGCCCTACAAAATTTAATGCCCCTAATAAGCTGGCAAAGTTTTTAGTTTTTGAAGTTTCGAAATTGAAATCCTCTAAAACTACTACACTGTTATCTTTAACTTTATAAGCTAATGCCGATTTACGAGCTAATGCTTTTAGTTTCTTATTTAACTTAAAGCTATAATCACGTGGTTGAGGACCGAAAATTCTACCACCACCATTAAATAATGGAGACTTAATACTTCCTGCTCTTGCACCACCTGTTCCTTTTTGCTTGTATAACTTACGGGTAGAACCTGCAATCTCATTACGTTGTTTAGACTTATGAGTTCCTTGACGCTGATTAGCTAAAAACTGTTTTACATCTAAGTAAATAGCATGATCATTTGGTTCGATACCGAAGATATCCTCAGAAAGCTGCACCTTGGCACCTGTTTCTTTACCTGAGACGTTTAATACTTTAACTTCCATCTTACTTCTCGATTAATACGTACGAACCCTTAGCGCCCGGAATAGATCCGCTTACTACTAATAAATTTTGCTCAGCAAAAACTTTAACGATTTGTAGGTTTTGAATTTTCACTCTATCACCACCTGTTCTACCTGCCATTCTCATTCCTTTAAATACTCTTGAAGGATATGAAGAAGCACCTAATGAACCAGGAGCTCTTAAACGGTTATGCTGACCGTGAGTTTGCATACCCACACCGCTAAATCCGTGGCGTTTTACAACACCTTGAAAACCTTTACCTTTAGAAGTACCCACTACATCAACGTAGTCTCCTTCTACAAAAAGATTAACATCTACAGTGTCTCCTAAAGTTTTGTCTTCTGTGAAATACTTAAATTCCACAACCTTACGCTTAGGTGTAGAACCTGCTTTCGCAAAATGACCTTTTAAAGAAGAAGTAGTGTTTTTTTCTTTTTTCTCATCGTAAGCTAACTGCACAGCAGCATAGCCATCATTCTCGATGGTTTTAACTTGTGTTACAACACAAGGTCCAGCTTCAATCACAGTACATGGTATGTTTTTACCCTCTGCGTCGAAAATGCTGGTCATTCCTACTTTTTTTCCAATTATTCCTGACATTTCTTAATTTAATTAACACCCATCGAAGCAGTAGGGCTTCGTTCAAGGTGGATATAATATCCCTAAAAGGGACGGCAAAGATAGGAAAGTCTTATTAATTATCAAACACTTATGCACTTATTTTTCATATTTTTTTAATAAGGTGAATTCTAAATAAAAAAGCGTCTTAACTTCCCTAATTATAAGATTAAATTAAAGAGAATATTTAAGCACTGCTTGACCTGAAAAATAGAAAGTGTTTTCTATCGTATACAATTAAAAAAATACAGATTTACCTTTAGAGATATTTTATTGCAATAAAATATCAATGGTCTACTTATTGTAAACAATTAGTGAACTAAAAAATTAAATCATGAAAACATTCAAAACCTTATTCAAAACAGCATTAATGATTACTCCAATTTTACTCACTGTTGCTTGTAATAAAAATGCAGGAAAATATGAGAATCTTAAAAGTGGAGAAAAAGTAACAATCATAAAAGATCCAACAACAGGTTATGCAATTGACAGTATAACAAAAGAGCCTGTAGACTTTTATGTTAATTTAGAAACAAAAGATACTATTTATGGTAAAACAGGAATTGTTGTCAATAATGCGTTAATAAAAACCCCAGAAGGTTCTTATATGGTTGATAATGCAAAGATTAAATCTGATGGCGATGAGTTTAAAAGTAATGCTGAAAATGTGAAAATCAAAATTGACGGTGACGAAACAAAAATTAAAACTGACAACAAAAAAATTAAAATTAAAGACGGCGAGAAAAAAGTAAAATATAAGGACTAAAACAAATAAATCATGAAAAAAAAATTAATATTAAGCTTAGTTGTACTCGCAAGTATTTCTACTGCATGTAACAATGCCAAAAACACTTCAAACGAATCTGATTCAACAATTAACACTTCTGAAGAAGGAATGATGAAAGTTGATAAGCCTACTGTAAAATCTGGGAGTTATGTGAATTTAAGTACTGGAAAAAAAGTTTATGTGATACCTGATCCAATAACTGGAGTTGCAATTGATAGTATTACTCAAATCCCAATTGAATTTTATTATAATCCGATTACTTTGGATACCATTTATCAAAATGGATTAACGGTGAATCATATGCTGATTAATCTTGGTAACGGAAAATACAAATTGGATGATATGAAAATCAAAATAGATGGTGATGAAATAAAAATTAAAACAGATACTTCTAAAATTAAAATTGATGGTACTGACATGAAAATTAAATCTGGCGACCAAAAAACAAAAATCACTGACGATACTATAAAAGTTAAAAATTAGGTAAGGAGATTAAGAATTAAGTCTCATATTTTTTTAGTGAATTAAAAAGAAGCTGTTTCAAAATAAATGAGGCAGCTTCTTTTGTTGTTTATTTCCCATTATGAAATAGTATATCAAAAAATAAGTCTCTAACATATTAATCTTTCGACAAGATAATGGCTGTATAAGGTGCAATAGAAACTTCGGCACTCTGCTCAAAACCATCACAATTTTCATCTTGAGTTTCTACATCAAAAGAATCATAATCTCCAAATTCTTCATCGTATCCTTTCCAGTCAGAGTTGAAACGAATTTTCCACAAACCTTTTTCTGGAAATCCAACTCGATAAACTGATTTATCAGAGTCGGCAAAATTTAATATAATCACAGTAGTATCTTTAGGACCTCCATCCTTCCATCTTTGAAAAGCAACAATTTTTTGCTCGTCATCTTTTCTAATTATTTGAATATGCTGACCAGTTAAGCCGTTCGTAAAACCTTTCTTATTCAATCTCAAAGAGATTAAATCTTTATGAAGGTTAAAATAGCCATTAAATTTATCGAGTCTTTTCCAGTCAATAGGGTCAGTATCAGAGAACCATTTATCTTCTAAAAGTTCTTGCCCCTGAAATAGCATAGGGATACCTGGCGCAGTTAAAACCATTGCAACACCTAAAGATGCTCGTTTCTTAGAGAACCAATTATTCACATCTCCATTGGCTATTTCTTCTGCAACTCGAGCACTTCCATTAGCAACTTCATCATGCGATTCTGTATAAATTACCCGTCTAAAATAATCATTACTGTAGCGTTTGGTTAGCGCAATAACTACATCATCCATACTTCGATTCTCATCATTCTGTTCGGTTAATATTTTTCTTACCGGATGAACAAATGTAGCGTCCCACTGGCTACCAAAACCTAAACCATCACCCTCGCCAACCCTATCAGTTACCCAATCTAATTGATGTAAATCTTCTGCAACAGTTAATTTATATGGATATTTTTCAGAAATCTCCTTATTTATCCATCTTAAAAGATCTAGACCTTCATCTAATCTACTATCTGGATTTTCATCTGCATGGACATTTCTGATATATGGAATCATATCCATTCTTAGTCCATCTACATGAAATTCCTCCAACCACATCATCGCATTATCTCTGATATATTTTCTCACCTCTTCTCTTCCATAATCAGGACGAGTATCTCCCCATGGCGTTTGTGACTTCCAATCGTTATAAAAATAAATTCCGCCCTTTCCGTTCTCACTCCAACCATCAAATTGCCAAAGATCTAAATCAGATGGACCAAAATGGTTATAGACAGCATCTAACATTACTGCTATGCCCATAACATGTGCGGCTTTCACCAATTCCTTTAGCGCATCCGGACCACCGTACTCAGATTCAATTGCGAATGGATAAGATGGATTATATCCCCATGAAAAACCTCCAGGAAATTCAAACGGAGGCATAATTTCTATCACATTGATTCCTAATTCTTTTAAATAAGGTAACTTTTCTTTTAGCGTCAAGAAATCTCCTGGTTTCCCTTCTTCTTTCACATTAAAGGTCCCTAAATGCAACTCATATATTACCGCCTCATTCCAATACGGCATAAAAGATTCATCATCACCCCAATCGAAAGCATGGTTATCATACACCACAGAATTTCCCGCCGAATTAGTCATTTCCCTAGCATAAGGGTCATTTTTCAATAAATTTCCTTGCTCGGTTTGAATAACAAATTTATATTGATTACCTACTTTAGCAGATGAAACATTACTCCCGAAATAACCATTATCCTCATGATCCAATTTAAACTCCTTTTGGTTCCAATTATTAAAATCTCCTGTTATAAAGACTTCTTGGGCATGAGGGGCCCATACTCTAAAAAACACCCCACTCTCATGCAAAATGGCACCCATACCATTCATATATATTTTTTCTTGTAACTGATTTTCCATTTGATATCTGATTTATCCTCCGATATCTAAATGTTTGCCAATATTTCTTCAAATGAAAAGTAGGACGTTTAAACGCTGTATTTAGCACTTCACTATTGCTTTGGTTTTTCGCTGCGAAAAACAGCCAAAGAACTGGCTTTTGTAAAGCAATGCTACAGCCAGCTAATGCAAAACCTTAAAAATGAAACTGATTTAATGATTTCAAGAACTGAAATCAGTTTTAAAGGAAATTAAAAATTAGCTTAATCTTTTAATTAAAAGCGCACTTTGTTCTCTTCCTTTTTCTAACAAGGGTTCGAAAAAATCTTTCGCCGCTTTAAAATGGGATTTGTAACCCTCCATATCTTTGTATTTAATAATAGACGCCCATTCTCTCACCGCGGTATGAAATTCCAAATCATCTCCTCTGATACTTTTATCATATAATGCAGTTCGGATAGTTTCTTCTAACAATTCATCATTTTTAAATAAATATTCAACTATCCCTAAACGAAGTTTGAAAGGGGGCGTTTGCCCAACAAGGTTATCATAAGGATTAATCTGAAGTTGATACCAAGCATCAACCATTGCCAATAAACTCAAATGCGAATTTGATTTTGCCAATGCGCTATTATCACCTATGCTAAATTCTTTCATGATGGCATCATCAAATAAAATTAAGTCATGCTGTTCATGAAAAACAAAATCCCTCGCTTTATAAATTCGTTCACGGAAATTTGCTTCATCTTCCTGAATCATCATCTTAAATAAAGCAGATTCAGATTGCGCATAAGCTTCAATCTGTTTGGAGGCATAAGGATTTAGGATAGCCAATCCCGCATAAATGTGAGCCTTGTAACTAAATATCCTAAGCGTAGTTAAAATCTTTACGTTATCAATTCCTGATACATAAGCACCACTTTCCCAAGGATAAGTTCCTGCATTTTTCCAAGCTGTACCCATACTTTCGAAACCCATATGGGTAACGGCTTGTGTATCTGCCATGATTTGGTCATGCTGATGATAATCTTCTAGTTCGATTATTTCAGATTCTAATAATTTTAAAACCTTCAATGCCTTTTGATAATTCTTTTTGCTGATGCGATGTGGAGCAACAATCAGTTTTTGCCCTTTGGTTTCGAATCCAGGACCATGTAAAGCATGCGTTAATATAATCTCACTATCCGTAGGAAGGTATTTTTCAAAAGCAGCCACTTCGGGTGTTTTAACAGAAGTCATACCCGTAACTATTGCGCCAGACTTAGTTGCGTATGCTGTTTGGGAAACCACTTCATCTATTTTTTCAGCTTCTACCGCATAAAAAATGAAATCGGCAACATGAGAAACTTCTCTGGAATCATCTAAAATTTGAATATCGAAAGGAGCTAATTCTTCCTGTAAAGCTGATTTATGTTCTGGTATATCGCATCCCACAACTGTAAGGCCTGCTTTAGCAAAAGTAAGGGCATACAATTTACCCATATCTCCTAATCCGATGATACCGATTTTCATGGTGGCTAAGATAGAAATTTGATAAGAAGAATAGATTCCTTTAATAAAAAGATAGAAAAAAGTTGAATCAGATAAATATAAACTAAACCATTATTTTTAGTGTATTAAAAATAGAGACCAGCTATACCATTAAATTAATTAAACTCCTAGAATATTACAGTATCTTTTTAGCGATTGCAGTTCTTCATTAGCCACAAATAGATGAAAATCTTCCTTTTTCCCTTCTACTTGAGCATTTTCTAGCGTCTGGTAATATTTCATTCTATTTTCTGCATCACCTTTAATATTAGCTATTACATATCCATTCTTTAAAAGAACAAGGTTCATAATTAACCTTGAAGTTCTACCATTTCCATCTATAAAAGGGTGTATGGTTACCAATCTTTCACTCAACTCCGCAGCCAATACAACTGAGTGCAATTGATTTTTATGCGCCACATACCAAAAAAATAGCTCTTCCATTTGCTTTTTGATGATATAAGGTTGTGGGGGTAAATGTCTACTCCCATTTATCATTACTTGAACATCACGGTAATTACCAGCATATTTAGAATCAATCCCCTTTAGTATCAAAGCGTGTAGTTGCAATAAATCTCTTTCAGAAAAATCTGAATCCTTCTGAATCAACTCCTTTAAATAATTTATAGCCTCTTTGTGATTGATGGCTTCTAAATGTTCCCGCATAGTTTTTCCAGAAATAGTAATCCCTTCATTAACCACCAAATCTGTTTCTCTCAGCGTAAGCGTATTTCCTTCAATCCTGTTACTTTCAAAAGTATATTCCAATTCCAAAGCTTGGCTTATTCTATAACTATCTAATTTTCTGTATTCATTTAATTTAACCTTTAAATCATCAATTTCATCTAAAAGGATTTCTAAACTACCTTTATGTTGGTGATCAACTTTTGCATGATACTTAATTTTTTCTTCAGCAACAGACAGCACTTCTAATGCAAAGTCTCCATAGCCAATATCTTCAACTATTTGATTACTAAACCAGTCTATCAATAAATCATGCGCATCCAATTCTAGTAAATGAGCAATTTTAATCACTTGTTCCCTAGTTGGTTTTCTGCTCCCACTTTCGAACTTACTGATTAAAGATGCGTCTACCTTTAGTGCTTCTGCGACTTCTCGTATTTTAAGGTTTTTGTTAATCCTCGTTTCTTTGATTTTATTATTCATGATTTAATGACTAAAAAATACCTGACAAATATAGTCATGTTCTACTGGTTTAACAATAAAAATATACCAACAAAAAAAGCCCCTTCTGAAAATTCAGAAAGGGCTTTTTAAATAATTTTAAAATTTATCAGACTTTGATTTCAACTTCAACACCTGAAGGCAATTCCAACTTCATCAAAGCATCAACTGTTTTTGCTGAAGCACTATAGATGTCTAACAATCTTTTGTAAGAACACAATTGAAATTGCTCTCTTGCTTTTTTGTTCACATGCGGAGAACGCAGGACAGTGTAAATTTTCTTCTCGGTTGGAAGAGGAATTGGACCACTAACTACTGCACCCGTAGGTTTCACAGTTTTTACAATTTTCTCAGCAGATTTATCTACCAGGTTGTAATCGTAAGATTTTAATTTAATTCTGATTCTTTGGCTCATTGCTTTTGTTTTATGCTTAATCGTTAGAGCTATTTGTAACGGTAAGCGGGTTTATTTTTATTGCAAAGTTTTAAGTAATAGGTTATAAGTCTTAAGTATACTAAGTTTTCACTTATAACTTTAAACTTACAATCTATAACTTCTATGCGTTTACTTTTCCTTTAGCTTTTGCAATTACTTCCTCCATCACAGTTTTAGGTGCTGGTTCGTAATGATCAAACTCCATTGTAGAAGTTGCTCTACCAGAAGTAATGGTACGTAACTGAGTCACATAACCAAACATTTCTGAAAGCGGAACTAAGGCTTTAATTACTTGAGCTCCTGCTCTCGTATCCATACCTTGTAACTGACCTCTTCTTCTGTTTAAGTCACCCATTACATCTCCCATATTTTCTTCGGGAGTTAACACTTCAATCTTCATGATTGGCTCCATTAACACCGGCTTACATTTTGGCAATGCTTCGCGATATGCGTTACGGGCTGCTAATTCAAAAGATAAAGCATCTGAATCGACAGCGTGGAATGATCCATCAATTAAACGAACTTTCATACCTGTTACTGGGTAACCAGCTAAAACACCGTTTGCTAAAGATCCTTCAAATCCTTTTTGAACAGATGGAATAAATTCACGTGGAATAGATCCACCAGAAATTTCATTCACAAACTGAAGACCTGTTTTATCATCATCATTCGGAGAAATGATAATTTGAATATCAGCAAATTTACCACGACCACCTGTTTGTTTTTTGTAAGTTTCTCTGTGCTGAGTAGTACCAGTAATTGCTTCTTTGTAAGCAACTTGTGGCGCACCTTGGTTTACTTCTACTTTAAATTCACGCTTTAAACGATCCATTAAAATATCTAAGTGAAGCTCGCCCATACCTTGGATAATGGTTTGACCAGAATCTTCATCCGTATGAACTTTGAAGGTTGGATCTTCTTCAGCCAATTTATTTAAGGCCATACCTAGTTTATCCATATCAGCCTGAGTTTTTGGCTCAATAGCTAATCCAATAACAGGATCAGGGAAGTTCATTGATTCCAAAATAATTGGATTCTTTTCTTCGCAAAGTGTATCTCCAGTTTTGATATCTTTAAATCCAACTACCGCAGCAATATCTCCAGCCCCTACGTTAGGAATTGGGTTTTGCTTGTTAGCATGCATTTGGAAAATCCTTGAAATACGTTCTTTGTTTCCTGAACGTACGTTATAAATATAAGAACCTGCCTCTAAGTTTCCAGAGTAAACTCTGATGAAACATAAACGACCTACGAAAGGATCTGTTGCAATTTTAAAAGCTAAAGCTGCAAATGGTCCTTTCTCATCTGGCTTACGTGTTAATTCAGCACCAGTATCTGGGTGAGTTCCTTTAATAGCTTCTTGATCCATTGGAGAAGGCAATAATTCCATCACATAATCCAACATGGTTTGTACGCCTTTATTTTTGAAAGATGAGCCACAAACCATAGGAACAATAGAAGCATCAATCACTGCTTTACGTAACGCATCTAAGATTTCACGCTCAGTAATGGTTTCTGGAGCATCAAAAAATTTCTCCATTAAAGATTCATCATAATCAGCAACTGATTCTAACAATTTCTCTCTCCACTCTGTTGCTTCTTCAATCAAATCTTCAGGAATAGGAATTTCTGTAAAAGTCATTCCTTTATCTTCTTCATTCCAGATAATTCCTCTCCAGTTGATTAAATCAACCACTCCTTTGAAACCGTCTTCAGAACCGATAGGAATTTGTAATGGCACAGCATTACTTCCCAACATATCTTTCACCTGCTTAACAACTTTTAAGAAATCGGCACCAGCTCTGTCCATTTTGTTAACAAAGCCAATACGAGATACGTTGTAATTATTTGCTAAACGCCAGTTAGTTTCTGATTGTGGCTCAACACCATCAACTGCAGAAAACAAAAATACTAATCCGTCTAACACACGTAAAGAACGGTTTACCTCAACAGTAAAATCTACGTGTCCTGGAGTATCAATAATATTGATATGGTAATTTTGACCTCTATATTTCCAATCAACTGTAGTGGCAGCAGAAGTAATGGTAATACCACGTTCTTGCTCTTGTGCCATCCAGTCCATTGTTGCAGCACCATCATGTACCTCACCAATTTTATGGCTCACACCAGAATAGTAAAGAATACGCTCTGTTGTTGTTGTTTTACCCGCATCAATGTGGGCAGCAATTCCAATGTTTCTTGTATATCTTAAATCTCTTGACATTATAAATGTTTTTATTGGGATTTTAAATAATTACACCGATTAATAGTTTGAGGCTAAAAATCGGTGTAATCAAATTAATCTATTTAATCTGTAATCTTAGAATCTAAAGTGAGAGAAAGCTTTGTTAGCCTCCGCCATTTTATGTGTATCTTCTTTCTTCTTTACAGCCGCACCTTCACCTTTTGCTGCAGATATGATTTCACCAGCTAATTTCTCAGTCATGGTTTTTTCGCCACGTTTTCTGCTGAAATTAATTAACCATTTCATACCTAAAGCGGTTTTACGCTCTGGTCTTACTTCTGTTGGAACTTGAAAGTTAGCACCACCCACACGTCTTGATTTTACTTCAACAGCTGGGCTAATGTTCACTAATGCTTTTTTCCATTGCTCTAAACCATTTTCACTGGTTTTAGTTTCTACAATTTCTATAGCTCCGTAGAATATATCGTATGCAATGGATTTTTTTCCATCATACATCATGTTATTTACAAATCTGGTAACCATCACGTCGTTAAACTTTGGGTCAGGCAGAATGATTCTCTTTTTTGGTTTCGATTTTCTCATTGTCTTGTCCTCCGTTTAATTATTTCTTTTTACCACCTTTTGCTGGTGCTGCTGCAACTTGCCCTGGTTTAGGTTTTTTAGTACCATATTTAGAACGACGCTGATTTCTTCCTGCAACTCCTGCTGTATCTAATGCACCACGTACGATGTGATAACGTACACCTGGTAAATCTTTCACTCTTCCACCACGTACCAAAACAATAGAGTGTTCCTGTAAGTTGTGACCTTCACCCGGAATATATGCGTTCACCTCTTTTCCATTGGTTAAACGAACACGGGCAACTTTACGCATTGCTGAGTTTGGTTTTTTAGGGGTAGTAGTATATACACGGGTACATACGCCTCTTCGCTGTGGACAGCTGTCCAACGCTGGGGATTTACTCTTATCCTCCAGAGCTACTCTACCTTTCCTAACTAATTGTTGAATGGTTGGCATTAAGCTTTTTTAAATTTTAGTTACTATTTTTTAATCTTCTGTCTCAGAGCTTTTAACATCCCTAAGCAAAAGGACTGCAAAAGTAAGATTTTATTTTTTGATTTTCAATAGGTTGGGAGAAATAATTTTGATTGGGGGGAAGTCGGAGGTCAGATGATGGAGGCCCGAAGACTGGGTTGATAAACTTAGCGAACTATTTTACTAATGAAATTAATGATAGCGTGTGCTGAAAAAGTACCAGGATATCCATTCATACTACTCAGACCTTAGCCACAAGAGGCAGGTATCCCTACCCGTTACGTTCAGCTACCATTAGGACACAAATATAAAATATCTTTGAGAGATGGAACATATAAAACAAAAGCCAGATTTTGAAGGAATTTTAGGAGATAAGCGGCTGGAGCGTCGAGCAGAAATGATTTCATCCTCCTTACTGGTAAGCAGATCTTCTATTATACATTCAGCGACTAAAAGCGAAGCAGAGCAGAAAGGGTTTTATCGATTTTTGGGTAATGAGTCTGTTAAGGAATCTAGTTTGATTAGTGAAATGACCCAAAGATGTTCCAAAAACGCAGTGGGGAGAGAGGTTTTGGTGATTCAGGACAGCAGTTCTATGGGTTTAAGTAAGAATGCTAAAAACATCAAACCAGCGAGTGGATTAGGTTTGGTAGGCAATAAATTAGGATTAGGTTTTCTTTCTCATGTAAGCTTGGTGCTGGATGCCAATAACGAAAGTATTCTTGGTTTTTGTGACCTTCAGTTATGGAATCGCACAAGTGACAAATCAAATAATACTACCAGAATTTATAAAACAGAACCAATAGAAGAGAAAGAATCATATAAGTGGATTAAAGCAAGTAATAAAGCTAAGGAGAATTTAGCACAAGCCACCCATATTACTATTATTCAGGATAGAGAGGGAGATATTTATGAACAGTTCTGCTTAATCCCTGATCATCGTACCAGTTTGATTATTCGAAGCAGAGACAACCGAAGATTAGCCGATGGGTCTAAGCTATATTCAGTACTGAAAGAGGCTCCTGTTTTAGGAGAATATTTACTATCCCTACCAGCCGACCTTCGTAAGAATAAAAACAAAAGAGTTGTTGAGATGGAAGTAAGATACCAAAAAGTAAGTATCAAAAAGCCCACTAAAGGTGTAAGTAAAGGAATTATAGAAGAAAAAGAATTATACGTAATAGAGGTAAAAGAAAAAAATAATGATACTAAAGATTGTATTTGCTGGAGATTGCTAACAGATCAAGTCACTTTAAGCTTAGAAGAAGCCTTAATGGTTGTTTACAGATATAAACAGCGATGGTATATTGAACAACTGTTTCGTTTACTAAAAAAGCAAGGTTTCCAAATAGAAGATAGCCCATTAGAAACCGGATGGGCAATTAGAAAACTATTTATATTAGTATTAAATACTGCATTAAGAGTGATGCAACTTTATCTAGCCTATGGAAAAGAGGACAGTCAAGAGATTAGTGAAGTGTTTGATCACCAAGAGATCCATTGTTTAACTGCTATTGAAAAAAATCATTTACCTAAAACCAATAAAACAAGTAATCCATACTCAAAAAATAAACTCTCTTGGGCTAGCTGGATTATTGCCAGATTAGGAGGTTGGAAAGGAAATTGTAAATCACAACTAGCAGGACCCATAATCATAAAAAGAGGACTTGATAAATTTGAAAATATTTATCAGGGCTGGAAACTTGCCGCTTTTGAAACTTAGATGTGTCCTAATGGTAGGTTACGTTCAGACGGGCATTTCTATCTTTTACGCAAAAAACCTACACCTTTTTCACAAACTCCGATTTTAAATTCATCGCACCAAATCCATCAATTTTACAAGAGATATTATGATCGCCATCTGTCAAGCGAATGTTTTTAACTTTAGTTCCTGCTTTTAAAGGTTTAGGTGAACCTTTTACAGGGAGATCTTTTATTACCATCACCGAATCGCCGTTAACCAATTCATTACCATTTGAGTCTAAAACTTTATCCGTTGCATCTGCTTCTACAGTTTCCTCCGATGGGACCCATTCATGAAAGCATTGAGAGCAAACCATATGGTCCTGGTCTTGGTAAGTAAATTCTGAATTGCACTTAGGGCAAACGCTATTATTGCTCATTTTTTTTTATTTAAAACCAAAGGTACGTACTCTAGACAAAATCAATAGACTAAACTCAATTGTTAATAAGCATGTCTTAAAGCCATTCCATTTCTTGCTCCAGTATGTTTTCCATTCTCCACCGTTAAGCCCCCATTCACTAAAACATATTCAAAACCGGTGGAAAATGCATGGGGTTTCTCATAAGTGGCTTTATCAATTACTGTTTCAGGATTAAAAATCACAATATCCGCTTTCATTCCTTCTTTAATTAAACCACGGTCTTTCAATTGAAATTTTTGAGCGGGTAATGAAGTCATTCTTCTAATTGCTTCCTCTAAAGTTATTATATGCTCTTCTCTCACATACTTTCCTAATACTCGAGCATTGGTTCCATATCCTCTTGGATGAGGCATTCCTGCTCCAAATTCTCTGATTCCAGCATCGGAAGCAGGCATATTAAAAGGATATTTCATGATGTTTTTCAAATCATCATCTCCCATTCCATGAAAAACAGCACTTGCTCCGCCATGCTCCGTGATACATAAAACCGTTTCTGCTTCAGCTTTAGCCTGATGTTTTCCTCCACGCATCAAATTAATTTCTTCGATGCTTTTACCATTATAAGAAGTATCAGGAGTATAATAAGCAACTACCGCATAATCAAAATGCTTCAATTTCCTTCTTTTTAAACTAGCTAACATCTCTTCAATCGCTTTCTTTCTGATTTCAGGATTAGCTAACCTGGCATTGATGGAATCCTGCCCGTCTGCTAAAATATCATCAGGAACTAAAGTGCTGATGGAAGTGCTGCTCGCTGTATAGGGATATTGGTCGATAGTCACATCCATTCCTTCTAAACGGGCTTGTTTTACCATAGCCAAGGTTTGGACGCTTTCTCCCCAATTCTGTTGACCACCAATTTTAAAATGAGAAATTTCCACTGGTAAATTCGCTTCTTTCCCTATTGTTAAAGCCTCTGTGATGGCTTCTTTAACTTGATCAGATTCGCTGCGCATGTGTGTGGCGTAAACTCCATGATATTTGGAAGCAACTTTCGCCAAGGCCACAATCTCAGGTGTTTTGGTATAAGTCCCTGGAATGTAAATCAAGCCTGTTGATAAGCCAACAGCACCATCCTTCATTCCCTGCGCTACAATCGCTTCCATTTTTTCTAACTCCTGTGCTAATGGGTCCCGATTTGCTTTTCCCATCACCAATTTTCTCACATCATTATGCCCGATTAAAACGCCCACATTAATAGATAGTTTAACAGAATCAATGAAATCAAGATATTTTTTGATATTGGTTTGGGAAGAACCGCAATTACCGGTAATTACCGAAGTCACTCCATCGTAAACAAAACTTTGTGCAGTTGGCGTTTTGGCTTCGTCTCCTTCAATGTGTGTATGAACGTCTATAAAGCCTGGGGAAAGTATATTATTTTTTGCATCAATCACTTTGGTAGCGCTACCATTAATGAATGGGGCAATTTTTACAATCAAATTTCCTTTAACTGCTAGGTCAGATTTATACCAGCTGTTTCCTGTTCCATCTAAAATCCTAGCATTTTTTATTAATATATCGTATTGTTGAGCTTTTACAACAAAGGAAGATAATATCAAAAATAAAATTGTGAAATACTTCATGAACACAATCTACTAAAGAATCTGGGTTTCAAAACAAAAAAAGCAAAATCCTATATTAAACGATAGACAAAAATTAATAAATTTTTATATATCCCAAATTATATTCTATAAAGTGTATTAAAGTGTATTAAAATCAGAATTAATTTTAATCAATTAGTCCTGAGACTACACTTATTCCCCATTTTAGAGCATAAATTCTATTTCTTTGTACTTTAAATTAAATAATTTAAAGAAATAATAAATTATTATCACTTTTTTTAAATGAGCTGATTCTTAATTAATAACAGAGCTGCTACCCTATAGAGACCGTATTTTACTCAAAAAAAAAATACTATAGTTCTGCTTCGTATCTTAAAAATCAAAGTAAGCACTCACTTTGTATATGTTATTCTATAAAGTCCAAAATTCCAACAATGGAATTAAAAGACCCATCACTTAACTTAATTCATCATGAATAAAAAAACTACTTTGAATTTGAACATATTCAAAAACAAAGGCTACATCAAAACTCTCCAAACTATTGGAGCTTTATTATTATTTTTTGGAATTTTCATAACTGCTTGTAAAAAAGATACCTTCACAGGAGAAGTTGTTGGACTTTGCCCTAAGGTTACGACAGATCCAATGGATAAAGCAGTAGACGTTGTATTAGATAAAACGGTTACACTTACCTTTAATACCGCAATGAATGCAGCAACCATCAATAAGACTACATTCACAATTAAACAAAATGGTGTTTTGGTTGACGGTACAATTGCAGCAACTGCAAATCCAGCTGTTTACACCTTCAAACCAACTGTTCCATTAAATCCTTATGTTCTTTACACTGGAACTGTAACAACTGGAGCAAGGGATACCTTACGTACAGCCTTACAGGCAGATTATGTTTGGACATTTACTTCTATTCCAAATATTTCATTAACTGCAAACCCGACGGCTGGTGGAATACCTAATGGTGCAGGAAATTTTGCGCAAGGTTCTACAACTACTGTTACCGCTACTGCGCTACCCACTTTCGTATTCACCAACTGGACAGAAAATGGAACCATTGTTTCTACTAGTACCAGCTATACTTTTAAAGTGAATGGGAATAGGGCTTTAGTAGCTAATTTTATTCCGATTCCAGTTGGTAACTCATCTGTTAATTTATCTTCTTCTCCTGCTGTTGGTGGAAATACAAGTGGCGCTGGAGCATACCCTACAGGTTCATCAGTAACAGTTACGGCCTCAGCAAATGCGGGTTATACCTTTACTAATTGGACAGACAATAATGTGGTGGTATCTACAAGTTCTAATTATCAGTTTACGCTAACCGGAAATAGGACTTTGGTAGCTAATTTCAAATTAGTCCCTTCTTCTCAATTTGCTTTAATTTTATCTTCAAGCCCAGCTGCAGGCGGAATGACGGCTGGAGAAGGAGCTTATAATGCTGGTACATCAGTAACTGCTAAAGCGACTGCTAATACCGGTTATAATTTTACCAACTGGACAGAAAACGGAGTTGTTGTTTCAACCAGTGCTAACTATACATTTGCATTAAATGGCAATAGAACACTAGTTGCCAATTTTGCGATAAATGTGTACGCATTAAATGTTACAGCCGTAAATGGATCCGTGAGTAAATCTCCTAATCAGGCAAATTATAATTATGGCACCAATGTGATCTTAACGGCAACACCAAATGTGGGCTACACATTCTCTTCTTGGAGTGGGGATGCCTCTGGAAATGCCAATCCATTAACTGTAGCGATGAATAGTGATAAAAATATCACTGCTAACTTTGTTGCAATACCCCCCAATAACTATACTTTAACGGTAACTGCTACTAATGGAACGGTTACTAAAAATCCAAATCAACCTACTTATAATAGCGGAACTTCGGTTCAATTAACCGCGACACCAAATGCGGGCTACACTTTCTCTTCTTGGAGTGGGGATGCCTCTGGAAATGCCAATCCATTAACTGTAGTAATGAATAACAACAAAAACATTACTGCTAATTTCATATTAATCCCCCCAAGTACTGGTACAGGTCCAATACTTCCGAGTTTAGGTTTAGCTGGTAATTTTGCAGTACTTACCAAATCAGGAATATCCACTACGGGTATCACTTCTATTACAGGAGATATTGGCGTGAGTCCTGCCGCTGCTACAGCTATTACAGGCTTTGGATTAATCATGGACACCAATGGACAAACGTCTCATACGCCGATAGTAACCGGAAAAGTTTATGCCGCTGATTATGCCGCTCCAACTCCTGCTTACCTAACAACGGCCGTACTTAATATGGAAACCGCTTTTACATCATCTAACAATTTAACAGTCCCAGCGCCTGTTGTGAATTTAGGTGCCGGAAATTTAAGTGGACTAACAATTCCTCCTGGATTGTACAAATTTAGTACTGGTGTTTTAATTACGAGTCCAGTTTATTTAAATGGTAACGCTAATGACACTTGGGTATTTACCATTGCACAGGATTTAACTGCAAACAGTGGTGCTCAAATCATACTAGGCCCAAATGTTCAAGCAAAAAATATTTATTGGGTAGTTTCTGGTCAGGCGATATTAGGAACAGGTGTAGATTTTAGTGGAATTATCTTAAGTAAAACACTCATCTCTTTAAATACTGGAGCTAAGGTTACTGGAAGATTACTTGCACAAACAGCAGTTACCTTAAACGCTAGTACGGTTATACAACCCAAATAATCATTCTAAATCACTAGCCAATGGCTAGTGATTTATTCAATTGTTTAATACAATCATTTAAAAAATAAAAATCATGTCACCCATCAATAAAATACTAAAACCAGCTATCATCTGCATCATCATGATGACGGCCGCAGTAAATACAGTGAAGGCACAGAACTGGATGTTCGGTTTATCCGGAGCTGGTAATTTGAATTACTTAACTGGTACTACCCAAAGATTAGACAACAGTTATTTTGTACCTACTGCTTTTCATAAAGGAACTAGCATCCGTCCGTTTGGTTCAATTTTACTAGAATACAATCCTCACAAAATTTTCGGAGGAATGCTGAACGTTGGTTACGACGGTCGTGGAGCAGATTTTGATAATGTAATTGCTCCTTGTAACTGCCCAGCAACTTTAACAACTAACCTTTCTTATGTTACTGTTGAACCTAGCTTACGTATGAATTTAGGTAATGCTTCTAATTTGTTCTTTTTTCTAGGCCCAAGAGTTGCGTTTAATCTAGATAAAAATTACGATTATACACAATTAAAACAGGCAGATAGATCTGGAGACCTTAGTGCAGTTAAGAAAACCATATTCTCTGGCCAGGTTGGATTAGGTTATGATTACACGATTACCAATCCTGGTAGTCCTACAAAAGTTGTTCTTTCTCCATTTGTATCTTATCATCCTTATTTTGGACAAGACCCCAGAACAATTGAAAGTTTGTCAGTTACCACCGGTAGAGCTGGCGTAGCAATTAAATTTGGAAAAGGATCGAAAGTGGAACCTATAAAAGATAATAAAGTCATGGTTCCAACTCGCGAAGTAGACTTTAGCGTAAGAGCACCAAAAATGATCTCAACAGATCGTAAAGTCAGCGAAACCCTTCCCCTATTGAATTATGTGTTTTTTGACGAAGGATCTAATGCTATTCCTGATCGTTATGTTAAGCTGAGTAATACAGATGCTTCTAATTTCAAAGAAGCTCAATTACAAACCGAGCAAACAATCAGCACTAACGGAAGGTCATCCAGACAATTAAATGTTTACTATAACATCCTGAATATCATTGGGGACCGTATGCGTTCTAATCCTGGTTCTTCGGTAGACTTAAGCGGTGCATCTACAAATGGGCAGGAAGAAGGAAAACTTTTTGCTGAAGAAATTAAACAATATTTAGTTTCTATGTTTAACATCAATGACTCAAGAATTACTACTCAGGGAAGAATTAAACCTTTAATTCCTTCTGAGCAGCCAGGCGGCACCAAAGAACTTGTATTATTGAGACAAGGTGATAGAAGAGTAGATATTACCAGCTCTTCTCCTGAATTAGCCTTAGAGGTAGGAGGTAAAATGATGAAGCCAGTTATTATCCAATCAAACATAGAAGATCCATTAGATAGTCACTTAATATTTAATGTAGATGGCGCTAGTGATTTATTAAAATCTTACACTATTGATTTGACTGATAACCAAGGTAAAATTCAACATTATGGACCTTATTATCATGATCAAGAAAGCGTTTCTGGGAATACCATCCTAGCGGGAAATAAAGAAGGTGATTATACAGTCACCATGAATGGCATTAATAAAAACGGAACCTTGGTGAAAAAAGTAAAAACCGTTCATTTAGTACGCCAAGATGGAGTGATTGAAAAAGGTTATCGTTACAGCATCCTATTTAATTTTGATAAAGCAGAGACGATTGCATCTTATGAAAAATTCCTTACTGATGAGGTAAGCTCTTTGATCACAGATGGATCTAACGTTATTATACATGGACATACAGATATTATTGGTTCTGAAGAATATAACCATACCCTATCTCATAATAGAGCTTTAGAAACACAAAAAATCTTAGAACGGGCATTAAGCAATGCTGGTAAAAAGAATGTGACTTTTGAAACCTACGGTTTTGGAGAAGAATTGGATAAGGCTCCTTTTGGAAACACTTTGCCTGAAGAGCGCTCTTACAACAGAACTGTTATTATTGACATCAGTTCTTCAAAATAGACGTTTTATTTAATTAATTTTTAGAAAAAGAGGAGCTTAAATTCCTCTTTTTCTATTTAAATTTTTAACTAAACGTAATTTTTAACTTTAACAAAACCTGTTTTGAAAAAGGAAAATTAGAGGGTGGTAAATCTAAAATTTCTGCAATTTCATCCCCTAATAAAAACCGCATAAATCCTACTATCTCTTTGTTACTTATTTCACTTTGATCATTTAACTGATAAAAGCAATTCAATAAAGACAAAGTCAACTTCTTCCCTGCTTCTGAAGTTTTAAACTGTCGCTTGGCTATAGTTCTATCTAAATCATGAGCCTCTTTACCATTTGCTGGCAATATTTCAGACTTGACTCCTAACATTGCACCTACCCAACTCCAATATTTGATATAACTCATTTGTTCTTCATAGCTAATGGTAAATCCCATTTTTCTTAGCCCTCTAATTACTATTAATGAGAAAGACAAGTTAGTACCCGCCATATCTTCCTGATTTACTGGTAAGCCAAAGGCTGGGTTCCACTTGGTTTTCTTTAGATAATATCGAGCAGCAGCATGCATTACTCTTACTTTAAAAAGTTGAACTTTCCCTTCACCTTTTAAATCCATTGTATTCAATTGCATCATGGCTTTTACAAATCCAGCTGTTTCCTCCAACCTAGTTTTAATATCCTTATACATTCGTTCCGTTTGGTATAAAACTTCAGCACCCTCAGCAGCAGCGTAGCAATACGGAAGAGAAAGCAAACCTAGAAGTTGTAAAATGTAAATTTCCTTAGATTGAAAAAAGTGTATTGCTGTAGCCCTTGACTTTTCGTCAGGCAAAGGGATATTGATGATCTCTTTATCAAACCATTTGGCTTCAGGAATAGATTTTAGAAACTGTGCCCAATCTGAATTTGATTTAAGTAATGCTAAAGCTTCATATAAAAGCTTCTTTTTAGTATCAAATTCAAAATAGTTATTTACAAACTTGTCTGCTTTTTGATCTCCAATGTTTCTATAAGTATTTAGATCTAACTTCATTAATCAAGAGAAAGAAAGAAACAAAAGAATTGTTTGCTAAAATTTGAAGCAAAATATTTTTGACATAAAAAAACCCATAAGGGTTACTTACGGGTTTTCTATAATGGATAATAAAAATTATTTTCCAGCTTCTTTATTCTTCATTTCTTGAACTTCAAGACGAATAGCTTGAGAAAGATTTTTCAAATCTTGCATTCCTTTTCTAACTCTTGTTCCAGCAGCGCTGTTACCTTTGTTATAAAACTTGTCTGCATCGCCTTCTAATTCGGCTACTAATTTTTTTACTTCTTCGAATTTTTTCATTTTAAATACTCCTTTTAGTTTTTATGGTTAGTAAATATTTTACTTATTTAGCTAATGTAGAATGTTTTTTCGTAATAAAAAATGATTTCAAATTTTAAAATAGCCTCTAAAAGCCTTTTTTTTCCACATTTTTAAAGCTTTAAACAATTTAAATTTCTTTAAAAAAATCTATTTATTTGAAAATCAGTAGATTATAGATTATTGCAAAATAAAAACGCCTCTAAATGAATTTTAGAGGCGTTTTTAAACTCAATAAAGAATTAAGCAGTAACTTCTTTTTTCTCTTTATAATATCCTTGTTCTAACTTATCTCGGACTTCGCTAAACGCTGCTAAAGTTCTGTTGACATCTTCCAAAGTATGCATGGCTGTTGGGATTAATCTTAACATGATTAAACCTTTAGGAATTACTGGATAAATTACAATTGAGCAAAATATTCCGTAATTCTCTCTCAGATCCATTGTGATTGCGGTAGCTTCACTTAACTCTCCTTTAAAGAAAACGGGCGTAACAACCGAGTTGGTACTCCCAATATTAAATCCTTTTTCTTTCAATCCCGATTGTAACGCTGTCGCAATTTTCCAAAGTTTTGCTTTAAGCTCTGGCTTAGTTCTCAATAACTCTAATCTCTTTTTCAAACCAATAACCATTGGCATAGGAAGAGATTTCGCGAAAGTTTGAGACCGCATATTGTAACGTAAATAATTAGTAATTTCTTCTGTTGATGCAATGAAAGCGCCAATACCAGCCATTGATTTGGCAAAAGTACCAAAGTAAACATCAATACCTTTTAAACAATCTTGTTCTTCATGAGTCCCAGAACCTGTTTTTCCCATGGTTCCAAAACCATGTGCATCATCAATTAGTAATCGGAATTTAAATTGATTTTTAAAATCAACAATTTCTTTCAATTTACCCTGCGCTCCAGACATTCCGAAAACACCTTCAGTAATTACCAAAATACCTCCACCGCTTTCCTGTGTTAATTTAGTAGCTCGCTCTAATTGCTTTTTCAAGCTATCCATGTCATTGTGTTGGTAAACATACCGTTTACCCATGTGCAAACGCACACCATCAATGATACAAGCATGAGCCTCGGCATCATAAACAATTACATCATTTCTATCTACTAATGCATCAATTGCAGATAAAATTCCCTGATAACCATAATTTAATAAAAAAGCATCTTCAAAACCCGTAAACTCTGCCAATGATTTTTCTAATTCTTCATGATGATTAGAGTTTCCAGACATCATTCGGGCACCCATTGGGTAAGCCATACCATAATCTGCTGCTGCTTTTGCGTCTGTTTCTCGTACTTCAGGGTGGTTTGCCAAACCTAAATAGTTATTTAAGCTCCAAACTAAGTGTTCTTTTCCTCTAAAATTCATATGAGGAGCGATCTCTCCTTCCAACTTAGGAAAAGAGAAATATCCATGAGACCATTTTTGATGTTGACCTAAGGGTCCCATGTTCTTCGCAATCTTATCGAAAATATCCAAATCGTTATTTCTTTTAATTCTATACTAAATAAAAACCTCGCAAATTTAAGCTTTCTACACTTGATTAACAAAGATTAGGAATTTTATGATTTTTGATAAACACAAAAGCCATTCAGAAAAACTGAATGGCTTATTTATAAGTTTGATTTACTAATCTACATTGTCATGTAAAAAAGAATTATTTGGTCTTATTTCTGTTTGTCCGTCATCATCGCTCCCTAAAGTAAATCTAGAGACCTGTGATTCTGATGAATGAGGAACCTCTTTCAATTGCATTTGCTTTCGCTTGTACGCAGGTTCATTTTCCAACTCTTGCAATCCACTAGTAGAACGTAACTTCATACTTAAATCCTTTAGTCTTAAGATTCTTTCTTTAGACTTACGCAGTTGTTCTTCAATAGACTCGTCTGTTTTATGTTCATCCTCATTTAAGGCTAATACTTCTTCTACCTGAATATCCTCATCTACTTGAGCTGGTTGATCAAATTCTGAAGCTGAGAACTTTAAATTAAAACCAAAATCTTCTACTTCTTCAACAGCCTCTTCTCTGTCTTCTTCAAATAATTGATGCTTTACTACTTCATCACCTTCATCAGAAATATCATCATTTTTATTACTGAACATATCCCCAAAAAGATTAGCCTGCGGGACTTTAGTCTCTTCTTGTTTTAAAACAGGAACTCTTTCTGAATCTTCTTTTTTAATTGATTCTGACTTTTTTGTAAATTCATTGATGGGTTTAATTAAAGGCGTATCAGTAGTTAAGAATTGTTTCTTTGGTGCAGTTTGTTTAGTTAATTCTCTTTCTTCTTTGGTTTGGAAACCAGTAGCGATGATGGTAACCGAAATATTATCCCCAAGAGCAGAATCGCTACAGTTACCCCAAATTAAATCGGCAGATAAACCTGCTTGTTCCTGAATAAAATCAGTAATTATACTCACCTCATCCATGGTTACTTCCTTGTCACCAGAACTAATGTTTAATAAAATATATCTAGCTCCTTCAATCTCATTATCTTTTAATAGTGGAGATGAAAGCGCACCTTCAACCGCTTTTAAGGCTCTATTTTCGCCTTCGGCAGAGTAGCTTCCCATGATAGCCACACCACTATCTTTCATAACAGTGCGGACATCTTTAAAATCCACGTTGATATAGCCAGGTACTGTTATAATCTCCGCAATACCTTTGGCAGCTGTAGTTAAAATATCATCAGCTTGACCAAATGCTGATCCTAAAGTCAGGTTTCCAAAAATTTCTCTTAATCTATCGTTAGAAATCACTAGGAATGAATCCACGTATTTCTTTAGCTCTTCCAAACCTTCTTCTGCCTGCATTCTACGACGTTTACCTTCAAATGAGAACGGAGTAGTTACAATAGCAACCGTAAGGATATCTAATTCTTTTGCAGCTTTAGCAATAATAGGACTAGCGCCAGTTCCAGTACCACCACCCATTCCTGCTGTAATGAAAAGCATTCGAGTGTTAGCACCCAACATATCTTTAACATCATCAATATTTTCGATGGCAGAGTTTTTACCGACCTCAGGAATTGAACCTGCCCCCATTCCTTCTGTTAAGCTTGCACCTAATTGGACTTTATTTGGGATTGGACTTAATTCTAAAGCTTGTGCATCCGTATTACAAATAATGAAATCAACACCCGTGATTCCTTGTCTGTACATATGGTTAACTGCATTACCACCGCCACCACCAACACCAATAACTTTGATGATTGATGATTTTTCTTTTAACATTTCAAACTGCATATTCTTAATAATCAGTCAATAAAATTTTATTTTACTACCTTTAATGTACTTGTAATAATAGAGAATTTTCCACATTAGTTATCCACAATTGTTGATTCTGTGGAAAACTTATCGATTGTTGAAAATTACTTTAAAAAGTCTTGATCAGAGATGTCATCCTTGATAAATTTCTTAGTCCCTTCTAATAAAGAAGCAAATAATCCTCTATTTTTTCTTGGGCTAGACTCAGTTATTACATCAACTTTTCTTTCTTTATAATTATCTCTCTGCATATCAATTTCTACTCGCTCAATCCCTTTGATCAATAATCCAATACCCGTTGCATACATCGGACTTTTTAAATCCTCATAGATGTTTTTAGGTAAACTTTCGTTCTTAGCCAAGTGCTCATTTGGATAACCCAATCGGCAATCTAAGCCTGTAACGTATTCAATTAATTGAGGAAGATGTTTTAGTAATGATCCCCCACCTGTTACCACAATACCACCAATTAGTTTTTTCTCGAAACCTGAGGATTTTATTTCGTAATGAACATGGTCTATAATTTCTTCCATTCTAGCTTGAATCACAAAAGCTAGATTTTTAATAGAGATTTCTTTTGGCTCGCGACCTCTTAAGCCAGGAACACAAATAATTTCGTTTTCTTTATTTTCTTCAGCTAAAGCTGATCCAAATTTTACTTTTAACAATTCTGCTTGGTTACGCATTACTGCACAACCTTCGCGAATGTCTTCTGTCACACTATTCCCGCCGAATGGAATAACTGCTGTATGTCTGATGATGCCTTCATGGAAAATAGCTACATCAGTTGTACCGCCACCTATGTCTACCAAAACTACACCGGCTTCTTTCTCTTCTTCACTCAATACCGATTCTGAAGAAGCTAAGGGTTCTAAAATTAAATCTTGAGTTTCTAAACCGCCTTGATCAACACATTTCATAATGTTTTTGATAGCAGTAACTTGACCTGTAATGATGTGGAAATTAGCTTCCAACCTTACACCTGCCATACCTACAGGGTCTTTAATACCAGGTTCGTTATCTACTGTAAACTCTTGAGGTAAAACATGGATGATTTCTTCGCCAGGATTCATTGCTAATTTGTACATGTCATCCACCAAACGATCAATGTCTCTTTTGTTGATCTCGCTACTTAAATCTTTACGAGTTAAGATGCCACGATGTTGAAGGCTTTTAATATGTTGTCCTGCAATTCCAACATTTACAATCTTGACATCAACATTAGATTGTGAGCTACCTTCTTCAACCGCTTGTACGATGCCCTTGACAGTTTTAGCAATATTAGAGACCACTCCGCGAGTAACTCCTGCAGATTCGGCTTTACCTAATCCTAAAACCTCGATTTTACCGTGTTCGTTTCTACGGCCAACGATGACACAAATTTTTGTAGTCCCGATGTCTAATCCTACTACAATAGGCGAACTTTTCTGTTCTTTAGTGATACTTTTTTCCATGTTAAAGTATGTTTTGTATTGAATCTTGAATTCCTTTTAATTTTATTTTTACGCTATCCGCTGATATCGGCGATGGCAACTGCTTTTTTAATGTCGAATCTCTTTTTACACAAACAATCTGTCCGTTAAATTTTAGATTGATACTGCTGTAGGCATCCCAGCCTACTCTAGGCAACGCTTTTTTATAAAACAGTAATAAGTTTCTGAACTTATCTTCCATTCCATCTGCATTGCCAAAAATTATTTTTTGATTCCCCACTCTAGGGACCAACTCCATATCTTTATTATCGGTTACAAAAATCTGAACCACTTGCTCGCTCCATAATGAATCGGCATTGATAAACTTTGCCATCTTAAATAAATCCTTACTTAGCGTATTTTTCAAAGTATCTACTTTGCCATCAAAACCTTCCAAAATAGCACCATTTGCTACCAATACTTTGGAAGTAAAATGATCTGATAAAGGTATTTTTAATCCATTTTGATCAATGTAAAAATCTTGCCCTATAATATTAAAAACTCGCAAAATGGGCACTCTTTGTCTTACATCGGCATGTAAAATGCCGTCCATATCTAAGTATACTTTCGCATATTCTATAAATGGGTTTGCCTTTAACCGATTTTCGAGGTTTTGGATATTAATGCCGTCTAAACGTCTGCCAACCAACATGCCATTTTTAGAATTTAGGATATCGTCAATTTCGGCCCTTTCAATAAAAAATTGGTTCCCTGGTAAAATCACTTGAACTTTGCGACAAGTTTGTTCGGCTTTTTTAATTTCGATAAAACTCATCAATGTGATTAAACTTCCCAAACTGACCACCCAAATGGTGGTAATCAAAACCACTCGCCAGTTGATTCTTTTAAGCATAATCCATCCTGCTTTTTAAAGGTTCAACCAAGGTGTCAATATCGCCCGCACCAACAGTTAAAAGTAGGCTTGGTTTTTCGTTTTTGATGATTTCCAAAGCTTCCTCTTTCCCGCAAACCCTCACTTTATCTTTAGCGATTTGACTCGCTAATAATTGGCTCGTTATACCCGGTATTGGCAACTCTCTGGCGGGATAAATATCTAATAGCAATAATTCATCCACAGTATTTAAAACTTCAGAGAATTCAGTGGCAAAATCACGGGTTCGACTGAATAAATGTGGTTGGAAAATAACCGTTAATTTCTTATTTGGATAAAGTGAACGTACCGCTTTAAAGCATGCTTTTAACTCTTCTGGATGATGGGCATAATCATCAATATATATCCGGTCGGTTTTTCTTACAATGTATTCGAATCTTCTTTTAACTCCAGAAAAACTAGTTAACCCTACTTTTATATCCTCTATAGAAATACCCATTCTTAAAGCAACTTCTATTGCCGCCACTGCATTTTCAATATTGTGCTGCCCAGGTAAACCCAAGTGCAATTGTTTCATCTTGGTTTCTGAGTTACTCCAATCGAAAAAAAATTCGTGGCTTTTTATTTCAATATTAGTTCCCTTTATTTCAGATTGTTCATCTAAGCCGTAGGTTAAACCAGATGAAAGCGGCAAGCCATTCCGATGAATTAGAGTTCCCTCTGGTTTTAATTGATTTGCAAACAAACGAAACGAATCTTCTAATTGCTCTTTAGCACCATAGATATCTAGATGATCTGCATCCATTGAGGTAATGATAGCAATATCTGGATGTAAAGTTAGAAAGGAACGATCAAATTCATCCGCTTCAACCACTAAAACATTACTGCTCCCAATTAAAAAATTTGTTTGATAATTGGTGCTTATTCCTCCCAAAAAAGCCGAACAATCAATTCCTCCTGCTTTCAATAAATGAGTAATCAAACAACTTGTTGTGGTTTTTCCATGGGTTCCAGCTACACCAATGGTAAACATCCCTTTAGAGATGATGCCTAAAACTTCTGAACGTTTATAAAGCCTAAAACCAATACTAGTAAAATATTTAAGGACCTGACTATTTTTTGGAATTGCCGGTGTATAAATCACCAAAGTATCTATTTCCTTTTTCTGAAAAGATAAAGGGATTAGATTTGGCTGATCCTCGTAACTGATACAAATGCCTTCTTGCTGTAAAGATCTAGTTAATGGTGTCGAAGTCTTATCGTAACCACAAACCAAAGCACCTTGATGATGAAAATAACGGGCAATACCGCTCATCCCGATACCGCCGATACCGATTAGATAAACTCTTTTGATGTTTGCCAATTCTATCATCTATTTTGCAATTTTTAAAACTTCTGCTGCAATGTGAACATCTGCAGAAGGCAAAGCCAACTCGGCTATATTTTTTGAAAGCAATTCCATTTGTACTTTATCTTTTAATAATTTCAGAGTTTGATCTATCAAATCTGATTCCGCATGTCTATCTGCAATCAAAATCGCAGCTTCTTTTATCACCAGCGCATTTGCATTTTTGGTCTGATGATCTTCTGCAACATTAGGAGAAGGAACTAAAATCACTGGCTTTTTAACCAAGCAAAGTTCGCCAATGGTACCAGCTCCTGCTCTAGAAATAATGACATCTGCCATCGCGAAAGCTAAATCCATCCTATTCAAAAACTCGTGAATACGAATACCTGAATCTTTGGGCAAATTGCCAACTTTTTCAATAATCCCTTTATAATAATACTTACCCGTTTGCCAAATTAGCTGTATGCCTTCCTTGGTAAATTGCTCCATACCCATCAACATACAAGTATTTAAAGTGCCTGCGCCTAAACTTCCGCCAACCACTAAAACCGTTTTTTTGGTTTCATCTAATTCAAAATAAGCAACAGCTTCTTTTCTTTTATTTAAAATTTCCACTGCGCTTTCGCGAATAGGGTTTCCTGTTTTAATGATTCTATCTGCGGGGAAAAAAGCATCCATGCCATCAAAGGCTACACATATTTTCTGTGCTTTTTTTCCTAGATATTTATTGGTTATCCCTGCATAAGAGTTTTGCTCTTGAATGAGATATGGGATTCTCTTTAGTGATGCAGCAAATAACAAAGGCCCCGAAGCATACCCTCCAACTCCAACTACTGCATCAGGTCTAAAATCTTTAATGATTTTTAATGATTTTCTTACACTACCTAAAATTTTAAATGGCAACATTAAATTTTTAGATAGGCCACTTCTTTGAAATCCTTGAATATCTAGGCCAATAATTTTATATCCTGCAGCTGGTACTTTTTCCATCTCCATTCTACCATTCGCACCAACAAAAAGAATCTCCGTACGCTCGTCCATTTTCTTCAAAGCATTAGCAATAGCTACCGCCGGGAAGATATGTCCTCCTGTTCCACCTCCACTTATGATTATTCTTTTTGCCATTTGCCTCATCCTAAATCCTTCTCCAAAGAAGAAGGACTTTAATTATATTTTCAAATTATTCAATTCTCAAATCTTCAAATCGTCTACGCCAGTGTTGTATTTCTCCTATAATCACTTTTTCTGCTTTACCTTCTTTTGTTTCGGTTTTATATTCTTCTACATCTTTACTTACTGATAGAATAATTCCTAATGCAATACTTGTAAAGAGAATGGATGTTCCTCCCATACTTACCAGTGGTAGCGGTACACCTGTTACCGGAAATAAATTCACTGCTACAGCCATATTTGCTAAAGCTTGAATAGTTAAACTAAAACCCAATCCTGCTGCTAGTAAGGCGCCAAATGCTTTAGGTGCTTGCGCTACAATTTTTATGATCCGATACATTAAAATCAAGTAAAGGAATACCATCAAACAGCCGCCAACTAATCCGTATTCTTCAATGATAATTGCAAAAATAAAATCGGAATAAGGATGCGGTAAGAAGTTTCTTTGGGTACTATTCCCTGGACCTTTTCCTAAAATTCCACCGGTAGCGACTGCAATTTTTGCTTGATCCTGCTGGAATGTTCTATCAGAGCTCTGCATTTCGGGATGCATGTATGCTTTTACCCTATTGATATAAACACCTCTTCTAGGCCCGAGGAATAGGACAATTACTAGTAATATTCCTAAACCCGCACCCACAATAGACATCTGCGAAAAGCTGACCCTTCCAATCAATAAAATCAAAACACCAACACCCGCCAACATCACTGCAGTAGAGAGATTTGCTAGCGCAATCAATATAAAAACGGCTCCCATAGGCGCCAGCAACCAAATTACTGTACTCTTAAAATCTTTGATATTGGTTTGTTGTTTGGTCAATGTTCTGGCCAAATAAGTAATTAAAGCCAATTTAGCTAAATCGGATGTTTGAAAAGTTAAACCCGTTCCTGGGATGGCGATCCATCGGCTGGCATCATTTACGTGGCTACCAAAAAGTAGTGTATATAGCAACAAAGGAATGGTGATAAACATCAATATCTTCGAAATGCCAGCGTAATACCGATAGTTGAGTAGGTGTGCAAAATAAATCAATACAAAACCTAAAACGATAAACAACAAATGCTTAAACATTAAAGATTCTGACCCTACCCCTCTTTTGTAGGCCAAAGTTCCGGTTGCGCTATAAACCGCTAAAACAGAAATTAGTGATAGCAGAATAATGATGAGCCAAATCCATCTATCACCTTTGGTTTGATTGAGTATTGCTTTAATCATTTTATAATTCTTTTACTGCAGCCTTAAATTGGTTGCCCCTGTCTTCGTAATTCTTAAACAAATCGAAACTTGCACATGCTGGCGATAACAAAACCGTACTCCCTTTCTTTGCTAAATGATGAGCAATCTGGACAGCCTCTGAAGCGGAGAATGTATTCACCATCACATCAACCACATCTTCAAAAGCATCATGAATGGCCTTATTATCTTTACCTAAACAGATAATGGCTTTTACTTTTTGCTTCACTAAATCTTTCAGCATATTATAATCGTTGCCTTTATCTACACCTCCCATAATCAAAACCACATCTGTTGTCATGGTTTCTAAGGCATACCAAGTTGAGTTTACATTGGTAGCTTTTGAATCATTGATAAAGCTAATGCCCGAAATATTGGCGACAAATTCTAAACGATGCTCAATATTTTTGAAATTACCCATGCTTTCGCGGATGGATTCATTTCTTAACTCCAGCACTTTACCTACAATGCCCGAAGCCATTGAATTGTAAACATTGTGCTTTCCTTGAAGTGCTAAATCTTGAATGGTCATATCGAATTTATCAGTAGTTGTGAGTTGTATAATTAAGTTATTTTGTGTTAAATAGGCCCCGTTGCTCAGCTCATGCTCAATAGAAAAAGGATGTTTTTGGCTCTTAATATCCATCTTATTCATTTCTTCGGCGATAATTGGGTCATCGTCACAAAAAATGAAATGGTCTTTAGCAGTTTGATTTTGCACAATTCTAAATTTTGATTTGATATAGTTTGACATTTGATAATCGTATCTATCCAAATGATCTGGAGTGATGTTTAATAATACGGCAACATCCGCTTTGAAAGAATACATGTTATCCAACATAAAACTGCTGATCTCTAATACATAATATTCAAAGTTTTCTTCGGCCACTTGTCTGGCAAAACTTTGCCCGATATTTCCTGCTAAGCCCACATTCAGCCCTGCATTTTTTAATATGTGATAAGTAAGCATGGTGGTGGTTGATTTACCATTTGAACCAGTAATACAAACCATTTTGGCATTGCTGTATCTTCCAGCAAATTCTATCTCAGATATGATTTTAATCCCTTTATTTTTTATTTTTTGAATGATATTTACCTTATCAGCAATACCTGGACTTTTAATCACTTCGCTAGCGTTTAGGATTAATTCTTCTGTGTGCATCTGAGATTCAAAATGAATCTCATGGTTCTCTAATTCTTTTTGGTAAGCTTCTTTTATCATCGCAAAATCAGACACAAAAACTTCGAATCCTTGCTTTTTTGCAAGAATAGCAGCTCCAACTCCACTTTCACCAGCTCCTAAAATCACTATTCGCCTCACCCCAGCCCTCTCCTCCAGAGAGGGAGAAATATTTGAGTTATCGGGATGTATATTTCTTTTTTCTTGCATCTTGGTTCTTATGTCTCTTTTATCTTAGTTTTAGGGTTACGATGGTGACAATGGCTAATAATATACCGATGATCCAAAACCTACTGACGATTTTAGATTCATGGTAACCTTTCTTTTGGAAATGGTGGTGCAATGGCGACATCAAGAAGATTCTTCTTCCCTCGCCGTATCTCCTTTTGGTATATTTAAACCAAGAGACCTGCATAATCACTGATAAATTCTCGATTAAGAATACTCCGCATAAAATCGGAATCAATAATTCTTTACGAATCATGATGGCGAAGACTGCGATAATTCCTCCAATGGTTAAACTCCCAGTATCTCCCATAAAAACTTGTGCGGGATAAGCATTATACCATAGGAAACCAATACAAGCACCCACAAAAGCAGCTGCAAAAATTACCAGCTCTCCAGAATTTGGGATGTAGATGATTTTTAAATAATCGGCAATAATGGTATTACCCGAAACATACGCTAACAAGGCTAAAGTAATCCCAATGATAGCGGAAGTACCAGTCGCTAAACCATCAATTCCATCAGTAATATTGGCTCCGTTAGAAACTGCAGTAATGATAACAATGACAAAAAGGAGAAAAACAACTAAGGAATATTTCTCGTAACCAGGACCTAAGAATTTTAAAACCTTAGCATAATCAAACTCATTGTTTTTATAGAAAGGGATATTAGTTTTGGTAGATTTTACATCTTTCGCATAATACACTCCACTTGCTTTTTCTACTCTAATGAGTTTCTCTCCTTTCTCATTAATAATTTCCTCCTTTATACCCGCAGGTCCTTTTTGAACCTTAACTGATGTAGGTACTTCTGCAATAGTTTGCCTAATTAAAATATCAGGATGGAAAAACATGGTCCATCCAATAATTAAGGCTAAACCCACCTGCCCAACTATTTTAAATCTTCCAGCTAAACCTTCTTTATTTTTTTTAAATACTTTGATATAATCGTCTAAGAAGCCTATTGCACCCATCCAAACTGTGGTGATGATCATCAGAATGATGTAGATATTATCGATTTTAGCAAATAACAAAGTTGGAATCAGCACTCCTGCAATGATGATTAAACCACCCATTGTTGGTGTTCCTGCTTTTTGTGTTTGACCCTCTAAACCTAAATTTCTTACCGTTTCACCAACCTGCTTATATCTTAAATAATTAATCAAATTACTACCATAAACAGTGGTAATGATTAATGATAAAATCATTGCCATCCCAGCTCTAAATGAGATAAACTGAAACACACCTGCCCCAGGAAAGTCAAAATGTTTATCTAAATAAATGAAGAGATGGTATAACATAATTCTTCTTTTGGTTTATAGCAATTGGTTTAAGCTTTCGCTCAATATTTTTTTATCATCAAAATCACTTTTCACTCCCTTTATATCCTGATACTTCTCATGTCCTTTACCTGCTAAAAGAATAATATCTCCAGGCTTAGCCAGATGACAAGCTGTTTTAATAGCTTCTCTTCTATCGGTAATGGATAATACTTTTTTTTGATTGACTGGCGAAACCCCTACCTGCATATCTCTAATAATCTGATCAGGATCTTCTGATCTTGGATTATCTGAAGTTAAAATCACTTTATCGCTCCAATCACAGGCAGTCTGTGCCATTAACGGACGTTTAGTTTTGTCTCTGTCTCCTCCGCAGCCAATAATGGTAATCACCTGTTCAGTTTTTGACCGGATGGTATCTATGGTGGTCAGTACGTTTTCTATGGCATCAGGTGTATGCGCATAATCTACAATACCGATGACTTTAGTTGGAGAAATGATATAATCGAATCTGCCTTCTGCACCATTTAAACGACTAAGAATAGTTAATACTTTGGTTTTATCTTGATCTAACAATAATGCAGCGCCATAAACCGCCAAAAGATTGGAAGCATTGAAACTCCCTACCAGTTTGAAAAACACTTCCTCCCCATCCATGTCCAGGTGTAAACCTGAAAACTGGTTTTCTATAATTCGGGCTTTAAAATCTGTTAAGGATTTAATGCCATAAGTTTTTTTGTGCGCTTTGGTGTTTTGTAACATCACCAAACCGTTTTTATCATCTGCATTGGTCAATGCAAAAGCAGATTTTTCCAATCCATCAAAAAAGCCTTTTTTAGCTTTAATGTAATTGTCAAAAGTTTTATGAAAGTCCAGATGATCATGAGTGATATTGGTAAATACCCCACCACTAAAGGTTAAACCTTCAATGCGATATTGTGCGACTGCATGAGAGCTTACTTCCATAAAACAATAATCACAACCTAAAGTCACCATATCGTTCAATAAAATATTGAGTGCTATTGGATCAGGAGTGGTATGTGTTGATGGAATAATTTGATCATTGATCTTATTCTCAACCGTAGAAATCAATCCAGCCTTATAGCCCAAATCTCTAAACAATTGATAAAGTAAAGTGGCTACCGTTGTTTTGCCGTTGGTTCCAGTAATGCCTACTAATTTCAATTTCTTTGATGGATGGTGATAGAAATTTCCAGCAATGATTCCTAAGGCTTTCGCCGAGTTTTGAACCTTAATATAAGTCACGCCATCTTCAAAAACAGTTGGCATATCTTCACATAGAATGGCAATAGCTCCTTTTTTGATAGTATCACTAATGTATTGATGACCATTAGAAATAGTCCCTTTGATAGCAATAAAAAGCGTATTCGTCGCCACTTTTCGTGAATCAAACTGGATGGCATCTACCGGTAAATCTGTAGTGCCCACCACTTGCTCTAAAGCAACTTTATATAATATGTCTTTTAGTATCGCCACTTATTCTAGTTCTATTAAGATTCTTGTTCCTTTATAAATCGGTGTCCCTGCCGCCAAAGACTGATTCGTTACTTCGCCTGCACCTTTCACTACTGGTTTTAAACCAGAGTTTCCTAAAACATATAAAGCATCCTTTAATCCCATGCCTACCACATTTGGAACTGTGCCTTTATTAAATTTTACTTCTTTATAGGCGATCCCATTATTGGTATCTAAGGTTAGGTCACTTTCATTGGTAGAGGCATATAATGCTTTTACTCCGAAGGATTGATATACTTTTTGAGTTGATTTTTTATCTCCTGCTTTTACCTCTGGCATTTTAGTATTTCCTACCAATTGTGGTAATTGAGGTTTAGTATTCATATCCAAATCGCTACCATAAACAACATCGGCGATTTCTCTGAATACAGGACCAGCAACCGATGCCGCATAGTAAGATCCTTTTGTTGGGTTTTGCACCACTACAATCATGGAATATTTAGGATTTTCTGACGGAAAAAATCCGCAGAAAGATGCTTGATATTTTCTTTTCCCTTTATAGCCATTTGCACCATCAGCTACCTGTGCAGTTCCTGTTTTACCGGATATCTCATATAATGGATTATTAATTGTACTTGCTGTACCTTCCACAACTACACCTCTCAACATCTCCTTTAATAAACCCAAAGTCTTATCAGAGCAGATTTTTTCTTTGATGGTTTTTGCTTGAAATAATTCCACTGTATTTCCTAATCTTTTTATTTCATGAACAAATAATGGTGCAATCATTTTCCCATTATTTGCTACCGCATTGTACAGTGTCAAAATTTGGATTGGGGTAATTTTTAATTCATAACCATAAGCCATTTGCGGTAAGGTTAAACCACTCCACGATTTACTTTTTGTTGTCTTTATCAATGGGGTACCTTCACCCGCTATTTGCAGACCTAATTTTTCGTTTAAATGTAATGCATGAAGTTTACTGGTAAAGGCGTCAGGATTATCTTTGTATGATTTGAGTATTTGTTTAACAATGCCCACGTTTGAAGAAAGTTCAAATGCCTTCCTCATTGGAATCACACCCATATCTTCATGGTCCTTTATGGTATGATTGTAGACTTTAAACTGCCCGTGTTCAGTATCCACCATATCGTTTAGCCCAAATTTCCCATCATCAATAGCAACCAAATAAGAAGCTAACTTAAAAGTCGATCCAGGTTCTGCACTTTGTGCAATCGCATAATTATAGATTTCTTTGTAATCATTTTCTCCTTCTCCTACCTTACTGTAATTAGCAATGGCCTTAATTTCTCCAGTTTTTACCTCCATTACCATCACACAACCAAAATCAGCAGCACTTTTAATTAACTGCCTTTTGAGCGCCTGCTGAGCTAAATCCTGCATGTTTACATCTATGGTTGAAACCACATCTGCTCCATCTTTTGGTGCAATTTCCGCATCCTCATTTACAGGCATCCATGCGCCACCGGCAATTCTCTGCACCAACCTTTTGCCAGTTTCTCCGTTGATGTATTCGCCATAAGCACCTTCCAAACCAACTGCCGCTTGCGCATTTGCATTGTAATAACCAATCGTTCTTGAGGCTAAATCTCTGAACGGAAGAATCCTTTTGTTTTGTTGTTCGGCGATCATCCCTCCAGTATATCGTCCCATATTGAAAATCGGGAACTTTTTTAACGCTTTTAAATCCTGATAGGTGATATCTCTTTTAATTAGGAAATAACGTTCTCCATCATGGCGGGCATTTCTCAATAATCTGGAATATTCCTTTTCGGATTTATCCTTAAAATAATTAGCCAGCTTATAGGCTAACGAATCTACCTTGCTATAGAAAACTTCATCTTCCTGAATCCCTCCTGCTAACAAATCCATTCGGATATCATATTCAGGAACTGAGGTAGCTAGTAAACTTCCATCTATAGAATAAATATTTCCACGGGCAGCTTCTACCTCAGCATATTTGGTGCTCAGACTAGTGGCCATCTTACGATATTTCTCCCCTTTAAAAACCTGCACATTCACCATTTGAGCAATGACAGCCATTGCAAAAATAATAATGAGCCCAAAGGCTGCATAAACTCTAAGAAGTATATTGGTCCTTATGTTCATGGTTGATTTACAGTTAGTTTAATTGGCGGTTCGATAGATACTTTCAATCCTAATAATGTATCTACCCTTTTCATCACTTCACTTTCCTTGCTTCGAAACATTAAATCCGCCTTCAGCGTCTTAAAATCCCAGCTCAATTCTTTTACTTCTTTGCTCAGCTTATCAATTTTTCGGATGTTGTTTTCGGCTGTGTGCCGATTTCCGATATACATCATCCCAAGAAAAGCCAAGAAAATCACAAATGGTAAAGCTTCTGTTGCTGCCTCCTTTGAAATAGCTCCTTTTAAAAATAGATTGGTAAAGAAACTCGGAGCAGCAGGAGCCTTCTCTCTCACCTTTGGCTCTTCAACCTCTAGCAGCTCTTCTTCGATTTCTGTTTTTAACCTATTTGTCATTTCTTGATGGCTATTCTTAGTCTTGCACTCCTGGCCCTGTTATTTATTTTGATTTCTTCTTCTGATGCGATGATGGATTTTTTAATGGGGTCGAACGGTTTAATTTCATTTCCAAAAAAATCCTTTTCTACAGTTCCCGAGAATTTTCCTTTTGTCATAAAATTCTTGACCAATCTATCCTCTAGGGAATGATAAGACATCACCACCAATCGCCCTCCAACAGCCAAAACTTCTGCCGTTTGCTCTAAAAAATCTTTCAAGGCTTCCATCTCTTGATTTACCTCTATCCTTAGTGCTTGAAAAACTTGTGCTAAATATTTATTTTCTTTTCCTCTTGGAATTAATTTGGCTATAACCGATTTTAATTCTCCTATCGTATTGATCTTATTAGTCAAACGAGCGGTTATAATCGTTTTAGCCAGCGATTTCGCATTTTGAATTTCACCGTAAATCCCAAATATTTTATGCAATTCCTCTTCTGGATATTCATTCACTACCTGCTTTGCCGTTAAAGCTGCCGATTGATCCATCCTCATATCTAAATCCGCATCAAAGCGGGTAGAAAAACCACGTTCTGGAACATCAAACTGATGAGAAGAAACTCCTAAATCAGCTAATATCCCATCTACCGGAATCATGTCATGCATCCTTAAATTATTTTTCAGGTATCTAAAATTCTGATCTATAAAAACAAAGCGATCATCTTCAATGCTATTTTGTTGGGCGTCCTCATCCTGATCAAAGGCAACTAAAACACCTTCTTCACTTAAGGATTTCATGATTTCGCGAGCATGACCACCGCCACCAAATGTGACGTCCACATATTTACCTGAAGGCTTAATTTCTAGCCCTTCCATGCATTCTTTCAGCATGACTGGAATATGATACTTAGACATCCTTGTTCCTCCCTCCCATTACTTCTTCAGCCAGATTCGCAAAGTTTTCAGGCTCATTATCTAATTGTGTATCATAAACATCTTTTGCCCACACCTCAATCTTATCAAACTGACAAGCTAAAACTACTTCAGCTCCAATACCTGCATATTCTAATAAAGATTTTGGCAATAAGACCCTGCCTGACGCATCTAAGCTTAATTCGGTAGCACCGCGAGTAAAATATCTGATAAATTCGCGTGTCTTTTTTTCGAAAGAATTTAATTGAGCCAACTCAGCTGTAATCTTATCCCACTCGGCTTTTGCGTAAATGGTCAGGTGTTTTTCAAAACCACGGTGAATCACCAATCCCTCCGCATCCACTGCAGGCAATTGCTTTTTAAGACCGGAAGGAACCATTAAACGGCCTTTCGCATCCAGTTTGCAATCAAATTCTCCAATGAGCTGAGACATGGTTGTTCTGTTTTGAGTATTTGTTATGTAAAATTAGATATTGTTACCACTTTTTCCCACTTTCTACCACAAAAAGTTTTCAACAGTCCTAAATCGACTACAAACCTCCACTTACACCTATTTCAGTCAATTTTTAGGATGAGAGAAAAGGGCAAAAAAAAAGCGCTGAGTCTGAGACTCAGCGCTTTTAAAGCGAAAATTCTGCTTAAATTATTCGTTTATCGCCTTAACACCAGGCAATTCCTTTCCTTCCATGTATTCCAATAATGCGCCACCTCCGGTTGATACATAGCTGACTTGATCTTCCATTCCAAACTTGGCTACTGCTGCTGCTGAATCACCTCCACCTATCAAAGAAAATGCTCCGTTTTCAGTTGCTTCTACTACTGCATGAGCAACGGATTTGGTTCCGTTTTCGAACTTAGACATTTCAAAAACGCCCATTGGTCCATTCCATAAAATGGTTTTAGATTTCTTAATGACTTCGGTAAAGGCTGCAATGGTATCATCGCCAATATCCAAACCCATCCAATTGTCTTTGATATGGTCATTATAAGCATTTCCAGTTTCAGCATCGTTAGAAAAAGCATCGGCAACCACAGAATCTGTTGGGATCAACATTTTTACGCCTTTTTCATTCGCTTTTTTGATGAGCTCTTTGGCTAGTTCCAATTTATCATCTTCTACCAAAGATTTTCCGATATTACCTCCATTGGCTTTAATGAAAGTATAAGTCATCCCACCACCAATGAGTAGGTTATCTACTTTATCTAGTAATTTTTCGATCAATAAAATCTTATCCGAAACTTTTGCTCCTCCCATGATGGCAGTGAAAGGTCTATTTGGTTCATTCAGCACTTTTTCCGCATTGGCTAGCTCGGCACCCATTAGGTAACCAAAGTATTTTGCATCCGGAAAGAATTGTGCAATTACCGCTGTTGAGGCATGCGCTCGATGTGCGGTTCCGAAAGCATCGTTTACATACACTTTTCCTAATTTTGCTAATTTCTCGGCGAAGGCTTTATCCCCATTTTCTTCTTCTTTGTGAAATCTCAGATTTTCTAAGAGTAATACTTCCCCGATGTTCAAATCTGCAGCTTTCTTTTGCGCTTCTTCACCAATGCAATCATCAACGAAAGCCACTTTTTTGCCCAATAAATCAGATAAATGCTTAACGATATGTTTTAAAGAATATTTGTTTGTTGGACCATCTTTTGGTCGACCCAAATGCGACATCAAAATCACACTTCCACCATCCTTTAATATTTTGTTAATAGTAGGTAGAGCCGCTGTCATTCTTTTATCATCGGTAATGTTAAAGTCTGCATCCAAAGGAACGTTGAAATCTACACGGATTAAGGCTTTTTTTCCAGAGAAATTTATATCATCTATTGTTTTCATTTGTCTTTTTGTTTGTGATGCTAAACTAAGGAATGTTGATGGGAGTTGAAAGTTTTAGTTGGAAGATGGTTGGTGGCAGATGGTTAATGGGGGATAGATCATGGTTAATCGTGTATATAGAAACCATGAACTATGAACCATTCACCATCAACAATCTATTGAATCTTCAAATACATCACTTTATGCGGACCAATTCCAGGGATGTCAAAGGTTTCGCTGACGAACTCGAAACCTAATGCCTGATAAAAGCGAAAAGCTTTCTCGCGAGCGTTACACCAGATGTAGTTTACTCTTTTTCCTCTCAAATAAACAATGGCAAAGTTCACCAGTTTATTACCATGACCTTTACCCTGATAAGCTAGCGCAGTGGCCATTCCACGTAATTGAAAGGCGTCACCCTCGAAATCGGGGTGTTTTTGATGATGAAAGGAAACGACGCAAATGGGTTGTTCATCTATTATATCCCCTAAATGAAAAGTATCATCTGCATCATCATTTAAAAAAACACACTCTTCATTTTTTAAATTTCCATCTCGAAGGATGGTATTTCGGAGCGGCAGGACTTCTTCTGTGTTGAGGAATTTGATCATTTTAATGTGATTGGATTATATTTCTTACTTATTTCAAAATTAGCTTGTATTTAAGAGATTCTATGACTTTTACCCTCATGCCTTTCCGGCCCTCTTGAGCGGGCCAACTCAAGTCCTTTTCCCTCAGTTGAAAAGGACCAAAAAATCGTCGCTGCGCCAGTCTCTATTAAAGTTACTAGGTAGGCTAATTTTTAACTACCGAGACTGCCAAGGCGAACTTAAAAGGTTTGAAAGTTTTTGCGAAGGCACAATTTAAATCCAAACACTCTGCTCAAATTATCGTTTTATTATGAATTGCTTTTAAACACCTCTTTTTTCAATTTCTTCTACTAAATCTACGATGCGGTTAGAATAGCCAAATTCGTTGTCGTACCAACCTACTACTTTTACCATTCCTCCTACGATAGAAGTTAACAATGAATCAAAAATGCATGAATGTGGATTATCAATCACATCTACAGAAACTATTGGATCCTCGGTGTATTGCAGTATTTTTTTTAACGGACCATCAGCAGCTTTCTTAAAAGCTTGATTGATTTCTTCCACAGATAGAGGTTGATTTTTGAGTATGCAAGTAAAATCAGTTAAAGAGCCATTTAAAACAGGGACTCGAATACCTGCACCTCCTAAATTTCCTTCCAATTGAGGAAAAATATGGGTGATGGCTTTCGCTGCTCCAGTAGTAGTTGGAATGATGGAGGAGGAGGCCGCTCTTGCTCTTCGTAAATCACGGTGTGGGGCATCATGTAAATTTTGATCCCCAGTCATGGAGTGAACAGTGGTAATGTACCCTTCTTTGATTCCCCAATTATCATCTAATACTTTCACCAAAGGTGCTACATTATTAGTGGTACAAGAGGCGTTGGAAATAATTGGAGCTGCCCAATCAATTTGCTCTCCATTTACCCCCAACACAATAGTAGGTATTTCTTTATCTGGAGACGGAGCAGAAAGTAACACTTTTTTTGCTCCTGCTTTGATGTGTTGGCTTGCTAACTCTTCTGAAATGAATTTGCCCGTGGACTCTATTACCAAGTCAATACCCAACTCTTTCCAAGGAAGAAGAGCAGGGCTTTTCTCTGCTGTAATTAATATAGCATGACCATCTATAATGATGTAACAATCATCAGCTGTTACATTTCCCTTAAAATTACCGTGTACCGAATCGTATTTAAGCAAGTGAGCTAATGTTACTGTATCTGTAAGGTCGTTGATCACTTTTAGGTCTTTTAACCTTCCTCTTCGATACAGTACATTTAATACTGTCCTTCCTATTCTACCGAATCCGTTGATTGCAATATTCATTTATCCAATTTTGCGCAAGTTAATAAATGGCGGACAAAAGAACGTTGATTTTGTTTGGGAGGATGGTTGATGGCTCATAACTAGGTACACGATTCCTATCAATTTCTTTTTAAAATTGATTCACTACCTCAATTACCTTCTCGATATCATTAAAGCTGTGTGCAAATGAAATAGGCAAACTCAAAGTTGTTTGATGAATTTCTTCGGAAATGGGATAACTTTCTTCCTTAAAAAAAACCTGATAGGCTTTTTGCTGATGTGGTGGAATGGGATAATGAATTTCTGCCCCTATACCATGATCTAGCAAGTACTTTTTTAATTCATCCCTTTTAGGATGACGCACATTGAAGATATGATACACATCATATTCGTCAGGGTTTACCCTTGGTTGGATATAATCCCTCTTTAAATGTTTGTGGTAAAGTTGAGCTAATCCTCTTTTATGTTCTGTAATTTGATCGAGATACTTCAATTTGACACTTAAAAAGCCAGCCTGAATTTCATCTAATCTAGAATTAAATCCTATGTATTCATTATGGTACTTTTGCGCTGAGCCGTAATTTCTTAAAGACTTCACCAGTTTTGCATCACTCTCTAAAGACACGGTTAAAGCTCCTCCATCACCTAAAGCTCCTAAATTCTTTGTAGGATAAAAGCTGAAAGCTCCTAATCCAAAAGTTCCAGCTTGCTTCCCCTTAAATTTTGCGCCATGTGCCTGTGCACAATCCTCAATTAAATGCAATTGATACTTTTTACAGATGGCTTCTATTTTATCCATCTGGCATACTTTTCCGTATAAATGGGTCAGCATGATGGCTTTAGTTCTTGAGTTAATCCTTTCTTCTATCTTTTCAGGATCAATGTTATAGGTACTAATATCAGGTTCCACCAAAACAGGCTTAAAACCTGCATTAATTACTGCTAATATAGTGGCGATATAAGTATTTGACGCGACCAACACCTCAGCATCTTTAGGTAATTGAAGTACTTTTAAAGCCAATACCAACGCATCTAAACCTGAGGCCAGTCCAACACAGTAATTGGCTCCACAATAATCGGCGAAAGCCCGCTCAAAACGTTTGACTTTATTCCCTAAAATATACCAGCCCGATTGTAAAGAATCCTGAAAATCTTTTTCAAATTCTTTAAAAAAAGGTTGATTGAGTTTGCCTAAATCCTCGTATGGAATCATGATTCGTATTTTTCGAAAATATAATCCTTATCATCATAATATTCAGAAGCCAATACCATCAATATCGCATCGGGACTGAAATTATACATTTGATGCCAATCTTTTGGTTCTATTATCAAACATTTAGCTGGTGTATCTAATTGAAATTCTTGCGTTTTTTTCCCATCATTATTAAAAATGGTACAGCTTCCTTTGATACAAATTGCCGCCTGAATAGTTTGATGGTGACGATGTCCTCCCCTTATTGAACTATCTACGCCGTAGATATAAAAAATCCGCTTGATATCAAATGGGATCGTTTTTTCGATCACAGTGAGATTTCCTCTTTTATCAGTAAATGTGGTGAGGTTGTGTAAATACGCCATTAAAAAATCACTTTGCTATATTTTAAAATTGAGAAATAGCAAAATATAGATTATTCATCAGAAAGGCAACACCATCTAAAGGGTATCATTGAAATTTTAGCTATTAATTGCTTTCCAAAGCAAATCCTTTAGCTCAATTAAACCTTTATTGGCAATAGACGAGATGAAAATAGATGGCATTTCTTTAGGAAGTTGCGCTTGCATTTCTTTTTGCAATTCCTCATCCAATAAATCGGCTTTCGTAACTGCTATAATTTTTGGTTTTTGAAGTAGTTCTGGATTATATACGGTTAATTCTTTTAACAAGATATCATATTCTTCTTTTATTGTTCTTGAGGTATCGGCAGGAACCATAAATAAAAGAACCGAGTTTCTTTCAATATGTCTTAAAAAACGAAAACCTAAACCCTTACCTTCTGAAGCGCCTTCAATAATACCTGGAATATCTGCCATGATAAATGAAGATTGTCCTCTGTAAGATACTAATCCTAAATTAGGAACAATAGTGGTGAACGGATAATCGCCAATTTCTGGTTTAGCAGCAGTAATGACGGAAAGTAAAGTAGATTTTCCAGCGTTCGGAAATCCTACTAGCCCAACATCTGCTAAAACCTTTAATTCTAGAATTTTCCAAGCTTCTTGTCCGGGCATGCCGGGTTGAGCATAACGTGGCGTTTGATTGGTTGGTGATTTAAAATGCGCATTTCCCAATCCTCCTTTTCCTCCATCTAATATAATTTGCTCTTCTCCATCTTTGGTAATTTCGAATAAAACCTCTCCTGTCTCCGCATCTTTTGCGATAGTTCCTAAAGGGACCTCTAAGATCTCATCCCTTCCCATCTTTCCTGACTTCATTGTCGCTCCACCTGCTCCACCGTCGCCTGCCATCACATGCTTCCTATATTTCAAGTGAAGTAAAGTCCAGAGTTGGGCATTTCCTCTTACGATCACATGTCCGCCTCGAGCGCCATCACCACCAGCAGGTCCACCCATTGCTGTTTTCTTATCACGATGCAAATAAGCAGAACCTGGCCCACCTTTTCCTGATTTGCAGGAAACCTTCACATAATCAACGAAATTGGAGCCTTGAGACATTTTTAGATTTTATTTGATGATGTGACGATTTGAAAATTTGATGATTCTATTTAATTTCAAAAGTTTATCTCCTGAAAAATTACCCTAAAGCACTACTTAGTTAGTTCCTCTATCACCTTCACAATATTTCCAAAAATCTCGTCAATGGATCCTACTCCTTTTACTGCGTAAAATTTATGTTGTGACTGATAATAGTTGGCTACCTGTGCAGTTTTAGAAGTATATTCTGCTACTCTTTTCTTGATGATTTCAGGATTTTGATCATCTGGTCGTCCAGAGTCTTTTCCTCTAATCAATAAGCGCTTTTGTAACTCTTCTTCATCCACTTCTAAAGCAATCATTCCAGAAATACCATCATTTTTAGAAGTCAACAATTGATCTAAGGCTTCAGCTTGCGCAACAGTTCTAGGGAAACCATCAAAGATAAAGCCTTTTGCAGCGGCATTTTGATCTAGTTTATTTGAAATCATTCCAATCACCACTTCATCAGGCACTAACAAACCTTGATCCATTAACTTTTTAGCTTCTAATCCAAGTGGGGTACCATTGCTGATTTCACCCCGAAGGATATCACCAGTAGAAAGGTGTACTAAATTATATTTTTGAATTAGATGATGTGATTGTGTGCCTTTTCCTGCACCCGGAGGGCCAAAGAGTACGATATTTAGCATATTGATGATAAAATTTAAAAAGCCTTTTTACCTGCTGGCAAAAAGGCTTTACCTTAAATTATTTGGTGAACCTGAAGGGATTCGAACCCCTAACCTCCTGATCCGTAGTCAAGTGCTCTATCCAGTTGAGCCACAGGTCCATTTTATTGGATTGCAAAAGTAAGTATTCCACTTTGTTTTGCAAAATTTAATATCAAATGATTCATAACTATTGTATCATTTGATATTAAAACGCTACTTTTTATCTTTTTTCTGATCTCCACCCGGACGAGAAATAGATTCTCTCATGTCTGTATCCGCTTGAATGTTTTGCATTCTATAATAATCCATGATCCCTAAATTACCACTTCTAAAGGATTCGGCAATAGCCAAAGGAATCTGCGACTCGGCTTCGATTACCTTTGCTCTGGCATCTTGCGCTTTCGCTCGCATCTCTTGTTCATGAGCTACAGCAAATGCTCGTCTCTCTTCAGCTTTTGCGTTGGCTACTTTCAAATCCGCTTCTGCCTGATCAGTCTGCAATTTAGCCCCAATATTATCACCAATATCAATATCTGCAATGTCAATAGATAAGATCTCAAATGCAGTTCCCGAATCTAATCCTTTGCTCAATACCACTTTTGAAATTTTATCAGGATTTTCTAAAACTTCTTTATGGCTTACCGCCGAACCAATAGTAGTAACAATTCCTTCCCCTACTCTAGCTAAAATGGTCTCTTCTCCTGCTCCACCAACTAATTGATTGATGTTTGCTCTAACGGTTACTCTCGCCTTTGCAATCAACTGTATTCCGTCCTTAGCCACTGCTGCAACTGGAGGCGTATTAATTACTCTTGGATTTACTGACAATTGAACGGCTTCAAAAACATCTCTTCCCGCTAAATCTATCGCTGTAGCCAATTTAAAATCCAAAGGAATATTTGCCTTATCGGCAGATATCAAAGACTTAATGACATTATTAACATGTCCGCCAGCTAGAAAGTGAGTTTCAATTTCGTTAGAAGTGATATTTAAGCCCGCCTTGGTTGAAGTAATCATGGCATTAACCACTAAGGATGGAGGCACCCTTCTTAACCGCATGAGGACTAAGTTTAGTAAATTGATTTTAACCCCTGAAAGTTGGGCCGTAAACCAAAGATTTACAGGTAGTACATACAGTAAAAAAAAGAGCGCAACAATGCTCCCGATAATAATAAAAATAATGCTTACAGATCCATCCATATGATTAGGTTTTGATGATTATTTCACAATATCGTCAATTGCTTTGAAATCTGGAAGGTCTCCTGCAGATTCTAGAACTTCTGCATAAATAATTTTGTGGTTTTCATCTAAAGCAAAAGCTGCTCTTCTTGCAACACCTTTTAAATTGAACACAAATTCATCGTACTGTGAACCATAAGCTTTAGAAACTTCTTTATTAAAATCTGATAATAAAGGAAATTGGTATTGATTATCTTCTTTAAATTTTGCTAGCGTAAACGGAGAGTCTACAGATATACCTAAAACCTGAGCTCCTAAACCTTCGTAAAAGCCAAAGTTGTCTCTCATGGTACACAACTGAGTCGTACAAACTCCGGTAAATGCCATTGGAAAAAAGTGAATAATTACTTTTTTACCCGTAAAATCTTTTAAACTAACTTCTTTTAAATCCGAACTAAATAATGTGAAACCTGGAGCTTGATCTCCTACTTTTAATGCCATAACGTTATAATTGAATAAGTAACCTTTTATTTAAGAATTAGTTTGCAAACGCTGTATTTGATCTTGCATAATTTCCATTCCCTCGTAAAATGAATGTGGCCTGTAACCTAACTCATTCATAGATTTATCTAAGATGAATCCTGTTCTTACTGGTCTTTTTGCAGATTGATTCAAAGAAGAAGAACTAATGGGATTAATTAAGGATTTATCTAAATGATAGAAATCTGCAACTTGCTGAACCAATTCAATGATGCTCATCATATCTTTACCAGAAGCATTAAAAACACCTTTTGCTCTCTTTTCTGCTGCCAACAAACAAATCTCTGCTAAGTCTTCTGCAAGTGTTGGCATTCGCCATTGATCATCCACTACATTAATTGGATTACCTTTTTCCAAAGCACCTTTTGCCCAAAGAACAATATTACTTCGACTCATGTCATTTACAATTCCATAAACAATGATGGTTCGTAAAATGGTCCAATGTATATCTGATGCTTGCAAAAGCTTTTCAGCCGCTAGTTTAGACTCTCCATAATAAGACAAAGGGTTTGGGACTGCATTTTCCAAATAGGGACCGCTGGCGCCATCAAAAATAAAATCAGTTGACAAATGCACTAACTGAGCTTTATTTACTTTACAAGCTTTAATTAAATTACTGACAGCCCCCACATTTAATTTCCAACAAAGCTCTTTTTCTGTTTCACAAGTATCCACGTTAGTCATCGCCGCTGTATGAATCACTACATCGGGTTGATATTTTCGAAGAATTTGATTCACTTTTTTAGGATCGGTAATATCCATTTCTGCATACTGATATCCTTCTTTTACATGATACCTATTTGGACCTTTGGCAGTGGCTATTAAATCAAAGTCTTTTTTCGAAAGAATTCTTTCCGTAATTTTTTGACCCAATAGACCGTTGCTTCCCGTAACCAGTATTTTTTTCATATCTGCTCCAAAATAATTGATTATATCTGAAATGAAAAAATAAAAAGCGGATAAATAAAAAAAGGATCAAGCTTTCGCTGATCCTTCTCTGTTTATTAAAGTCAAATATTAATTAAACTTTAAAAATGTGTAGTTATCTAAATTGACCTTTGGCAAGGTTGAAGAATATTTCTCATTAATGACTCTAATGAATTCGTTTGCAACTGCAGCGTAACCCATAGGTGTTAAATGAACTCCATCTAGAGAAAATAATTTACCTGTAACATAAGCTGTAGTAAATGTTACCCCATCAACTGTTGTTCCTAGTCCAACAAACTTTTTTAAATATTCGTTAGCATCAAAAACAGCTAAGCCTTTACTGTCAGCCAGACTTTTAATGGTGGTATTATAACTGGTTACATAATCTCTAACATTTAAAACTTCATCCTTATCTAAAACATATTTACTTTCAATTGGGTTTCCTGGGTGTAGGCCATAAGGTAAAGAATTACCATTTGGTACTCCTATTAAAGAAGTTGGGAAATTTAAAACAATTAAATCTTCGCTTGTTGCGACTCTAGGACCTGCCGAAGTTTGTATATATAATGCTTGAACCGCAGGATTCACTTTTTTCACGTTCGCTAAAATTGCAGAAACAGTTAAGGTATTAAAAAATGGAATGGTAGAAACATCAGGTATAGTCGCTACTGCGCCCTTAGCTCCACTAGCAGTTAATTTTGTTATCAACTCGGTATAAAACGCAGTAAAGTCGGCTTTGGGTGTTAAAATATCTCCAACTCCGCCCGAGGTTGCGTAACCTAACGCATCATTATTTCCTAACCAGTTAGTAAAGAAAGTAAAAGGTGTGGTTGTTGCAAAATCCAAATACGTTGTTGAGTTTGTACCCGCGTTACCTGGCAATAAGCGTTCGAAATAACCATTTACGTTTCCGTAAACTGATAATTTAATATCTCGAAGTTTGATACCTGGTACACCATAATTATTTATTGGACCAGTATATTTGGTATATAAAGTCACATTTCCAAAACCAGGTATGGCTGCAACACCTCTAATCCCTAGTTCAGTAGTTACAGGAATTAAGTTGGGAGTTCCAGATGCTGATAAGCCCCCATATTTGACGTAACCAGATCCATTTTTTTGCGCCGTTGAAAATAAAGGCTGAGGAAATTCGCCGCCTCCTGCCAATTTCATTTGCTGCGCTATAATTGCTGGATATGAATTAATTTGACCAGACAAATAAAGCCCATTATCTGCAAAGCCGGCTGTTAATGAGTTCCCCAGAGAAATAAATCTTGTGAAATTTGCTGAACCAGATGTTGGCACTTGTACCGCAACAGTGCCACCATCTTTTTTACATGCTGCAACTGCCACGATTAGCACTGCAAACACCAACCTTGAGATGTATTTAATTTTCATTGTAATTTGATTTAAGTTTATTGGTTAAATGACTTGGAATCATTTTTATTATGCAAGCATAACAAATATTATAATTTAATCCAATTTTTTTAAAGGAAATATTTTAACTAAAATTTTGCTTAAAAAATACTTTTGAAAATGGTCATTTCGCTCTTTTTTTAATATTAACACCATATAGAAATTCAAATAATTAAGCTTAAAACTGTATTTACACAATAATTAAAATATTTTAGATAGTTATATTTGAATTTTGATGAATAAACAGTAATTTCGCCCTCTCAAAAATTCATTGAATAAAAGTTATATCTCATTGATAAATTATTAAATTTCAATATGCCAAACATTGGAAAAATAGCGCAAATTATAGGACCAGTAATCGATGTAAGTTTCATAAACGATGCGAAACTTCCTAAAATTTTTAACGCTTTAGTTATCACCAAAGATAACGGACAGAAAATTGTTGTTGAAGTTCAACAGCACTTGGGAGAAGACAGAGTAAGAGCTGTTGCCATGGATTCTACTGACGGATTAGTTAGGGGAATGGATGTGGTAGATAGTGGCGCTCCTATCAAAATGCCAGTTGGAGATGCTATTAAAGGTCGTGTTTTCAATGTTGTTGGCGAAGCTATTGACGGTATCGAAAATGTTGATAAAACAAATGGAAAATCTATCCATAATCAACCTCCTCGCTTCGAAGATTTATCAACCGAAAATGAGATTTTATTTACCGGTATTAAGGTAATCGATTTGTTAGAACCTTATGCAAAAGGCGGTAAAATTGGTTTATTTGGTGGAGCTGGTGTTGGTAAAACTGTATTAATTCAGGAGTTGATCAACAACATCGCAAAAGCATATGACGGTTTATCTGTATTTGCTGGCGTTGGCGAACGTACTCGTGAAGGAAACGATCTTTTACGTGAGATGATTGAAGCTGATATCATTAAATATGGTGATGAGTTCAAACATTCTATGGAAGAAGGCGGATGGGATTTATCAAAAATTGATAGAGAAGCTTTAAAAGATTCTAAAGCAACTTTCGTTTTCGGACAAATGAATGAGCCTCCTGGCGCAAGAGCCCGTGTTGCTTTATCAGGATTAACCATTGCTGAATATTATAGAGATGGTGAAGCTGATGGACAAGGAAAAGATATTCTTTTCTTTATCGACAACATCTTCCGTTTCACTCAAGCAGGTTCTGAAGTTTCGGCTTTATTAGGCCGTATGCCATCTGCAGTAGGTTACCAACCCACTTTAGCAACAGAAATGGGTACTATGCAAGAACGTATTACTTCTACAAAAAGAGGATCTATTACATCGGTACAAGCGGTTTATGTTCCTGCAGATGATTTAACCGATCCTGCACCAGCAACAACATTTGCCCACTTAGATGCTACAACAGTATTATCTCGTAAAATTGCTGAATTAGGTATTTATCCTGCGGTAGATCCTTTGGATTCTACTTCAAGAATTTTAACTCCAGTAGTAGTGGGTGATGAGCATTATTCTTGCGCTCAAAACGTAAAAGAGATTCTGCAACGTTATAAAGAATTACAAGATATCATTGCTATTTTAGGTATGGATGAATTATCTGAAGAAGATAAATTAACTGTTTCAAGAGCAAGAAGGGTACAACGTTTCTTATCTCAACCTTTCCACGTAGCTGAACAATTTACAGGCTTAAAAGGTGTTTTAGTTGATATTAAAGATACCATAAAAGGTTTTAACATGATTATGGCCGGAGAAGTTGATGAATATCCTGAAGGTGCTTTCAACTTAGTAGGTAATATTGAAGAAGCTATTGAAAAAGGCAAGAAATTATTAGCTGAAGCAAATGCATAAAGTTGAAAGTTTTAGGTTTAAAGTTATAAGTAAAACTTTAAACCTTCTACTTAAGACTTACAACTTACACCTCGAAAATGAAATTAGAAATATTAACTCCAGATAAGAAAGTATTTGAAGGCGAAGTAACATCGGTTACGGTACCTGGCGCACTAGGATCTTTTGAAATTTTAAATAACCACGCTCCTATCATTTCTACTTTAGATGATGGAAAAGTTATTATTAGAGGTGCTGGAAAAGAACATAAGTTTTACACTAAAGGTGGAGTTGTTGAGGTAATCGACAATAAAGTGACTGTTCTTGCCGAATCCGTTATCGAAAAATAAAATTCATTATAAAAATGAAGAAAAAAAGCTAATCTAACGATTGGCTTTTTTTATGCCTAAATTTTAAAATTTTTCGGCTACACCCTCAATTTTAAGAAGAATTTCGACTCATCTTATGCAAGCATAAGATTTTATACCGAATACCAATTCGTTGTTTGGTATAAAAAATTGAAAATTAAAGCTCAGACAAAGAAGATTACCTAAAATTTAATTCTGTTAATATCATCAAAATAGAATTAAATTTTTTTTCACTCCCTCCTGATTTTGCTATTGACAGATAGCATCACTTAGCCTATCTTGAGTAAACAAAAAGACTTTATCAAACTATGCTTTTTATTATCCTATTAATTATAGTAATTAACCTCTTACTAATAGGTAAGAAAAGGAAAGCATGTTTGAGCTAATCAATTAAAAATCTAAACAATGCCTTCCATCAAAAGAAGGCTTTTTTTTTATTCGGTTATTATAAAACAGATGATTAACTATAAAAGTGAAAAGGTAATTTATCGGGACGGAGAATTTTATTCTTCTAAAGATTTGGGAATTGTAGCTGCTAGTCAAACACTACACTACGGTTTTGGTGCGTTCGAAGGGATTAGATCTTATCAGACTGCCAACGGAATAAACCTTTTTAAGGCGAAAGAGCATTTTGAGCGTTTAAAAGACTCTTGCGAACAAATTCATCTACCATTCGAATGGAATATTAATCAGCTGGTTAAAGATACCTACAAGTTACTATCTAAAAATAAATTGGTCAATGCTTATATCAGGCCAATTGTTATTGCTGAAGCAGACATGACGATGGTGAACTCCAATAAATCTCATATCATTTTGATGGCATGGGAATGGAATTCTTATTATGGAGGTGAATTGTTAAAGACTTGTTTCTCATCTTACGAAAGTAGAAACCCAAAATCATCTCCCATATCTGCAAAAGTAACCGGAAACTACCTCAGTTCTGTATTAGCCGTGTCAGAAGCAAAAAGAAAAGGATTTGACGAGGCTATTTTGACCGACATGCATGGTTATTTGACTGAATCTTCATCAGCAAATATTTTTATAGAAAATGATGGAAAGCTATATACACCAAAAGAAGAAAATATTATTGCTGGAATAACTCGGAAAACAATTATTCAGTTAGCTAAAGAATTAGATATAGAAGTTATAGAAAAGAATTTAACCCCTGAGGATTTAAAAAAGACCGATGCAGCATTTTTATGCGGAACAGCAGTGGAGATTGTTGGACTACAATTAATAGAAAATCACGTTTTCCCTCTAGCTTTTGCAGATAGTTTAGGTGCCATTCTACAAAGAGTTTATAAAAATATTGTCCTAGACAAATTAAGTTTCGAAGTCATCATATAAATGGAATTAAATAAATACAGTAAAACATTTACGCAAGACAAAACTCAACCAGCAACCCAAGCCATGTTGTACGGCTTGGGCTTAACTACTGAGGATTTAAAAAAGGCTCAAGTGGGTATTGCCAGTATGGGTTACGATGGTAACACTTGCAATATGCATTTGAACGATTTAGCCGCAATTGTAAAAAAGGGAGCTTGGGAGCAAAATTTGGTTGGATTAACTTTTAATACCATTGGAATTAGTGATGGCTTAACTAATGGTACTGAGGGAATGCGTTATTCTTTGGTATCTCGAGATTTAATTGCCGATTCTATCGAAGCTGTTTGTGCTGGTCATTATTATGATGGCGTAATCGCTATTCCTGGGTGTGATAAAAATATGCCTGGGTCTATCATGGCAATGGGACGATTGAATCGTCCAAGTATCATGATTTATGGTGGAAGTATACATCCAGGACATTATAAAGGAGAGGAATTAAACATCGTTTCTGCTTTTGAAGCTTTAGGAAAAAAATTAGCAGGAAATATTTCTGATGAAGATTATCAAGGTGTGATTGAAAATGCATGCCCAGGTGCGGGTGCTTGCGGTGGAATGTACACCGCCAATACCATGGCCTCTGCTATTGAAGCAATGGGAATGAGTTTACCATATAGTTCTTCTTATCCTGCTTTAAGTGATGAAAAGAAAAACGAATGTTTAGAAGCTGGTAAATACATCAAGATTTTATTAGAAAAAGATATTAAGCCCAAAGATATCATGACCCAGAAAGCATTTCATAATGCTTTAATTATTGTGATGGTTTTAGGAGGTTCTACCAATGCTGTTTTGCATTTAATTGCGATGGCAAAATCTGTAGGAATGAGCTTAACATTAAAAGATTTTCAGGATATAAGCGACAAAACCCCTGTAATTGCAGATTTAAAACCAAGTGGCAAATACTTGATGGAAGATGTTCATCATATGGGTGGTATGCCTGCCATTATGAAGTATCTTTTAAAAAAAGGTTTGCTACATGGCGATTGTATCACCGTTACGGGAAAAACAATAGCAGAAAATGTTGCCGATGCTAAAGATTTAGATTTCGAAGAGCAGGATATCATCCGTCCGTTAGAAAAACCAATTAAAGAAACCGGACACTTACAGATGCTTTACGGAAACATTGCAACATTGGGCGCAGTGGCAAAGATTAGTGGTAAAGAAGGGGAATCTTTTATGGGACCAGCCCGAGTTTTTGACGGTGAATTTGAATTAATTGCAGGCATATCTTCTGGGAAAGTTCAAGCTGGAGATGTGGTGGTGATAAAAAATTCGGGGCCAAAAGGTGCTCCTGGCATGCCCGAAATGTTGAAACCAACTTCTGCAATTTATGGCGCTGGATTAGGCGCTTCGGTAGCTTTAATTACTGATGGTAGATTTTCTGGCGGAACGCATGGTTTTGTAGTAGGTCACATTACGCCAGAAGCGGTAGAAGGCGGAAATATTGGGATTATCCAAGATAACGATGTGATTGAAATTAGTGCCATTACAAATACCATTAATTTGATGGTGAGTGATGAAGAAATAGCAAGGCGAAGAGCAAACTGGATTAAACCCGGGCCTCGTGTTAAAAGTGGAGTCTTGTATAAATATTACAAACTGGTAAAAAATGCAACGGAAGGTTGCGTGACTGATGAAGATTAAAAGGTTGTTTTAACGATAGCAGCGGCATCCTTTTTTGTCATCCTGAGCGGAGTCGAAGGATAAGGCAAAAAAGATACAGCGAATAGCGTGTCCCGATAGCGGAAAAACGCCAAAAAATATTATAAAATAAAATAAGTGATGAACACACTTGAAATAAAAGATAAAAAAGAAAAAGAATCAGTTGCGGCTGCAGTTGCTACTGAGGAATTATCTGGCTCTCAAATTTTACTGAAAGGATTAATAGCGGAAGGTGTAGATACAATTTTTGGTTATCCTGGTGGTGCAATTATGCCAATTTATGATGCGCTTTACGATTTTAAAAAAGAATTAAATCACGTTTTAGTGCGTCACGAGCAAGGTGCAACACATGCCGCTCAAGGTTATGCCCGTTCTTCTGGAAAAGTAGGTGTGGTTTTCGCAACCAGCGGACCGGGTGCTACGAATTTAATTACTGGAATTGCCGATGCGCAAATTGACAGTACACCAATGGTCTGCATTACCGGACAAGTGTTTGCTCATTTGTTAGGTACTGATGCTTTTCAGGAAACTGATGTGATCAACATTACTACGCCAATCACTAAATGGAATTATCAAGTAACGGATGCTGCTGAAATACCAGAAGTTTTGGCGAAAGCATTTTACATTGCAAAATCTGGGAGACCAGGACCTGTATTAATCGACATTACTAAAAATGCTCAAATTCAGAAAGTTGAATTTGAAGGATATGAAAAATGTAAGCACATCAGAAGTTATCGCCCTTACCCAATTATCAGAAATAAATACATCGAGCAAGCTGCCGAATTAATTAATAGCGCTAAGAAGCCTTTTGTATTATTTGGACAAGGCGTTTTATTGGGAAATGCGGAGCAAGAATTTAAAGCTTTTGTAGAAAAGTCAGGTATTCCATCTGCTTGGACGATTATGGGGGCTGGCGCAATTCCCACTGACCATGAATTAAATGTGGGAATGTTGGGAATGCATGGAAATTACGGTCCGAATGTTTTAACAAACGAATGTGACGTTTTAATTGCCATTGGGATGCGTTTTGATGACCGTGTAACTGGTCGTTTAGATAAATATGCAAAGCAGGCAAAAGTGATTCATTTAGATATTGACCCTGCCGAAATTGATAAAAACGTGAAAGCAGAAGTTCCTGTTTGGGGCGATTGTAAAGAAACTTTACCTCTTTTGACTGCTTTGGTTGATGAAAAAGTTCATACTGAATGGCTAGCTAAATTCAGAGAATACACCCAAGCGGAAGTTGACCAAGTAATTGATGCCGAGTGTAACCCTACTGAAGGTGAATTAACTATGGGAGAAGTCATTAATCAACTAAATATCCTAACCAAAGGAGAAGCGATTATTGTTACGGATGTTGGTCAGCACCAAATGGTGGCTTGCCGTTATGCGAAACTGAATAATACCCGCAGTAACATTACCAGTGGCGGTTTAGGCACTATGGGATTTGCTTTGCCAGCAGCAATTGGCGCTAAATTTGGCGCACCAAATAAAACAGTTGTTGCCGTAATTGGTGATGGTGGATTCCAGATGACGATACAAGAATTGGGAACTATTATGCAAAGTGGCATAGATATTAAAATCATCATCTTAAACAACCAATTCTTAGGAATGGTACGCCAGTGGCAAGAATTGTTTAACGACAGAAGATATTCTTTTGTGGATATTACCAGTCCTGATTTTGTTGCCGTAGCCAAAGGTTATTACATTAGTGGACAAAAAGTAACGGAAAGACCGCAATTAGTGGATGCCCTAAAAACCATGCTCAATCATAAAGGATCTTACCTTTTAGAAGTGATGGTTACCAAAGAAAATAATGTTTTCCCCATGGTACCGCAAGGTTGTAGTGTTTCAGAAATCAGATTAAAATAACCACCCTTCAAATCAGATAAAAATGGATTCAAATATAGAAAAGAAGGAATTTAACATCACGGTTTATACCGAAAACCATGTTGGTCTTTTAAACAGAATAGCGATAATCTTTAGTCGTAGAAAACTAAATATAGAAAGTATGAATACTTCTCCGTCTGAAGTAGAGAGCATTCATCGCTTCAATATTGTGTTGGTAGAAACGGAAGATGTAGTAAGAAAAGTCGCTCGTCAATTAGAGAAGCAGGTGGAAGTTTTGAAAGTCTATTTCAATACAAACGAAGATGTGATATGGCAAGAATTGGCTTTGTATAAAGTGCCAACAGATGTAATTGCAGAGAAAGCGAGTGTAGAGCGTTTATTACGTCAATATGGAGCAAGAGCAGTCGTAATTCGTAAAGATTATACGGTTTTTGAAACTACCGGACACCGCGAAGAAACAGATGCTTTAGTGGCTGTTTTACAACCTTACGGATTGATAGAATTTGTAAGAAGTGCGAGAGTTGCAATTATCAAGCATTCCGATGGTTTCCATGCAAAACTACGTGAATTTGAAAGGCTGGAACCAGGTGAAGCCGAATTGGGAAACGAATATTTAAATCAAGGAGAAAAGATATTTACAATGTAAGAAGTCTGCGGTCTGAGGACAGGAGTCTGAAGATTGGATTTAGAAAAATAAAATTATTAGTTAAACGATACAAAACTTCCGAATCGGAACTCCGAAATCGGACTAAAGAAAAAAAGAAAAAAATGTCAAACTATTTCAACACATTACCACTTAGAGAAAAATTAAACCAATTAGGTGTTTGCGAATTTATGGATAGCCGCGAATTTGCTGATGGCGTAAATGCTTTGAAAGGCAAAAAATTGGTGATCATTGGTTGTGGCGCACAAGGCTTAAACCAAGGTTTAAATTTACGCGATAGTGGTTTAGATGTAAGCTATACTTTGCGTAAAGAAGCTATTGAAGGCAAAAGAGATTCGTGGAAAAATGCTACCGAGAACAATTTCAAAGTAGGCACTTACCAAGAATTAATTCCTACTGCCGACATCTTAATTAACCTAACACCAGATAAGCAACATACGGCAGTTGTTAAAGCAGTAATGCCTTTAATGAAAAAAGACGCTACCCTTTCATATTCTCATGGTTTCAATATTGTGGAAGAAGGTATGCAAATCCGTAAAGATATTACGGTAATTATGGTTGCTCCAAAATGCCCAGGTAGTGAGGTAAGAGCCGAATATGTGAGAGGTTTTGGTGTGCCTACTTTAATTGCTGTTCACCCAGAAAATGACCCACAAGGTAAGGGTTTAGCACAAGCGAAAGCTTATGCAGTAGGTACAGGTGGCCATAAAGCAGGTGTTTTATTATCTTCCTTTGTTGCCGAAGTAAAATCTGATTTAATGGGTGAGCAAACCATTCTTTGTGGTTTATTGCAAACTGGTTCTATTCTTTCTTTTGATAAAATGATTGAAAAAGGAATTGATGCTGGTTATGCTTCTAAATTGGTACAGTATGGTGTGGAAGTAATTACCGAAGCTTTAAAGCAAGGCGGTATCACTGCCATGATGGACAGGTTAAGCAATCCTGCTAAAATCAAAGCTTTCGAAATTTCTGAGGAGATGAAAGACATCATGCGTCCTTTATTCCAAAAACATCAAGATGATATCATGAGTGGCGAGTTTAGCAAAACCATGATGGAGGATTGGGCAAATGACGATAAAAACTTATTAAGATGGAGAGCTGAAACTGGCGAAACTGCTTTTGAGAAAACCCCTGCCGGTGATGTTAAAATTTCTGAACAAGAATATTTTGATAATTATACTTTAATGGTTGCTTTTATTAGAGCAGGTGTAGAATTGGCTTTCGAAACAATGGTTCAGGCGGGGATCAAACCAGAATCTGCTTACTATGAGTCTTTACATGAAACGCCATTAATTGCCAACACCATCGCTCGTAAGAAATTGTTTGAAATGAACCGAGTGATTTCTGATACAGCTGAATATGGTTGCTATTTATTTGACCAAGCGTGTAAACCATTATTAGCCGATTTCATGAAAAAAGTGGCTACTGATTTAGTAGGTAAAAACTTTAATGAAGGTAAAGATGGTGGAGTGGATAACAGAAAATTGATTGATGTTAACGAAGCTATCCGTACACACCAAGTAGAAAAAGTAGGAGCAGTTTTGCGTAAAGCAATGACAGCTATGAAAGCAATAAAGACGGCATAGGGCCTCATCCCCTCAATCCCCTTCTCCAAAAGAGAAGGGGGCGAAATGGAAAAGAAGAAAATAGAAAAATATAACCCAAAACATTCAAGCGCTAATTCCCTCTCCTTTGGAGAGGGTTAGGGTGAGGCCAAACATGCAGAGACCATTGCTCCATATCCAAGATTTAAATCTCAAATACCAAAACAAATTGGTATTTGATGATTTGAGCTGGGCTATCCAAAAAGGAGAACAATGGGTTTTATCAGGTATTAGCGGAAGCGGAAAAACAACTTTAGCGAAAGCATTTGCCGGTTTGGTAGATTATGCAGGAGAAATTGAAATCAATTTTGATATAGAAAGTAAACTACCTGCAAAAGTTTTATTCATTGAAAGCTGGTATCAATTTAAAAACATAGAAGGTGTTGCTAATTTTTACTATCAGCAACGTTATACAGCGCAACAAGCTAAAGATACTTTAACTGTAAATGCAGAATTAGCGCACTACGGTAAAGAGAATGATTTGGCTTTCGCCGATGTTGAACCGATTTTAATCGCTTTAAGATTTGCTAGCTTAAAAAACTCCCAATTGATTGAATTATCAAGTGGTGAGCATAAGAAATTACAACTGGTGAAAGCTTTATGGCTAAAACCTCAATTGCTAATTATCGACCAGCCTTATGTAGGTTTGGATGCAAAATCAAGAGAGAAATTAAACATTTTATTAGATCAGGCTTGCGCCGATGGTGTTCAGCTGATTTTGATTTCTAATGAAGACGAATTGCCAAAAAGCATCAATCACTTTGCAGAAATTGAAAACGGGAAATTAATAGAAATTTCAGCTCAAGAAATAGCTTTAGCAAAGTCAAATAATGAGTTGGGCGAAATTCCAGAATTTTTAAAAGAAGCTCCAGTTTATTCTTCCGATTTAATCGCGAAAATGGTTGACGTAAACATCAGCTATGGCGAAAAACAAGTATTAAAGAACATCAATTGGGAAGTAAAAGCAGGTGAGAAATGGCTATTGCAAGGACCCAATGGTTCTGGAAAGTCCACTTTATTGAGTTTAATCAATGGAGACCATCCGCAATCCTATGCCAACGAATTGTATTTGTTTGGTAATCCAAGGGGCAGCGGTGAAAGTATTTGGGACATCAAACAGCATATCGGTTTAATCTCTCCGGAATTTCATTGGTATTTTGATAGCTCTTCTACCGTTTGGCAAAGTGTGGCATCAGGTTTTTATGATTCTGTAGGCTTATTTCAGCAACTGCCTTATACCAAAAGTAAACAGGTTGATGAACTGATTGCCTATTTCGGCTTAACCGAAAATAAAAACGACCTATTGAGCTCACTCTCCTTAGGTAAACAGCGATTGGTTTTATTGGCCAGAACCATTATTAAAAATCCAGAATTATTGATTTTGGATGAACCTTGCCAAGGATTGGACCAACAACAAACAGCCCATTTTAACCAATTGGTAGATGAGCTTTGTACTAACGGAATGACCGTAATTTATGTCGGCCATTATGAGTCGCAATTACCTTCCTGTTTAGAGAAGAGAATTGTTTTGGAAAACGGTGAGGTTAAAAAGATTGAAAAAATCAAAAAAGAGAATCATAAAGTGCAAGCGCACTTAGAATTAATAGACTAAATATGTTACACGATCCTAATAGAATTTACATTTTCGACACTACGCTACGTGATGGTGAACAAGTGCCCGGTTGCCAGTTAACTACTTCTGAAAAGATAGAGATTGCACTGCGACTGGAAGCTTTGGGTGTGGATGTAATTGAGGCAGGATTTCCGGTATCTAGCCCTGGAGATTTCCAGAGTGTGGTGGAGCTTTCCAAAGCGGTAACTGAACCTATTATTTGTGCACTAACCAGGGCCAATAAAAATGATATTGATGTAGCTGCCGATTCATTGAAATATGCTAAGCGCCCTCGGATTCATACTGGAATTGGTGCATCAGACATGCATATTAAATATAAATTCAACAGCACCCGAGAGGCTATTTTAGAACGTGGCGTGGAGGCGGTAAAATATGCCAAGCAATTTGTAGAGGATATTGAGTTTTATGCTGAGGATGCTGGAAGAGCCGATGATGCTTATTTAGCACAAATGGTGGAAGCGGTAATTGCTGCCGGTGCAACGGTAGTGAATATTCCAGATACCAATGGTTACTGTCTGCCCGACCAATATGGAGCGAAAATCAAATATTTGATGGATCATGTTTCCAATATTGACAAAGCCATTATCTCTGTTCATTGCCATAACGATTTAGGGTTGGCAACTGCAAATACCATTGCAGGTATTCAGAATGGTGCCCGCCAAGCGGAATGTACCATTAACGGAATTGGGGAAAGAGCGGGAAATACTTCTTTAGAGGAAGTGGCCATGATTTTAAGAACACATCAAACTTTAAATAAACACACCAATATCAACTCCAAACATTTTTATGAATTGAGCGGAATGGTGAGCAGAATGATGCGTATGCCGGTACAGCCTAACAAAGCAATTGTAGGTAAAAATGCCTTTGCACACAGTTCTGGTATTCACCAGGATGGCGTGTTGAAGCATCGCGAGAATTACGAAATCATCAATCCTGAGGATGTAGGTATTGATCAATCTGCCATTATTTTGACAGCTAGAAGTGGTCGTCATGCTTTAAAACACCATTTAGAAAGATTAGGATATGTGATTGATAAAATCAACTTAGATGATGTTTACGATCGCTTTTTAACCGTTGCCGATAAGAAGAAGGAAATTAGAGACGATGATTTGCTTTCGTTAATGAGTGACGCAACAGAAAGAAATTACAAAGAAGGTGTAACTGTGAAACTATTACAAGTGATGTGTGGCGATCCTTTAATTCCTACTTCCATGATTAAGCTTGATGTTAATGGAACTTTACATGAAGCTGTTTCGTCTGGAAATGGACCTGTAGACGCCACTATCAAAGCCATCAACTCTATTTTAGATAAAGAAATTTCTATAAAAGAGTTTCACATTGATGCTATTGAAGGCGGAAGTGACGATGTGAGTAAAGTGAATATGAGGATCCAATATTTAGATAAGCGTTATAATGGCTACGGCTTCAGTACAGACATTGTACAAGCATCTGCCAAGGCCTATTTAGATGCGGTGAATAAGTTTATATAATTAGTTGATTAGGTAGTTGGTTTGTTGGGTGGTTAGACTTAAGGATTGATGAGGATAGTTCATTAATCGTTAATTGAAATTTAAAAACAGTTCGTCACCTCGAGGAACGAGAGGTCTCACAAATAAGTTTTCTCATAATATGGAAAATTTGCGTTTGTGATGTCTCCTACCGTCGACATGACGAAGTGGTGAGTTTGCGTTAACGATAGTAGCGACATCCTTTTTTGTCATCCTGAGCGGAGTCGAAGGATAAACAAAAAAAGATACAGCGGATAACGTGTCCCGATAGCTATCGGGAAAACGCCAAAAAAATTAAATAAAATAGAGAAATGGAAAGATTGCTTCGTTCCTCGTAATGACATAAAACAATAAAATGAGCAAAACATTATTTGACAAAGTGTGGGACGGTCACGTAGTCCGCAAGATTGAAGGAGGACCAGATGTGCTATTTATCGACCGTCATCTGATTCATGAGGTGACCAGTCCGGTTGCATTTTTAGGATTAAAGAGTCGTGGAATTAAAGTGTTATATCCTGAGCGTACTTTCGCAACAGCAGATCACAACACACCAACGATGAATCAGCATTTACCAGTAGAAGATCAACTTTCAGCTAATCAGTTAAAAGCATTGGAATCTAATTCTAATGAATATGGAATTTCTCACTGGGGCTTAGGTCATCAAAAAAATGGAATTGTGCATGTGGTAGGTCCAGAATACGGCATTACCCAACCTGGTGCAACTATTGTTTGTGGCGATTCACATACTTCTACCCACGGTGCTTTCGGAGCAATTGCTTTTGGTATCGGTACTTCTGAGGTGGAAATGGTTTTGGCTACGCAATGTATTATGCAACCAAAGCCTCAAAAAATGAGAATCAATATTACTGGTTCTTTGGGTTATGGCGTAACGCCAAAAGATGTGGCTTTGTTCATTATCTCACAATTGACCACTTCTGGTGCTACAGGTTATTTTGTAGAGTATGCCGGAAAAGTTTTTGAAGAGATGACCATGGAAGGCCGGATGACGGTTTGTAATTTGTCTATCGAGATGGGTGCCCGTGGTGGAATGATTGCTCCGGATGAGACAACTATCAATTACGTAAAAGGAAGAGAATTTTCTCCAAAAGGCGAGGCTTGGGATAAGGCATTGTCTTACTATAAAACTTTAAAAACTGATGATGATGCAGTTTTTGATAAAGAATATACTTTCGATGGCTCTTTAATTGAGCCGATGATTACTTATGGAACGAATCCAGGAATGGGTATCGGAATTTCTAAAGATATTCCGGATGCTGGTTCTGTGGAAGGCGGCGTAAGCACTTACGAGAAATCTTTAAATTATATGGGCTTTAACCAAGGCGACCAGATGATTGGTAAACCGGTTGATTATGTTTTTATTGGAAGCTGTACCAATGGTAGAATTGAAGATTTTAGAGCATTTGCATCTATAGTAAAAGGTCGTAAAAAGGCGGATAATGTGACTGCCTGGTTAGTTCCAGGTTCTCACATTGTAGAGGCTGCTATTAAGGAAGAAGGCTTATTGGATATTTTCACTGAAGCAGGTTTTGTATTACGTCAGCCAGGTTGTTCTGCTTGTTTAGCCATGAATGATGATAAAATCCCGGCTGGAAAATATGCAGTGAGCACTTCGAACAGAAACTTTGAAGGCAGACAAGGCCCAGGTTCAAGAACTTTATTGGCTAGTCCGCTAGTGGCAGCTGCAGCTGCGGTAACCGGAAAGGTTACCGACCCGAGAGAATTAATGATGGTTGAAGCGTAATCCTTCGACTCCGCTCAGGATGACAAATGGAAATGCAAAACATTAAATAACAAAAATATTAACATAATTAAACAGACCGAAAGCTCTTCTCCCTCGGAGAAGGATTTAGGATGAGGCTTATGGCATACGATAAATTCGAAATATTAAAAAGTACAGCGGTTCCACTTCCTATCGAGAATGTGGATACTGACCAAATCATTCCAGCTCGTTTCTTAAAAGCAACAGAACGCGTAGGTTTTGGAGATAATTTATTCAGAGATTGGAGATACAACACAGATGGAAGTCCGAAAGCTGATTTTGTACTCAATAACCCTACTTATAAAGGAAAAATCCTTTTAGGTGGCAAAAACTTTGGTTCAGGTTCGTCTCGTGAACATGCGGCTTGGGCGATTTATGATTACGGTTTTAGAGCAGTAGTGTCAAGTTTCTTCGCAGATATTTTCAGAGGAAACTGTTTGAATATTGGTGTTTTGCCCGTACAAATCAGTCCTGCTTTTTTAGAGAATATTTTTACGGAAGTTCATAAAAATCCGGAGACGGAAATTGAAATTAATTTATCAGCGCAGACCATTACACTTTTATCCACTGGCGAAAAAGAAAGTTTCGATATCAGCTCTTATAAAAAAGATAATATGATGAACGGTTTTGACGATATCGATTATTTGCAAAACATCAAATCAGAAATACAGGAATTTGCAGCGCAACTTCCCCTTTAATATTCATTTAAAGCGCTCATTCGATGAAAAGGAAAGTAGAAATTATGGATACCACGCTGAGAGATGGCGAACAAACCTCAGGTGTTTCATTTTCTGTTTCTGAGAAAAAAACCATCTCTCAGTTGTTATTGGAAGAACTTAAAGTTGACCGGATTGAAATTGCTTCGGCAAGAGTATCGGAAGGAGAACTGGAAGCCGTTAAATGTGTTAGCAAATGGGCTGCTAAAAATGGATATTTAGATAAAATTGAGGTTTTAACTTTTGTAGATAATGGTGTTTCTATTGATTGGATGTTGCAAGCGGGCGTTAAGGTTCAAAATCTTTTAACCAAAGGCTCTCTTAATCATTTGACTCATCAATTAAAGAAAACCCCAGAACAACATTTTTCTGAAATCAAAAATGTAATTGAATTAGCAGCAAAAGAAGGCATTAAAACCAATGTTTATTTAGAAGATTGGAGTAACGGAATGCGTAACTCGCAAGCTTATGTTTTCCAATATCTTGATTTTTTAGCTACTCAACCCATTGAAAGGATTTTGTTACCGGACACCCTTGGCGTTTTAACTCCAGATGAAACCTATATTTTCTTAAAGGATATCAAAGATAAATATCCGAATATCCACTTCGATTTTCATGCGCATAACGATTATGATTTGGGTACAGCGAATGCTTTAGAAGCCGTAAAAGCGGGAATCGATGGTTTACATTTAACAGTAAACGGAATGGGCGAAAGAGCAGGGAATGCACCAATGGCTAGTGTTATTGCCGTCATTAACGATTTTTTACCCGATGTGGAAATCAGTTTAAAAGAATCATCAATTTATAAAGTGAGTAAATTGGTAGAAACTTTTTCAGGAGTCCGAATTCCAGCGAATAAACCCATTGTAGGTGAAAATGTGTTTACCCAAACTGCGGGTATCCATGCCGATGGCGACAATAAAAACAACCTTTATTTTAATGATTTACTGCCCGAACGTTTCGGCAGAAAACGGACCTATGCTTTAGGAAAAACATCGGGCAAAGCCAACATAGAAAAGAATTTGCAAGAATTGGGCTTAAAGCTGAATGATGCAGATTTAAAGAAAGTGACTCAACGTGTAATTGAATTGGGCGATTTAAAAGAAACGGTTACTCAAGATGATTTGCCTTATATCATCTCTGATGTTTTAGATAGTAAAGCTTATCAGGATAAAGTGAAGGTAGAATCTTATGTACTTTCCCATTCCAAAGGCTTACGTCCTTCAGCAACTATTGCCGTAAATTTTAATGGGCAAATTTTTGAAGAACATGCTCAAGGCGATGGACAGTTTGATGCGTTTATGCTTGCGCTGAGTTATTTGTACAAAGCTCAGGGAAGAATTCTTCCAGCTTTAATTGATTATGTGGTACATATTGCCCCTGGAAGCAGTTCTGATGCTCTTTGTGAAACTACCATCACCTGGCAAACAGATAAAAAAACTTTCAAAACTCGAGGTTTAGATTCTGACCAAACAGTTTGTGCTATTAAAGCCACGGAGAAAATGTTGAATATTATGGAAAGTCAGTATCAAAAAGCTTCGGAGAAGCATGAACAAATAAAAGTTGGTTAAGTAGATGGTTAGTGAGTCAGGTGGTTAGTTCGTTAGGTTGGCTAATCCTAACAAACTAAGTTCTAACAAACCAACAAACTATAAACGAACAAAAAAAAAGAAATGAAACTAAACATTGCCCTGCTAGCAGGGGACGGAATTGGACCAGAAGTAATAGCACAAGCAGTTAAAGTTTGTGATGCCATTGCGGTAAAATATAAGCATGAAATCAATTGGACTTCGGCGTTAACAGGAGCTTGCGCTATTGATGATTGCGGAGAACCTTATCCAGACAGTACTCACGAGGTTTGTTTGGCTGCTGATGCGGTTCTTTTTGGAGCTATCGGGGATCCAAAATATGACAACGACCCGAAAGCAACCGTTCGTCCGGAACAAGGTTTATTGAAAATGCGTCAGAAGTTAGGCCTATTTGCTAACGTTCGTCCGACTTTTACTTTTCCATCTTTAATTGATAATTCTCCCTTAAAAAGAGAAAGAATTGAAGGCACAGACTTAATTATTTTACGTGAGTTAACCGGTGGAATTTATTTTGGCGAAAGAGGCAGAAAAGACGATGGCAACACCGCTTTTGACACCTGTACTTATACCAGAGCTGAAATTCAGCGTTTGGCGAAAATGGGCTTTGAAATTGCGATGACGCGTAGCAAAAGATTGTGCTGTGTAGATAAGGCAAACGTGTTGGAAACCTCTCGCTTATGGCGTGAAACGGTTCAGGATATGGAAAAAGATTATCCTGAAGTTACGGTAGCTTATGAATTTGTCGATGCCGTAGCCATGCGTTTAGTACAATGGCCAAATTCTTACGATGTAATGATTACGGAGAATTTATTTGGAGATATTTTAACTGATGAAGCTTCTGTAATTTCTGGTTCTATGGGATTAATGCCTTCTGCTTCTAAAGGAGTACATACTTCTTTATATGAGCCCATTCATGGTTCTTATCCGCAAGCAGCAGGAAAAGATATTGCTAATCCATTAGCAACTGTTTTATCAGCAGCAATGATGTTTGAAGATGCTTTTGGCTTACAAGCCGAGGCTGATGCGATTAGAGAAGTAGTGAATAAATCTTTAGCAGAAGGAATGGTGACTGAAGATTTATCAGGAAAAAATAAAGCTTACAAAACCAGCGAGGTTGGCGACTGGTTAGCAAAAAATATTTAGAAATTTTACCAATGAACCTAAACCGAGAGGCCGACGATGACTCATCGTCGGTTTTTTATGTATTAAAGAGTGGTAGGCCATAGTTTTGTTACTGATTCTTCATCAGCGAAAAAACCACGGCGCAGCGTAGCTTTGGAACATGGCTCCCATATTTTCATCAGGGAAACATCAAAATAAATGTGTTATTTTAAAGGATGGAAATGAGAAATTTCGAAGAATATTTGATCTCCATGCTTTAGAGAAAGAAAATCAGTATCATGTACCAAAATTACTTTCCCATCGACAACGATTTCAACTTCCTGGTAGGAGCCACTGAAATGCGTACCTTTTACAGTTGCACTTTGTCCAGAATCGAAAGAAAGATGAATGTGATGCGGATAAATTGCGAATGTCTGATGACTATTTGGTAAAAATGATTGCCCTTGAAAAATATTTGCCTTACCCAAAAGATTTGCCACATAAGCATATTGCGGATCAAAGTATAAATCCATCGGCTTGCCTTCCCTTAAAATTTTTCCTTCTCGGATGATGATTAAATGATCTGAAAGTGTAAGTCCATCGTTTGGATCATGGGTAACCATGATGATGGTCATTTTTAGAAACTTTGCTAAACGCTCAATATCATCACGAAGTTGACGTTTCAAAATAGAATCTACTTGGCTAAAAGGTTCATCTAGTAACAAAACTTTAGGTTCTGTAATTACTGCTCTGGCAATCGCAACACGTTGTTGCTCGCCACCACTTAATTCAACAATTTTCTTTTCAGCTAAATGATCGATCCGCAAAAACTCCATGGTTTGCAATGTCAATTCAGCCTTTGCCGCTAAATCAGTATTAGAAAGTTGCGAAGCAATATTATCAAAAACTTTGGCATAAATATTTAAGGTTAATTCTTGAGTAACCATGCGCATTTCGTCATGACCTGGAATTAATTTTTCGGTTGGACCTTTAATTCTTTCTTCATTATATAACACCTCTCCTGTTTGCGGCACCAAGTAACCATAAATAAGTTTGAGTAGTGTTGTTTTACCACTTCCGCTTTCGCCTAAAATAGTAACAATATCACCAGAATTGATTGTTAAATCAATTGCAGATATACCAGAAGGCACATCATTTAAAAAATTTTTACTTACATTTTTTAATTGCAACAGCGACATTCCAATGCGTTTTTAACGGGTCGTAAAGATAAAAAAAAATGGGAGGCTGGGCGGATGTTTCTAAGATTTCAAAAGAAAAGCCTCATTCCGATAACCAGAATAAGGCTTTTAAATAAAATTTTGATACTATTTAGAATCCAAAGGTTAATCCAAAATTTAGATTTTTATAATCTGTAGGTCCTTGATTTTTTGCAAAAACATCGTTCATATAATATTTAACGAATACTCCTGCTCCACCATAACCAATTCTTAAGTTAGCACCGTAACGGAAAGGTTCGAAATTATAATCATCTTTCACTTTAACTTTCCCATTTTCACTACTTTTTTGTTTTACTTTTCCACCCAACAAGAAACCCACTTCAGGACCAAATACGATGGAAGCTCTTTTACCTTTATCATTCTGGGGAGTGCGGTATTCGAAATACAATGGCACTCTGATGTAACGACTAGAGAATCTGTTTTTATCATACTTCACTTGATCTTGAACAGCTGTTAAAGTTTGCTTATCTGGTTGTATGGTTACGTTTTGTTTCAACCTCATGTGGTTCCAATCTAAACCAGCAGCTAACATAATTTTAAAGTTAGGATTGAATCTGATCCCCATCTGGACTAAATCAAACCCTACATTACTGGTTTTCCAAGTATCAGTTTCTAAGTAGCTATATCCAGTAGGAGTTCCAAAATCAGATCCATTATGATATTTACTTAAACCAATATCGAAATGCTCGAAAGTTAAGCCAAAAGTCATTTTTGGATACTTAGTTGTTTTCTTTTCAACAACTTTGCTAGAATCGCTGTCTCCTGTATTTACAATGATTCTAACTCCATCAGTGTCTAATACTATAGCTTTATTCTTCTTATTCTTTACAATAACTGAATCTTTTTCTTGTGCTTGAGTAAGGCCAACTACCAGTAAACCAACTACCAATAAATATATTTTTTTCATCTTTTTAGTTTTTAAGGCCATTTCTGGCATTTATTTTTCTCCTTTTTTAAATCTGAATAATCCTAAATTAATACCTGTGATCTCATTATCACTTTCATCCGTTTTACTCATTTTGATGATTTTCTCATCACGCTTATCCACTTTTGCAATTACAAAGTTTACTAGATCTCCAACCGATTTGATTTTTAGTTTTCTATTAGGATTTGTACCTTCCCCTTCTAGATTTCCATCCGTTTTTGATTGAGCTGCTAAAACTTTACTAGGCAGTACCTCCATACTTTTGCCATTTTCAAGCGCTTCATCTGCTAATATTTGCTCAGTTACTGATCTTACTTTAACCGGTTTAGTTTCGGCCAATGACTGAGTCTTGTTATTAACGGTCTCTGTATTCAAGACGTTGTCTTCTGGTGATTTGGTTGCATCAGTAAAAATATTTTTTTCTGGATTGTTATTATTTGAAGATAACACTGCTTTACGTCCTAATTTTGATGAAGATTGAAAAGTGTTGCTTGATACTTTATTAATTCTAACCGAAGCAGTGTTGTCCACTGATTGATTCACATCAACTGATATTCCGTTTTTATTATCTAAAGTTTCAACGTTAGTAACAGATGCTATACTTTTATCTTGATCAGGTCTTAATTTAATAACTTTGCTTGGCTGCTGATATAGCGCAATACCCAAGCTTAAAACAATCACCACACTAGCGGCAGCTGACCAATAAATTGGAAACTTCTTTTTAGCTGCTTTCTTATCTAATTTCTGAGTTATATTTTCCCAGCCATTTTTAGATGGCACCACTTCAAAATCCTCAAAGGAGGATTTAAAGAACCCATCAAATTCTTTATCCGAAATTTCTTTCATGTCTATATCCTTCTAATTTTAAAACTTGTTCCCTTAAAATTGCTCTTGCTCTAGAAAGCTGCGATTTACTTGCGCCTTCAGTAATTCCTAATTGATTGGCAATTTCTTTGTGTGAATAACCTTCAATTGCATACATATTAAATACCACTCTATATCCGCAACTCAAATTTTGTATCAATCGCATCAAATCTTTAACATTTAAACTACTCATGTCAAAAGATGTAGATGCTTCCTGTTCGTGTGTTTCATCAATATCTACCACATTTAAGGTTCTTAAATTCTTTCTATAAAACTCAATAGATGTGTTTACCATAATTCTACGCATCCAACCCTCAAAAGAGCCTTCTCCACGATAATCATCTAATTTCCTAAATATCTTTACGAATGCCGTTTGCATCATATCTTCTGCCTCAAACTGATCTTTTGCGTATCTCGTACAAATACCGAGCATTTTTGATGATGTTGTTTGATACAAAAGCTCCTGAAACTTTCGACTACCCTGCTGGCATCCTTTTAATATATCTTCTAACGTATACTTTTGTTTCACAATCATTTCAAGGTTCTATATGCAAGATGATACATTTTAATAAAAGGTTGCATCATATTTTATATATTTTTTCATTTCAAGCAATCCATTTTGTTTTTAGCGATTGTTATTGAAGTTAAAATGAGAACTATTATATTTAACTTGTAGTAAATAAAGCCTTTAATTTATGGTATCAGCAAGTATTAGAAAAAATCATTACGAAACACTTATTACTTCCGGTTATAAAAAAATGATTGTTGACGAACCGTTGGATAAAGGCGGGAAAGATTTAGGAATGTCGCCAATGGAACTTTTGTCATCTGCTTTAGCTTCATGCGTGGCAATTACACTAAGAATGTATGCTGATCAAAAAAGCTGGCCCTTAGACCAAGTTTTTATAGAAGTTTTTATTGATGCTAAAGCTCATGCAATTGAAAAAGAGATTGCTTTAGTTGGAGATTTGAGCGCAGAGCAGATACAGCGATTAAAAGAAATTGCAGATAAATGCCCAGTAAATAAAATGCTAAGTAATGCCAATACAATTAACACCAAAGTATCCTGGAAGAAATTATAAAAAAGAATACTAATGGCGTAATAACTGATAAAATCATTATACAAGTAAATCAGTATCCGTGTAATGCTTTGAGTTAGGAATAGATTATGGCGCACCACCTAAGTCTATGGTTGTTTGCTCTTCTAACTTTACTGGATCTATCACACATGCGTTTTCACTATCTCCGTTAAAAGTAAATATCAAATGACTATAAGGATCATACATAATGGCATCTGCTCCTTTTTTACTCAAGGGAATCCTTTTGATGATTTTTAAGGTTTTAATATCAAAAACTATCACTTTATTGGCTCTGCTGTCGCTGAAAAAACCTTTATTTAGTCGCCCCTTAAAATACATATAAAATAATGATTATCAATAGATTGTGGAATAAATTGGCATAAAATATTTGCAAGATTTATTATATTTACATAGTAAAACCTGCAAATATTTCAAAT
>JAHJVW010000035.1 GCA_018828585.1 Bacteroidota bacterium
TTCTTTTATTTTTAAATATTTAATCCTACCTTTGCACTCCGAAATTTAACAAGCGTTAATGGTTATTCTGATAGTATAAAGAAAGTTTTTCATATATAAGTTTAGGTTTAGGTTGATAGAGCGGTCTCATTTCGTAAAAGATTTGAGGCCGTTCGTATTTAATGGATTTTGAATTCTTCGGAAACTTTTACACCTTAGCTCAGTTGAACAAAATATAGAATAAGCATACCCTTGGTAAAAAAGAAAATTAGAGCAGAAGCGTTAGCTAGAAGAATTGCACTTAGCAAAGCTGATTTTTGGCGCCTAAATGACCAATTATTGGAGCAAATTAAAGCTTTTGATTGGTCAAATATTAATTATCTACACATTTTCTTACCCATAAAAGAGAAAAAAGAGATTGATACCTTTGATTTCCTATCCTACTTTAAAATCCATCATCCCCATATAAAAATTGTGATTCCCCGTAGCGATTTTGAAAATATATCTTTATCTAATGTGCTTTTCGATCACGAGCATACCATACTAGTAAAAAACAAATATCAAATACCCGAACCATTATACGGTAAGATTATTTCCTCCGATAAAATTGATGCAGTATTGGTTCCCTTGTTAGCATTTGATAGTATTGGCAACAGAATAGGCTATGGAGCGGGTTTTTACGACAGATTCTTGAATACTTGCAGAGCAGATTGCAAAAAAATTGGCTTGTCCTTTTATGAAGTTACCACTGATTTATTACCTTCAGAATCATTTGACCAACTTTTAACACACTGCATTACTCCAAAAAGAACTTATATTTTCTATTAAAATCTTTCTTTCGTCATTCATATTTAACTTCTATATTTGCAGCATCAATAAGGGGTGCCTTGTTTGTGTTATAAAAAGGATGTGCTAGCTAAATCCTTTCACAAATACAAAAACAGGCTGAGAACATACCCATTTTGGAAGTTAAAAGTCAAAAGTGGAAAGTTAAAAGTTTATATCCTTTTAACTTTTAACCCCAAACTTTCAACTTTTAAAAACACCTGATCCGGATAATGCCGGCGTAGGGATTTAGGTATAAGTTAAATTTTACGAGTGGGTTTACCCCTAGACTTTACTCTTTAACTTAAAAAATTAAAACGTTGAAAAAATTATCATTAGCGATTATTATCGCATTGTTCTGCCCAATTATTCTTTGGGCACAATCCACATTATCTGGAAAAATTGTAGATCAAACCAGTGGACAAGTTCTAATTGGAGCAAGTTTAAACCTTAGTAATATTGGGTTTTCACAGACCGATATTAAAGGAAACTATAGTTTTAGGAACTTAAAAAATGGCACTTACAAGCTATCTATCAGTTATATTAGCTACCAAACAAAAGAAATCGAATTCAGTATTTCATCTGATCAAATTTTAAATATTAGCTTAAGTAAAACCAATTTATTATCAGATGAGGTCGTGGTTCAGGCCACTAGAGCTTCTGAAAATTCAGCTACGACTTTTAAAAATCTATCGAAAGAAGAGTTAGCTAAAAATAACTTTGGCCAAGATTTACCCTACTTATTAGACCAAACACCTGGTGTAGTAACCTATTCTGATGCTGGTGCGGGCGTGGGATATACTGGTATCCGAATCCGCGGAAGCGACCCAACTCGCGTAAATGTAACTATCAATGGTATTCCATATAACGATACCGAAAGTCAGGGAACTTATTGGGTAGATTTACCTGATTTTGTTTCTTCAGTAGATAACATTCAAATCCAAAGAGGGGTGGGCACATCAACTAACGGAGCCGGTGCCTTTGGTGGAAGTTTAAATATACAAACCACCACTTTAACTGATTCTGCCTATGGCGAATTAAACAATTCAGTTGGATCTTATGGTACTTTGAAAAACACACTGAAATTAGGTACAGGTTTGATCAATGGAAAATGGAGTTTTGATGGGCGTCTATCAAGAATTGTTTCTGATGGTTACATTGATAGAGCTTCATCAAAGCTAAAATCTTATTTCCTATCGGGAGCTTACTACGGTAAAACCAGTTTGGTGAGATTAAATGTATTCTCTGGTAACGAAAAAACTTATCAAGCTTGGAATGGCGTACCCGAGGATAAATTAATCACTGACAGAAGATATAATCAGTTTACCTATAGCGACCAAACCGATAATTATCAACAAGATCACTATCAACTTTTATACTCAAAAAGTTTCTCTCCCAAGTTTTCTTTTAATGGCGCATTGCACTATACCAAAGGAAAAGGTTATTACGAGGAATTTAAAGAAGATCAATCCTTTTCGAAATATGGATTAAATAATGTAACAATTGGAAATCAGATCATTAAAAAAACTAATTTAATTCGTCGCAGATGGTTAGACAACGATTTTTATGGTTTAACCTATGCGTTAAATTATAAGCCAAGCTCCATTTTAGACTTTATTTTGGGCGGAGCTTATAATGAATACAATGGCGATCATTATGGTCAAGTTATTTGGGCTCAATATGCATCCAACAGTAAAATTGATGGGAATTATTACTTAGATAATGGTTTTAAAACTGATTTTAATATTTTCGGAAAAGTAAATATTCAATTAGATAAACTATTAATTTCTGGAGATTTACAGTTTAGGAAAATTAATTACAACTTCCTCGGTTTTGATAATAAGTTGAATAATGTTGAACAGAGTACTTCATTAAATTTCTTCAATCCCAAATTTGGCTTAACCTATCAAATTAATCCAACTAGCAATATTTACGGCTCGTTAGCTGTTGCTAATAAGGAGCCTAATCGTGATGATTATACTCAATCTACACCTACAAGCAGGCCAAAGTCAGAGAATTTGAAAGATATTGAGATTGGTTACCGTTTTAAAGGTGGTCGCATCTCTGGAGGCGCCAATTTATATGCCATGATTTACAAAGATCAGTTGGTTTTAACTGGGCAGATTAATGATGTGGGTGCTTATATTCGTTCGAATGTAGCAGATAGCTATAGAAACGGATTAGAGTTGGATGCAAGTGCAAAAATTTGTAGCAAATTGAGTTGGGGAATTACAGCGGCTTTAAGCCAAAACAAGGTGAAAAACTTTACCGAATATATTGATGATTATGATAACGGCGGTCAGGTTGTAAATAATTACAGTAAAACGGATTTGGCCTTTTCTCCATCATTTGTTGGCGGTAGTACCATCGCATTTAAACCTTTCCAAAAAGCAGAAATCGCTTTCATTAGTAAATATGTGAGTCAGCAATATTTAGATAATACTTCAAATGAGGCCAGAAAACTAAAGGCTTTTTTTGTGAATAGCATTCGCTTAAGCTACAATCTTAAAGTGAAGGGGATTAAAAATATAGGCTTTGGTTTACTGATGAACAATATTTTTAATGAGTTATATGCTAGTAATGGCTATACTTTCAGTTATATCTCTGGTGGTCCAGTCACCGAAAATTATTATTATCCTCAAGCGGAAACTAATTTTTTAGCATCAGTGAATTTCAAATTCTAACAAAAATCAAAAGGCTGCCAAATGGTGGCCTTTTGATTTAATAGGATCGTATGTTAAATTAATTTATCCTAATTGTAATATTTGCTGTGTATTTAAGCGTTAGCCTTTGTAAATAGTAAATTAGCATCTCAAATAAATTAAAACCATGAAGTTTATACAAACCTTTTTTCTGGCTGCTATAATTTTCCCTATTGTAGTTTCTGCTCAAAATCCAAAAACTCCCTTACTAATTAATCAGCTAACCTCTTCTCCTGCTAGACCAAAATTGGTTGTGGGTATTGTGGTAGATCAAATGCGTTGGGATTATTTATATCGCTATGCTAATCGATATGGCGCAGGAGGTTTTAACAGATTACTGAATGAAGGCTTTACTTGTGAAAATACACAAATTCCATATATTCCAACAGTTACTGCCGCAGGACATACTGGCATTTATACTGGTTCTGTACCATCGATAACAGGTATTGCAGGTAACGACTTTACCATCCAGGCAACTGGAGAATCTCTATACTGTACCGAAGATCATTCGGTAAAAACAGTTGGAAGCACCTCTACCGCTGGCGAAATGTCTCCCAGAAACTTATTATCCAGCACCATTACAGATGAGCTCAAATTAGCAACCAACTTCCGATCGAAAGTGATAGGCATTGCACTGAAAGATCGTGGCGGAATTTTACCCGCAGGACATACTGCAAATGCTGCTTACTGGTACGACGATGCAACTGGCAACTGGATCACCAGTACCTTTTACATGAATCAATTACCAAATTGGGTGAATAGTTTCAATAGTCAAAGACTTCCAGAGAAGTACATAAAACAAGATTGGAATACCTTATATCCAATTAACACCTATGTTCAAAGCACACCAGATGATAATGCTTATGAAGGTAAAATGAAAGGCGAAACTGCTCCAATTTTCCCTCACCTTACTTCAAAATTATTAAACGGAAATTTAAGCGCCATTCGGGCAACACCTTTTGGCAATTCGCTAACCTTAGATTTTGCCAAAGACGCCTTAAAAAGCGAAAAATTAGGCAAAGGAGATCAAACGGATTTTCTAGCGATTAGTCTTTCTTCTACAGATTATGTTGGCCATCAATACGGCGTAAATGCCATAGAAACAGAAGACACCTACTTAAGATTAGACAGAGACTTGGAAAGCTTTTTCAACACTTTAGACGCCGCTGTTGGTAAAGGAAACTATACTGTTTTCTTATCTGCCGATCATGGTGCAGCTCACAATCCTGGCTTTCTAAAAGACCATAACATTCCAGCTGATTTATGGCAAGGGTCTGGAATACTAAAAAATTTAAATACCGAATTAGAGAAAAAATTTAGTCACCCTAATTTAGTAATCAACCTTGGAAATTATCAAGTTAATTTTAATAATCAACTGATAGAAAAACAAAAATTGAATGAACAAAACATTATCGATTTTTCAATTAGTTATTTAAAAAAACAAGAGGGGGTAGCATATGTGGTAGATATGGAAAAAGCGCCCATTGCAGCAATCCCTGATTTCTTGAAAACTAAAATTATCAATGGCTATAACGCTCAAAGAAGTGGTGCTATTCAAATCATTTTACAACCGGGCTGGTTTCAAGGCTATAGCTCAACAGGCACTACACATGGGACATGGAATCCATATGACACTCACATTCCCTTGGTATTTATGGGTTGGGGAATCAAGCATGGAAGTTTAAATCGCCCAACAAGCATGGCTGATATTGCACCAACGTTAGCTGCTCTTCTACACATTCAAGAACCTAACGGAAATATTGGAGAGCCCATAGAAGAAGTGCTTAAAAAATAAGTCGCACACCAAATAATGTGCTGTTGAGAAATTAATAGGTTTAGTGCGGTTTCACACGCTATTAGCTTATACTGCTCAAGGCTTTAGCCACAAAAGTTCCGTTCAGGCAGGCGCTACTATCGTTAACGTAACATAAAATTAAATTAGAATTGAAAAAGTATATATCAAAACTACATTACCTTACTCAGGATCTAGAAAATAGCAGTCACTTAGAGCAAGTAGAAATAGCTTGTCAGGCTGGCTGCAAATGGATTCAATATCGTTGTCTAACTAAATCTGATGAAGATATGTTAGAAGAATTACATCCTATCGCTTCCGTTTGTGACGATTGGGGTGCCACATTGATTGTAACCAATCATTATCAACTGCTTCCATTAGCAGATATTCAAGGCGTACACATCGAAGATATGAACGCTGATTTAAAAATCATTCGTCAACAAATTGGAGAGGATAAAACACTAGGTGCTTCCGCTACCAATTTTGAGCAAATCAAAAATCACATTAAAAATACAGCAGATTACATTGGTTGTGGGCCATTTGCCCATACCGATACAAAGCCCAATGATAATGAACATTGGGGAGTAAAAGGTTATCAAGAAATGATCGAAAAATTAAAGGTGAAAAATCTGGAAATTCCTTTGATTGCTGCGGGAGGTGTTAAGCAAAAAGATGTAGAAGCTTTATTGAAAACAGGAATTCACGGTGTTGCTGTTTCGGCCGCCATCAATAAATCAGAAAATCTAGCTCAAGCTTACAAAGAATTTCATCAATTGATTTTCTAAATTTGCAGCATGTCTAGTCACCACATTGTTCGAGAAAAGCAAGAGCCTGCGCTAATTATTCTTTCAACTCAAAATTTTGAAGAGGAATATTTAGGTCAGCTCTTAGAATGGTCACCAACCGTTATAGTAGCTGAAAATGTCATTGACGAAGTACAAGCTCTGGGCATCAAGATAGATATCATTGTCAGTAGAAATATTAACTACCAATCGTCTCAAGAGAACGTAAAAATCATTTTTTCGGAAAGTGATGCTTTAGAAGACGCATTGAAGTATTTAATAGCTGAAGGTTATCCTGCTGTCAATATCATTAGCAAACATTTCGAAACTAAGGATTATTTATTTTATGCAGATTTAATCGACCTTGTGATTTTTAATCACGACAAAAAAATATATCCTATCAAATCCGGATTTAGCAAATGGCAATCTGAAGGAGAGGATATCTATATCTTCAATTTAGAATTGATTCGAGAATTCTCTTATGATGGTTTACAAAAAGTTGGCCCTGATCTATTTAAAACAGAAAAAGACGGCTTCTATAGTTTAACTTTCCAACAACCTCAAATCTTTATCGCCGAACAATTATGATCGAAATTAGAGAAGCTGGAATAGATGATATTCCAACGATACATGAACTTGCTCATCAAATTTGGTGGCCAACTTATCAAGGAATTATCTCCGACACTCAGATCACTTTCATGCTGGAAAATATTTATTCAGAATTATCTCTGAAAAAACAGTTAGAAGAAGGAAATACTTTTCTTTTATTATGCTCAAATCAAGAAGCTAAAGGTTTTGCTGCCTTTTCAAAAACAGATATAGACAAAACCTATAAACTTCAGAAAATCTATTTACATCCAGACCAACAAGGAAGAGGAACTGGAAGAAAATTGATAGAAGCTGTTGAAGATGCGGTTAAAAAATTAGGTGCTGATCATCTGATATTAAATGTTCAACGAGACAATAAAGCTCGCTTCTTTTATGAAAAAAATGGCTACTCAGTTATTCAGGTACTGGATATTCCTTATTATGATTTTGTGTTAAATGATTATATTATGCAAAAAGAATTAATCTAAATATCTTTTAAAACCAAATTTGCGGCATCTTTTCCAGTCAAACTTCCTAAAGCGATCCCCATACCATTACAACGAGCTGCCACAAAAATTCCTTCGGTAATCTTCTCGACTATTGGTTCTAAAGTTTCTCCAAAACCCATAATCCCTGACCAGTTATAGTCAATTACTATTGCTTTATTAGGATAAATTATTTCTGACAATAACTCTTTTAATTTGTTTTGTATTTCTTCTGTAGTATCCAATTCATAGGTTTCTTCGGCTTTGAAATTTAGATTTCTACCACCGCCTAACAATATTCTATCATCAATATTTCTAAAATAATAATAGCCTTCATCATAATGAAAAGTTCCTGTAAATTTTAAATCTACTATAGGCGCTGTAATCAAAACCTGACCTCTTCCCGGTTTAATATCTAAATTGGGTAAAAGTTGTGGGGCAAAAGCATTGGTTGCAAATAGAATTTTATGGGTTTTAAATTCACCAATATTGGTGTTGAGCTTGATAATATTCACTTCTTCAAAAGAAAAAACTTCACACTGATTAAAAATTTTAACGCCTAGAGATTGTACTTTCTGAATGAGGGCACTCATCATTTTCCCAGTATCAATTTGCCCTTCGAATTGGTTGAAGATTAAACTATCAACTTTTGAAAAACCAAATCCTGCTATTTTATCACTAGCATCGGTAAAAATGTCAGCCCCACTAAAGACAGGTTTAAGTAAATTATTTAGGTAAGGAATAGCCTCTAAAGCAACATTTTTTTTCTTTTTATCTGTATTTAAAAATAGTTCGTATCCGCCATTTTGTTCGAAAGAAATGGCCTCATCTCCTAACGTTTTTCTTAGTGTTTCTAGTCCTTTGAATCGTCTTTCCACTAGCTCATAAACGGTATTTTCTCCATAGGTTTTAATATCACTCATGAGCTCGGAAACGCTGCCAAAGCAAGCAAAACCTGCGTTTTTTGTGCTAGCACCAGACGGCAGTATTCCTCTTTCTAAAATAGCAATTTTTAAAGTTGGGGAACTAGATTTGAGTGCTAATGCAGCATTCAAACCCACAATTCCACTCCCCACTATAATCACGTCATAAGTTCCAAAAAATGATTGTTGCTCCCAATAAGAATAAGATATCTTGATCATTTTTAAAGGTAATTTTTTTGATTCACATTTTTAAAAGGAATACTTTTTGAGTACTATTATGTAATTAATTTTTTAAGAAAATGGGATTAATATTATTCATAGCCATTGCACTGATAAGTTTTGGTGTAAAGTGGAAATTCAAAAGTAAATTCAAAAAATATTCAGAGATCGCTTTAAGCTCTGGCTTAAGCGGAGCAGAAGTCGCTCAAAAAATGCTAAATGATCACGGCATTTATGATGTAGAGATTATTTCGGCAGATGGTCAGCTATCCGATCATTACAATCCTGATAAAAGAACCGTTAATCTTTCTCCAGATGTTTATCACGGAAGAAGTATTGCAGCTGCTGCTGTTGCAGCTCACGAATGTGGTCACGCGGTTCAACACGCTAAAGCTTATAGTTGGTTACAATTTAGATCTTCTATGGTTCCAATGGTAAATGTGGCTTCTAGCTTGGTTCAATGGACTTTGATGATCGGGTTTTTTCTTTTGATTTTTTCGAAAATCATGATTGTTCTAGCTATTGGAGTAGGTGCATTAGCAATTCTAACCATATTTAGTTTTATCACCTTACCTGTTGAGTTTGATGCAAGCAGAAGAGCTTTGGTTTGGTTGCAAACCAATAAAGGGATTATGCAAACCAGCATAGAAAATGACCAAGCAAAAGATGCTTTATGGTGGGCAGCGATGACTTATGTAGTTGCTGCATTAGCATCATTAGCTACTTTGGCATACTACGCCATGATGTTATTCGGAAGACGAAATTAGGGCCTCACCCCCAAACCCCTTCTCCAATAGGAGAAGGAGAGATATTGCGCATAAAAAATGCCCCTTGATTTTCATCAAGGGGCATTTTAATATGTGTATTAATTATTATTAATTCAATTTAAAGGGAGCAATTAAAGTAAATTCAGGAATTAATGCATCAAAAAGCTCATTATCAACCAATCTTTTCATTTGATAAGTTCCTTGCATGGTTCCCATATCAGTTTTTAGATTGCAACCTGAAACGTATTCGTGATTTTGCCCAGGCTCTATAATTGGTTGTATACCAACTACACCTTCGCCCTCAACTTCTCTTTTTGTACCATTAGAATCAAAGATGACCCAATGTCTGCTCAATAACTGAACAGCATAGTCACCCAAGTTTTCAATCTGGATTTTATAAGCGAACATAAAATGCTCGTTAACCGGGTTTGAATACTCTGGTTGGTAGGTAGTTTCTACAGAAATCTTCACCCCTTCAGTAATTTGCGCTACCATGTTTTTAAATTTTTTTTTAATTTATTAGAATAATTTCAAAAAAGCAAAAATTTAAGCCAATTCTAACTGAAATTTATTGCCGATATCATTTAAAACGTCTTCAATATGTTCAACGTTTTCTAACGAAACAAGTTTCATTCTATACTCTTTAAAGTTCGGAATTCCTTTGAAATAGTTGGCATAATGCCTTCGCATTTCAAAAATACCAGTTTTGGGGCCTTTCCATTCTATAGATTTTTGCAAATGAATACGACAAGTGTCTATTCGCTCTTGTAAGGTAGGTCCATCTAAATGTTCCCCTGTTGCAAAAAAATGTTTTATCTCTCTAAAAATCCATGGATAACCAATAGACGCTCGACCAATCATAATTCCATCAACCTCGTATTCTAATCTCCAATTAGCAGCTTTCTCAGGTGTATCTATATCTCCATTACCAAAAACGGGGATTTTTATTCTCGGATTTCTTTTTATCTCTCTTATTAAAGACCAATCTGCTGACCCTTTATACATTTGAGATCGTGTACGGCCATGAATGGTTAATGCCTGTATACCTACATCCTGCAAACGTTCGGCTACTTCATAAACATTCTTGGTGTTATCATCCCAGCCTAAACGAGTCTTCACCGTTACCGGTAAATGAGTAGCATTGACTACGGCGGCAGTCATCTTCACCATTTTATCAATATCTTGCAACAAACTTGCGCCCGCTCCTTTACAGGCCACGTTTTTTACCGGACAACCGTAATTGATATCAATCAAATCGGGATTAGCTTGAGAAGAGATTTCTGAAGCCATTCGCATGTGGTCAATCTCTGAACCGAAAATTTGTATCCCGATTGGTCGCTCGTACTCAAAAATATCGAGTTTCTGACGACTTTTTGCCGCATCACGAATCAAGCCCTCTGATGAAATAAATTCCGTGTACATCATATCCACACCATTTTGCTTACAAACAAAACGGAATGGAGGATCGCTTACATCTTCCATTGGAGCTAACAAAAGAGGGAAGGCTCCTAAATCAATATTTCCGATTTTAACCGACATTCAAAAATCTATTCCTTAATTTAACCGCAAATTTATTAAAAAGTATTGACTATGATTGACACAAGAAAGTCAACAGCTTATCATCCAGCTTTATTATTGGTTTTTCTAGTTTTAATTTCGGCTGTTGCCGCCATTGTTTTCGCCTTAATAGGAACCGCTGTTTGGTTTTTTACTGATTCTAACGCGTCTTTAGCCACGTTTGCCGCCGCCACAACAACAGGAAATATTGCTTTTATTAGAATACTTCAAATCTTCAGCACCTTCGGTCTTTTCATTGTTGGACCAATTGCTTATTCTTTCTTGTCGGGGGTAAAAGCAAAACATTATTTCTGTTTTGATGAGAAACTCAACTGGAATCTATTTTTTGTGGTGCTTGCCTTAATGTTTTGCTCGAATGCACTATTAGAATGGATTACTGCTCTCAACCAAAAAATGAGTTTACCCGATGTACTTCACGGAATGGAGCTTTGGATGAAGCAAAAAGAAGATGAAGCCGCTGAACTCACCAAAATGCTTTTGGTGATGAAAGACTATTCTGCTTTTAGCATCAACTTACTGATGATTGCCATTTTACCTGCTATTGGCGAAGAACTATTTTTTAGAGGTGGGATACAAAACATTTTAATTCAATGGTTTAAAAATCATCATGTGGCTATTTGGGTTACCGCTATACTTTTCAGTGCCATTCATTTGCAGTTTTATGGTTTCTTCCCGAGGATGTTTCTAGGTGCTCTATTTGGTTATCTAATGGTTTACGGTAAAAGTATTTGGTATGCAATATTGGGTCATTTCTTAAACAATGGAACTGCTGTAGTGATGGCTTTTGTGATGCAAAAGCAAGGAAAAAGTTTGGAAGAAATTGACAAAACTCAACCATTTGAGTGGTATGGTTACCTAATAAGTGCGATAATAACCTTAATTTTACTAATCGTATTTTTTAAAATCGCTAATAAAGAAGAAAAGACTATATCATATGAGTAATTGGATAAAAATTTATAGTAACAGCCAAGTTTTTAAGTCGGAAATTGTAAAACAAGTTTTGGTAGATAACGAAATTGAAGCTGTAATCATGAACAAACAAGATTCATCTTATAAATTTGGTCAAGTTGAAGTCCATGTGGATGAGACTCATGCGGCCAAAGCGAAACAAATTATAGAAGAAAACGACCTTTAATGAAGACCAGAGCAATCACAGGTTTTGTATTTGTTTTGGTGATGCTCGTAACTTTGCTCACTGGACCCTATACTTTCACTGGCTTCTATATTTTTTTAAGCTTGGTTTGCCTGATGGAGTTTTTCACTTTAATAAAAAAAACAGGCTTAAGACCCCATAAATTGATTGGATACATTGCAGCATTAGTCATTTTTGCTTCCGTTGCAGGTCGACATTTTATGGCTTTTGAAACCAAATGGTTACTCATTAACATTCCACTTTTCTTTGGAATCTTCATTCGTGAGTTGTACAAAAAATCAGATCTGCCATTTAGCAATATTGCCTATACATTTCTAGGAATTATTTATGCCGTAGTGCCTTTTGCTCTCTTCTTTAGTTTAGTTTTTATTTCTGGAAATTATAATTTCCATTTGGCTTTGGGTTTCTTCCTGATGCTTTGGGGAAACGACACAGGCGCCTATTTATTTGGAGTAAAATTTGGCAAACACCGCCTATTTGAAAGGCATTCTCCTAAAAAATCTTGGGAAGGATTTATTGGTGGGATTTTCACCAGCCAGTTGGTGGGTTATATCCTATCCATCTATTTTACCGATTACACTTTACAAAATTGGTTAGTCATGGCTTTCATTATTTCTTGCTTTGGCACTTTAGGCGATTTAGTAGAATCTATGTTTAAACGAAGCATCGATATCAAAGATTCTGGAAGCATTCTACCGGGACATGGTGGATTGCTAGATCGCTTTGATGGGTTGTTACTTTCTGCACCTGTTGTTTTCGTTTATCTCTATTTAATTACTTATTAGTAATTTTGTCAAAAATATACACATCATGACCATTCATAAAGAAGGCTATACCTCACTCGCACTTTGCGTACTATTCGTATTCGTTACCAATTGGTTGGTCAACTATTACCTCCCGGATGTAACTTGGTTTATTTGGTTATGGTATATTTTTTCTGCCTTTTTGTTCCTCACTATTTTACAGTTTTTCCGCAGTCCTTCTAGGATTTTAACAAAAAACGAAAACCAAATTATTTGCCCTGCGGATGGTAAAGTTGTGGTAATTGAAGAAACAGAAGAAGCAGAGTTTCTAAAAGATAAACGCATCCAATTATCGGTATTCATGTCGCCTGTAAATGTGCATGTAAACCGTAATCCAATAAGCGGAGTCGTTAAGTTTTTCAAATATCATCCAGGTAAATATTTAGTAGCTTGGGATCCAAAATCATCTACCGAAAATGAAAGAACGACTACCGTTGTGGAGCATAAAAGTGGAATTCAAGTATTGTATCGCCAAATTGCAGGAGCAATGGCTCGCCGAATTGTTTGGTATTTAAAAGAAGGTGACCAAGTAGAACAAAGCCAAGAATTTGGTTTCATTAAATTTGGTTCCCGTGTAGATGTTTTCTTGCCTTTAGGTACAAAAATCGATGTGAGTTTAGGTGAAGTAGTAAAAGGCGGAGTGACCGTTTTAGCTACGCTTCCAAATGTTTAAGGAAGTAAAATAGCGCTATTTCTTATGTTCGATTTAACTATTCTTGATCTTTCTTCTGCAGCAGGACTAACCGCTACTGGTTTTTTAACTTTCAATATCCTTTTGGGGATGTTATTGAGTACTGCTTATAAAACAACGAAGATTTGGAAATCGCTACCTAAAAATATTCAGAAAATACGCGTTTACCAATTGCATAACATTACCGCTTATGTAGCGCTAACGCTGGTCATCATCCATCCTTTGCTTTTATTGTTAGACATCAGCACTCAATTTACTTTCATAGATATAATTTTTCCTCTCCATGCTCCAAAACAAAAGCTTTTTGTTGCTTTAGGCACACTGTCTTTATACGCCCTCATTTCCGTGGTCATTACCAGTCAAAAAGTGGTAAAAAAAAGAATGAGTTTCCGACTTTGGAAAAATATCCATTTGATTTCTTACCTCACCGCCATCCTTTTTGTTATTCATGGTGTTGCCATGGATCCTTTGCTAAAAGATAGAGCCATTGATTATTTAGATGCTGAAAAATTATTTCCAGAATTATGTTTAATAGCCATCATAGTCGCTACACTCTTTCGTTATCGCTATCATTTGAAAAAGAAGAAGGCACTTTAGTTTTTTAGAAAATCAATTTAAGAATCTTTGCGTGTGTGATGTATCCTACCTTCGACGATGACGTTATTCGGAGCGTCACCTCGAGAAAAAAGAGAGGTCTCAGTCTTAGATTAACTTGTAGAACATCAAACCCAAAATCTCTTTTAAGGATGTGTATAGAAAGAATTAGTTATCAAACGGAGGCTATTAAAATAACTTTGCTTTTTCCGTAAACCCGTCGAACACTGGCTTTAGAAAATTCCGTTCGTAACTGATGATACATTTTGTATCGTTGGCATACTTTAATGCTTCTTGACATTTTGGTGAATTTTGAATTTCGTTTCGATAGCTTTCGTACGCTGCCAACGAAGGAAAAGAAAAAGAAGCGTAACCCACATTGCTTGCTCCCTCGTGAGGTAACAAATAACCGTGATGTAAACCGCCCATATTATTCACCAAGTCTATCCAAAGTTTTCCATAATGTTCAAACTCGGTTACTTTAGCTGGGTCGATAATGTATTTAAGGAAACAAGTAGTCATTGTTTTGATTTTGTAAGGTAAGGTTACAGGCAACGATTGGCTAATTTAATTTGTGCCGCCTTATATTACGCTTGTCCTACAAGTTTAGTCTGGCTTTCTGTTAACTTTTTCTTGATATATTCTTTCAATTCTGCAAATGACATGTTTTGAGTTTCGGAACTTATCTTGTCTCTGATTTCCCTCATCATTTTAACTGAATCAAATGTCTTTTCTTTTTTAGTCGTTTCCATATTTAACAAGGTCTCTTGGGCTACGGATTTCAATTATTGGAAAGCCAAGTCGCATGTTAACAGAATTGTAGCCTTTTATTCTGTCAAGGTTTACGATGTGCTTAAAATTCCAGCTGGCAAGAACGTCAACTTTGTTTATTGTCGCTAATGCAATATGTCTGCAATCTTCTAAACTGGTCCTACCTACTACTTTTTCAGATATGTAAGTGTCAGCAAGTTTTATGGCGTCTTCGGTCAGTTCTACACGTTCAAATTTGTCGGATGAGAATTGTAAAAGATGATTTCTCACATGTACTGGAGCATTGATTAATTCAAGGTCAAGAAGTTCAGAAACAACAAAAATGATTTCGTTTCTTTCAAGTCGGTCAAATAGCATAATAGTAGCCTCTTTGAACTCTTCGTCAAAATAACCGCCCACCACTGATGTGTCTATGTAGATTCTCTGCTTCATTGTTGTAAAGATAGCGAAAAAATTATTTTAACAGATGCCTTTGTGTTCGGTCTAGGTGCTATACATAACGTTTTGGGGCTTGGCGAAAAAGCGACCATTTACCGATTTTTTATAAATTTCTGTTTCAGTAATTTCCAGCTAAGAAAAATAAAACTAACTATGGTGAAAAACGGCTAATATCGACCGTTTTTATACTTTACAATGCATCATAATACCATTCTTCATAAGTGTCAAAAGAGTTATAAGTATCAATGATTTTATTTCTAATATCGATTAGTGAATCAACATCTAATTGCGCAAATTCCTGAACAATATCATTTCGTTGACTTCTTAGTTTTACAAAGGCATAGCCATCTTTATCAACAGTATCCCATTCTGCATGAACGACCAAATTTCTGAGACGTCCACTTTCTTTAATATCTTCAATAAGTTTTCTGTGACTTTCAATAGATTTTTCACGTATGTTATTCATATAACCTGCATATCTGTCCAGTAAATCAACTTTTGCATTATAGGACATTGAATGTGTTATAATCAAGCCTTTTGCGTCACTTCTATCGCTAATTATTTGACACAAAAAGGAAGTCAGACGTTCTTCTAACAAGTTAAAATCGATAACCACAAAACCGATTTGAGGAGAAATAATTTCAAAAAACGATTCATTATCGCCTTCTAAATATTTATTTAAAAAAGCATATTGTTGCAACGGTATTTGTCTTGTTTTCATGATGTTTCTGAAGTTTTCCCGTAACGTCAGTTTGTCTAAAAACCTAAATTGATTCTCAAACCCAACTGCGTATAACGTAAATATAAGTGATTTACAGGCATAAAAAAGCAACCAATTTTCTGAATGATATATTTAGTTGCCAATAAAACAAGAGTGTATAAAGGCTTAAAATAGCTACAA
>JAHJVW010000036.1 GCA_018828585.1 Bacteroidota bacterium
TATCAATTTTAGTAGTTACAAAAGTTCCAGGAGTGGCATAATTATCTTTCGCATCAATCAATACCTCATTATCTACTTCTGGCGAATCAAACTCAGTCCTTCCAACGAAGTAATCGCCTTCTTTCTTATCGATTAAAACTTTGTAGGTATGACCCACTTTTTGTTGATTTAAATCGAATGAAATGCCCTGCTGAATTTCCATGACATCTTCTACACGCTGCTCTTTTACTTCTTGAGGAACATCATCGATTAAATCATGAGCATGCGTTTTTTCTTCATGGGAATAAGTGAAACAACCCAAACGATCAAAGCGAGTTTCCTCTACCCAGCCTTTCATTTCTTCAAAATCTTTTTCTGTTTCGCCAGGATAACCACAAATCAAAGTGGTTCGCATAGCGATATTTGGCACTTTGTCTCTGATTTGATTGACTAAGTCAATGGTTTTTTGTTTGGTAGTTCCGCGTCGCATCGATTTTAACATATCATCAGAAATATGTTGTAAAGGCATATCCAGATAATTACAAATGTTAGAACGTTCGTTCATCACTTCTAAAATATCCATTGGGAAACCTGATGGATAAGCATATTGCAATCTAATCCACTCAATGCCATCCACATCAGAAAGGTGACGCATTAGCTCAGAAAGATTTCTTTTATTATAGATATCTAACCCATAATAAGTTAAATCTTGAGCAATAAGAATGAGCTCTTTGGTGCCATTTTTAGCTAGATTTTTGGCTTCTTTTACCAAATCTTCCATCGGTCTCGATACATGTTTTCCTCGCATTAAAGGAATAGCGCAGAAAGAGCAAGGACGGTTACAGCCTTCGGCAATTTTGAAATAAGCAAAATGCGAAGGCGTTGTGAGTAGGCGTTCGCCGATTAATTCATGTTTGTAATCGGCTCCAATAGAGTTTAATAGATTTTGTAAATCATTAGTGCCAAACCAAGAATCTACATTTTTAATTTCGGCTTCTAATTCTGGTTTATATCTTTCTGAAAGACAGCCTGTAACCACTACTTTCCCTACTTTCCCTTCGGTTTTTAAATCGCTGTATTGTAGAATCGTATCAATAGATTCTTGTTTCGCATTATCAATAAATCCACAGGTATTAATGACCACAATATCATTCTCACGAATATCATTTGCCTCATGCACCACATTAATTTGATTGCCTTTTAGTTGACCCATTAATACTTCGGAATCGTACGTATTCTTAGAACAACCTAAAGTAATTACATTTACTCTTGGCTGAGATGAACCTGTAGTTTTTTTTCTATCCTTAACTTTCATGTATTTTATTTACGGGAAGAACTTGTAGATTTCTTTTCTATGTAAGACTCTCTCAAAATAAAGAATATCATTTTCAATTTTTAACCCAATTCTATAATTACCAACTCTGATTTTAAAGTAGGAGTTGTATCCTTTTAATTTTTCAAGCTTACCAGATTTTTCAACATTTTCATATTCTAAAAAAGTCTTAAAAACAAGGTTTTCTATTGTTTCTCTCGATTTAGAAGTAATAGCTGCTAAATCTTTTAGAAATTTCTTTTGATATTGGATTTGCATTATTTAGCCTTATCCAAAGATTTATAATATTCAATTGCTTCATTAAAACTTAATGCTTCAATGCCTTGGTTTTCTTCAATTGCTTTCGCCAATCCAATATCTTCTTTATCAGAAATAGAAAGAATCTCAGATTTGAAACCCATTTTTTTAGCGATTTCTTTTAATAGATTTATTTCTTCTTTGCTTGCGGTATGAATTACAATGCTTTCCATTACTAAATTTAATAATTATCCTTTAAATAAAGAGTCTACGAATTCCTTTTTATTAAAAAGCTGTAAATCAGTCATTTTTTCCCCTACACCTATATATTTTACTGGAATTTTAAATTGATCTGAAATTCCAATCACCACTCCACCTTTAGCAGTGCCGTCTAATTTTGTTAAAGCTAAAGCATTTACGTCCGTTGCTTGCGTAAATTGCTTGCATTGTTCTATGGCATTTTGACCAGTAGAAGCATCTAAAACCAATAGAATTTCGTGTGGTGCACCTGAAACAACTTTATTCATTACATTTTTGATTTTAGAAAGTTCATTCATCAAACCTATTTTGTTATGAAGTCGACCGGCTGTATCTATAATAGCCACATCTTCTCCGTTTGCAACCGCGGATTGTAAAGTGTCAAAAGCCACAGAAGCAGGATCAGCATTCATCCCTTGTGAAACCACACGTACGTCGACTCTTTTTCCCCAAAGCTGGATTTGCTCAACCGCCGCAGCTCTAAAGGTATCGGCAGCACCAATAACTACTTTTTGTCCACCTTGCTTTAATTGATAAGCTAATTTCCCGATGGTTGTCGTTTTTCCTACTCCATTTACTCCAACTACCATAATCACATATGGTTTTTGCATTCCGTAATCGAAACTTTGGAAATCACTGCTGTTATTTTCTTCTAGTAAAGCCTGAACCTCTTCTCTTAAAATATTATTAAGCTCAGAAGTATTTACATATTTATCTTTAGCGACACGAGTTTGTACTCTTTCTACAATTTTAAGTGTCGTGGTCACTCCAACATCAGAGGTCACTAATATTTCTTCCAGATTATCTAATACATCATCATCTACTGTAGATTTTCCTACAACTGCCTTACTTATTTTTGCAAAAAAGTTGTCTTTGGTTTTTTCTAGCCCTTTTTCAAGTGCTGCTTTTTCCTCAACAGTGTTTTCTTTTTTCTTAAAGAAATCAAATAATCCCATAGATGATAAAATTAAACAAAAAAAGCCACCCTAAGTCAATCAGGACGGCTTCTATATTTTCATTAGAATAATTACTCTTCGATTACACTTTCTTTTGCTACTACGATTGCATCTTTGATGTGATCATTATGAGCAATCATTTCTTTGAAAGAATAAGCACCAGTTTTTGGTGATCTTACCATGGTAATTACTTTAGAGTATTCTTTACCTTTACCAGTTTTTAGCGTTGCAACAACTTTCTTTGCCATGTTAAATATTTTTTATACTAATAAATATTAGTCTTCAATTACTTGATTTCTTTGTGTACAGTAACTTTTCTAAGAACAGAATTAAATTTTTTAATCTCTAATCTCTCAGGAGTGTTTTTACGGTTTTTTGTAGTGATATATCTGGATGTTCCAGGCATTCCACTTAATTTATGTTCGGTACATTCTAAAATCACCTGAACTCTGTTTCCCTTCTTAGCCATTTTATTCGGGTTTTATTTTTTAATTAAATAGATCCTTTATTAACGAATCTAGTGATAGCTTCGGTAATACCAATCTTGTTGATGGTTTTAATTGCTGATGTTGAAACTTTTAGAGTTATCCAACGGTTTTCCTCAGGAAGGTAAAAACGCTTCATCTGAAGGTTAGGGTAGAACTTACGCTTCGTTTTAGCATTAGAGTGAGACACTCTATTACCTACCATTGCTCCTTTTCCTGTTAAATCACAAATTCTTGACATGACTGTATGTTGTTTTCTATTAAAACTCAGTTTTATAAATAGTTTGCAAATATCTGAAATTACTTTCAGAATCGCAACACAACTTTCAAAATTTATTCATTTAAATTGATATCTACGTTCCAACCAGTATTTTCAAATAATTCAATCTCTACTTCTTGATCACCAATTCTTAAACGAACCCTTAAAGGATAAGTAACTTGCTGTACCTTGTAAGTGATTTTTTTAGTGGTTTCATTAAATTTTACATACCTAGAAAAAGAACCATTTACAGGTATAATTTCACTTAATTCTGAAGATGGATTTCCGTTGATAGCAGCACCACTTCCAGTGGTGGATGAAACAGTAAGTAATATGTCTTTATCAGGGTTGTTTGGATTCATTGATGCGTTCACAGAAGCAATATGACTTGTTCTGTAATAAACTTTATATGGATTTTGATACTCTCCAACGTATTTCCCCTTTTTCCAAAAGCCTTTCTGTAGTTTATTTTTTGTGCCAGCATATATTAGAACGCCTTCACCATCAAATTTACCTTTGTTAAATTCTCCTTTGTAAACATCTCCATTTGCAAAAGTATAAACCCCAAATCCATCTGGATATCCATTCTTAAATAATCCAACATATTCATCATTACCTTTCGCTTTGCCATTTCCATTGGCCTTACCTCCATCACATTCACCTTCATATGATCCTGAAATTTCTTTTAATGACACTTCGCAATGGGTTTGAGCGATTAAATTTTGATAGCCTAAAAAAGCAATTAATACTGATAGAATTAACTTTTTCATGTTTAATAAATTATATTTGTTAATCAAAGGAGTGGTGATTACTACCACTTTCCAGAACCTAAAAGTACAAATTTATTATACATTTCAATAAATCATGAATTTCCAAATAAAATCTTTAAAAGACTATCAAGATGCATATTCAAAAAGTGTAAGTGATCCAGAAGCTTTTTGGGCAGCTATTGCAGATCATTTTCAATGGAAAAGAAAATGGGATCAAGTTTTAAAGTGGAACTTTAAGGAACCAAAAATAGAATGGTTTAAAGGTGCAAAACTAAACATTACTGAGAATTGCATTGACCGTCATTTAGTGGATAAAGCAGATCAGCCAGCTATTATATGGGAAGCAAATGATCCACATGAACATCATCGTGTATTAACTTATAAGCAGCTTCATCAAAAAGTTTGTTTGTTTGCCAATGTTTTAAAGAATAATGGTGTAAAAAAAGGAGATCGTATCTGCATTTATATGCCTATGGTTCCTGAGTTGGCTATTGCTGTGCTAGCTTGTGCTCGGATTGGGGCGATACATTCAGTAGTCTTTGGTGGATTTTCAGCACAATCTATTGCCGATAGAATAAAAGACGCACAATGTGAGATGGTAATTACTGCTGATGGAGGTTTTAGAGGAGCCAAGGATACTCCACTAAAAAATGTGATTGATGATGCGTTAGTTCAATGTCCTTCAGTTAAGACAGTGATTGTATTAACTAGGACAAGGACTCCAATATCTATGATCAAAGGAAGAGATAAATGGTGGGAAGATGAAATTAAGAAAGTGGAAACATTGGGTCTAATTGATTGCGAACCCGAAGTAATGGATGCGGAGGACGAACTTTTCATTTTGTACACCTCTGGTTCTACAGGTAAGCCAAAAGGAGTTGTACATACTTGTGCAGGTTATATGGTTTATGCGGCCTATACTTTTCAAAATGTATTTCAATACCAGCCAAAAGATATTTATTTCTGTACGGCAGATATTGGCTGGATCACCGGACACTCTTATATTATATATGGTCCATTGGCTCAGGGTGCTACCACTTTAATGTTTGAAGGCGTTCCAACCTATCCTGATGCTGGCAGATTTTGGGACATTGTAGATAAATTTAAAGTAAACATTCTGTATACTGCTCCAACAGCTATTCGTTCGTTAATGCAGTCAGGTTTAGATTATGTGAAAGATAAAGACTTGTCTAGTTTAAAAGTTTTAGGATCAGTTGGCGAACCTATTAATGAAGAAGCTTGGAATTGGTACAATGAAAACATTGGCAAAAGTAAATGCCCCATTGTAGATACTTGGTGGCAAACAGAAACCGGGGGGATTATGATTTCTCCAATTGCTGGAGTTACTAAAACGAAACCTTGTTACGCAACATTGCCTTTGCCAGGTGTGCAATTAGAGTTAGTTGATGAAAAAGGTGAGGTGATAGAGGAAAATGGGGTATCTGGAAATTTATGCATTAAATTTCCATGGCCTGGGATGATTAGGACCACTTACGGAGATCACGAACGTTGCCGTCAAACTTATTTTGTAACCTATGAAAATAAATATTTCACAGGTGATGGCTGTTTAAGAGATGAAGATGGTTATTACAGAATTACTGGAAGAGTAGATGATGTGATCAATGTATCTGGTCACCGGATTGGAACAGCCGAGGTAGAAAATGCCATCAATATGTTTACAGATGTGGTTGAATCTGCAGTAGTTGGTTATCCTCATGAAATTAAAGGACAAGGAATTTATGCTTATGTGATATTAAATCACGATTCGGACGACGAGGAATTGACGAGAAAAGATATCTCGATGACAGTAAGTAGAATTATTGGGGCTATAGCTAGACCCGAGAAAATCCAGTTTGTAAAGGGGTTACCTAAAACTCGTTCAGGAAAAATTATGCGTAGGATTTTAAGGAAAATTGCTGAAGGGGATGTAGCTAATTTAGGAGATACTTCTACCTTACTTGATCCTGCGGTAGTAGAAGATATCAAGAATAATAAATTGTAATATCCCTTTTTTGGCATGATGCTTGGTCATTTGACAGCAATTAATAGAATTATTTACCTCAAATACAATACAATCATGGACAAGTTAGAAATAAAAGGAAATTGGAATGAAGTTAAAGGAAAAGCGAAACAAGCTTACGGAAATTTAACCGACGATGATTTAACATACGATGAAGGAGTAAGTGACGAAGCTCTTGGAAAAATTCAAAAGAAAACGGGTAAAACCAGAGACGAAGTAGTCGATTGGTTGAAAAGCCTATAATATTATAAAGCCTCATCATTTGATGAGGTTTTTTTATGTGTTCAATTTTTTAGGCAATACTGTTTTCGGTGTTGCTTTTTTGCGTTAGGCCTATCTTTCGGACAGACAGGGATTGAAGTGTTTATTGGCCAACAGCTCGTCCGAACGTCCTAATTAAACCATTTTCAACTTTTTTTCAGATTTTAATTTTTGGCACATAACTTGTACAATACTTAACATCTTCAATACTCAAAAGAAGATTAAAAATTTCATACGTTTAGGTTTAGGTTTAGTAGAAAAGGAGGCGCCCATCGTCTCCTTTTCTCATTTAATAGATTTTGTTTTTTAGCACCCTCAAAAACCTAAGCTTTATTACCTTTGTTTAATTAAATATTGATTTTGAAAAATGAGCAATAAAAAATACAGAATTTTAGTGGTGAATGATGATGGCATTACTGCTCCAGGAATAAAGGCACTCATTGAAGTGATGAAAGAAATTGGGGAGGTAACGGTTGTTGCACCAGACAGTCCACAATCAGGAATGGGACATGCCATTACCATTGGCAAGCCTTTGCGTTTAGATAAAGTGTATTTATACGAAGGCGTAGAGATGTATAAATGCTCTGGCACACCCGTTGACTGTGTGAAACTGGCAGTGAATAAAATATTCAAAGGTCAAAAGCCTGATTTATGCGTTTCAGGAATTAATCACGGATTGAATAATTCTATCAATGTAATTTACTCTGGCACCATGTCTGCAGCGGTTGAAGGCGCTATTGAAAACATTCCTTCTGCAGGATTTTCTTTAGATGATTATAGTTGGGAAGCTGATTTCGAAAACTGTAAAAAATATATCAAAGCCATTGCGCTGGAAGTACTAAAAAATGGTTTGCAAACAGGAGTTTTGCTCAATGTAAATTTCCCTAATAATGAAAAATCCATTAAAGGAATTAAAATTTGTAGACAAGCGAATGCGAAATGGGCAGAGGATTTTGAGGAAAGACAAGACCCTTACAAAAGAAATTATTATTGGTTAACGGGTGTTTTCCAAAACAACGATAAAGGAGAAGATTCCGATGTGTGGGCCTTGAATAATCATTATGTATCTGTAGTTCCCGTTCAGTTTGATATGACGGCGCACCACGCAATTTCATCAATTAATGAATGGACTTTCGATATTTAAAAAAGACAGTGTTTGGCTTGGTTTAGTTGCTGGATTATTTTTTCCGGCGGTTGCTTTTTTTGTAGTTGAAATTATTAAAAGGAACGTTATCTTCTTACAGAAAGACGATTTGCTTTACATTGGCTGCGTCGCTATTAACATGCTTTTATTGAAGTACGCTTACAAAAAGGATATGGAATTAACAGCTAAAGGCATCATTTCGGCAACGTTTGTTTGTGCTTTTATTTTCTTTTACTATAAGTTTAATAAAGGTTAATCATGATTAATTTGGGCGTTTTAACACGCTATCCACTCATACTGCACAAGGCCTTAGCCACAAGGCTGGTATCCGTTACTATCGTTAACGCACATCATCAATAAGTTTATCAATTATGAAAAGCTCTCACATCTCAATACTCACATCTCATCTCTAAAAAATGAAATACTATCTTTTAGCTGGTGAAGCATCTGGAGATTTGCATGGATCAAACCTGATGAAAACTTTGAAAAATGTAGACTCAACTGCCGAATTTAGATTTTACGGCGGCGATTTAATGCAAGCTCAAGGCGGAACTTTAGTGAAGAATTATGCCGATATGGCCTTTATGGGTTTTCTAGAAGTTGCTTTAAATCTCAGAACCATCCTCAAAAATATCCAAAAATGTAAAGAAGATATTTTAGCCAACCGACCTGATGTTTTGGTTTTGATAGATTTCCCGGGATTTAACCTGAAGATTGCAAAATTTGCTAAAGAACAAGGAATAAAAGTCTATTATTATATTTCGCCAAAAGTTTGGGCTTGGAATCAGAAACGGGTTTTGAAAATCAAAAGAGATGTAGACCAAATGTTCTGTATCCTTCCATTTGAAGTAGATTTTTATAAGAAATGGGGTATGGATGTAGACTATGTAGGCAATCCTTTATTAGATGCTAAAGTAGCTTTTACACCCAATCCAAATTTCAGGAAAGACAATCATTTATCAGAAAAACCCATCATTGCTTTATTACCAGGCAGTAGAAAACAAGAGTTAAATTATATTCTCCCTGATATGTTGAGTGTAGTTGCTTCATTCCCCGATAAGCAGTTTGTGATTGCAGGGGCACCTTCCTTTAATCTTGATTTTTATCAAGAATATCTACAAGGTGTAAAAATTCCAATCGTTTTTAATGCAACCTACGATTTATTAAACGTAGCACATGCTGCTTTGGTAACATCAGGGACTGCAACATTAGAAACGGCTTTATTTGAAGTACCACAAGTGGTGTTATATAAAGGCAGTAAAATATCCATTACAATAGCAAGAATGTTAGTGAAAATCAGATTTATCTCCTTAGTGAATTTGATTATGGATAAAGAAACCGTAAAAGAACTGATTCAGGAAGATTGTAATCCAACGATGATCTCATCCGAATTAAATAAAATTATCAAATCTCCCGATAGAGAAATAATGTTGTCAAACTATGAAGTTTTAGCCGAAAAAATAGGAACTCCTGGTGCTTCGGAAAAAACCGCTAACTTGATTTATCGATACTTAACTGCTTAAAAAAGAACGTTTCAATAACATGTGTTTAAACTTACTTTTCACTGACGGACATCTGCTATTCCGCTGACATTTTGGAGGAGTAATTGCTTTAGTTTTGGTAATTAAAAAATTAAAAATTATGGCAAATCAATTATTTGAAAATTATAAACTCGGTAATATCAAATTAAAAAATAAAGCAGTGATGGCTCCAATGACTCGTTCTAGAGCTATTGATAATATTCCAAATGCGCTTATGGCAGAATATTATGGACAAAGATCTGGTTCAGGCTTAATAGTAACTGAAGGAACCTCACCTTCACCTAACGGGTTAGGATATCCCCGTATTCCTGCAATGTATAATCAACATCATGTGGATGGTTGGAGGTTAGTAACTGATAAAGTTCATGAAAATGGGGGTAAAATATTTTTGCAATTAATGCATTGTGGAAGAATCGCTCATCATTTAAATTTACCCGATGGAGCAAAAGTACTAGCCCCCTCAGCAATTATTGCTGAAGGTCAAATGTACACAGATGCTGAAGGAATGAAAGAGAATGACCTTCCACTTGAAATGTCAACTAATGAAGTTCATGAAGCTATAGAAGGGTATGTAAATGCTGCGAAATTGGCAATTGAAGCTGGTTTTGATGGGGTAGAAATTCATGGAGCAAATGGATATTTAATTGAACAATTTTTGAGTCCCAATAGTAATTATAGAAAAGATGAGTTTGGAGGGAGCATTCACAGCAGATCTAAATTTTTACTGGATATTGTAGCGCAAACTATTGACGCTATTGGTGCTGATAAAGTGGGCTTAAGATTATCACCAAACGGAGCATTTAATGACATGCAACCTTACCCTGCAATGGAAGAAACCTATCATTACTTGGCAGAAGAACTTGATAAGTTAAAAATTGGTTACGTTCATTTGTTAGATCATTCTGCAATGGGTTCCACTCCACTACCTGTTGAGGTTTTAGAAGATTTTAGAAATACCTTTAATGGAACTCTAATTTTATGTGGAGATTTTGACAAGGATTCTGCAGAAAAAGCTTTAGCTGATCACACAGCAGATTTGATCGCATTTGGTCGTCCTTTCTTAGCAAATCCAGATTTAGTAGAAAGATTTAAGAAAAATGCTGAGTTGAATCAACCAGATTTTGATACATTTTATACTCCAGGAGAAAAGGGCTATACAGATTATCCCACATTAAACGAAGAATAATATTTATCATGGTATTGCAAGGGCTGTTAATTTTTTCAATATTTGCAGTTCCTGCAAAACGGGGGATTAGCTCATTTGGCTAGAGCGCTTCGCTGGCAGTGAAGAGGTGATCGGTTCGAATCCGATATTCTCCACCATTATTTAGCTTCTTGATTCTCAAGAAGCTTTTTTTATTTTAATAAAATATTATATTTGGATATAACCAAAAATATTAAACCTTTAACCAGTTTATTAATTCCTTTGTTAAAAGATTAATCGTGATAAAAAATTATCTACTCTTTTTTTTTCTTTTCTTTTTTAACTTCCTCTTTGCGCAAGCGCAAATGGTTTCACCTCAAATTATAAATCATAGTTTACAAGATCATCATGCAAGTTCAAAAAATCGGAGCTTAAATCAGGAAAAAGAATATTTGAAGTCAACAAAAACATTTAAAACAAAGGTTGATTTTTGGTTAACAAATGGAAATAAGACTGCTTTATTTCAAAAGCAACAAGTCGACTTGATATTTTCTAAACTTAAAAATGGAAATCAAAACATTTTAGTTGATGACAAAAAAAGTTTTCAAAGTATTGATGGATTTGGTTTTGCACTCACTGGAGCCAGTGCGAATTTGATTCATGCTTTACCCGAAAAAATACAAGACGATTTAATTTACGACCTTTTTGCTGTTGATAGTACTCATATCGGAATCAGTTATCTTAGAATTAGTATTGGAGCTTCTGATTTAAGCGACCAACCTTTCACTTATGATGATTTAGCATCCGGAGAAACAGATATTAACTTGAAAAAATTCAATATTGAAAGAGAAAGAATGGATTTGATTCCGGTTTTAAAAAAGATTTTAGCGATAAATCCGGATATAAAAATTATGGGTTCACCATGGACGGCTCCCATATGGATGAAGACCAATGCGAGCTTCAAAGGTGGGAATTTAAAACCTGAATTCTATGAATCTTATGCTAATTATTTTGTAAAATATATCAAAATTATGGCCGCAGAGGGGGTAAAGATAAATGCAATAACGCCTCAAAATGAACCTTTGTTTGGTGGAAATAACCCAAGTATGGTTATGGAAGCTAAGGAACAAACAGATTTTATCAAAAACCACTTAGGTCCCGCATTTCAAAGGAATGGAATCAATACGAAAATTATTATTTATGATCATAATGCAGACAGGCCCGATTATCCTATTGGTATTTTAAGCGACCCCAAAGCCTATCCTTATATTGATGGATCCGCTTTTCATCTATATGGAGGAAAAATCACCGCTTTATCACAGGTTCATCAAGCTTTTCCTGAAAAGAATGTATATTTCACAGAACAGTGGGTAGGTGGTCCAGGGAACTTTTCTGAAGATCTAAAATGGCATGTAGGCACTTTAATTATTGGTGCTACCCGAAATTGGAGCAGAAATGTAATAGAGTGGAACCTAGCTGCAGATCCTGAATATAAACCTCATACGGAAGGTGGATGCTCCACATGTATGGGCGCATTAACTATCGGGAAAACTGTAAAACGTAATGTTTCTTATTATGTAATTGCTCATGCATCAAAATTTGTAAGGCCTGGTTCATTTCGTATTGATACTAACTTACCTGATAACTTACCTAATGTAGCTTTTAAAAGAGCTGATGGTAAGAAAGTACTTATTGTTTTAAACAATGATCAAAAGCCTCAAAAATTTAATATCCAATATGGTGGCAAAGGGGTTAGTTGTAGTTTAGACGGGGGCTCGGTAGGAACATTTATTTGGTAGTTAATCTTTACTAAATTTAGATGAATTATCCTGAATTTAATATGACTGTCCTTCGAATAAAAAGGTTGCTGAGTCAAAGAATTTCCCTCATGCTATCAATGCTTATATTCTTTATCCCTAATCAATCACTATGAGAAAAGTGCTAAATCTAAATAGTTATCAATCCTTTGCTTCCAAAAAGCTAAGCCGAAGGTTATACTTCATTTTCTTTTTTTTAATAGGTCTGATGAATGCTCAGCGAGCACATGCTCAAGGGTTTCTAAAAGCCGATGGTACCCGTATAGTAGATGAAAAAGGACAAAATTTTCTGATTAAAGGGATGGGACTTGGGGGTTGGATGTTGCAGGAAGGTTATATGTTTAAGCTTAATAAGTTTGGTCGCGAGTATAAAATTAAAGAAGCTATAAATCAACTAGTTGGTCCAGATCGTACTAAAGAGTTTTATCAGCTTTGGCTTAATAATCACACCACAAAAAAAGATATAGATTCATTAGCGTCGTGGGGGTTTAACACAGTTCGTTTACCGATGCATTATAGGTTATACACATTGTCTGTCGATGAAGAACCAGTTAAAGAGAAAAACACATGGTTAAAGGAAGGTTTTAAACTTACAGATAGCTTATTAAGCTGGTGTAAGGCAAAACACATGTATCTGATTCTGGACTTACATGCGACTCCAGGTGGGCAAGGAAACGATTTGAATATTTCGGACCGTAACCCGGATAAACCTTCACTTTGGGAAAGTGAAGCAAACCAGCAGAAAGCCGTAGCACTTTGGGTAAAGCTAGCAAAACGGTATAAAAATGAACCTAATATTGCTGGTTATGATATCATTAATGAACCTAACTGGGGGTTTCTGGATAGTGCGGATTTTAGAGGAATTAAAGAGACCAAAAATGAACCTTTAAGAAACTTTATGATGATTGTTACAAAGGCAATTAGAAAGGTAGATCGAAAACACATCATTATTATTGAAGGGAATGGTTTTGGGAATAATTATAGGGGGATATTCCCAAAATGGGATGATAACATGGTCATGAGTTTTCATAAATATGGAAATTTTAACAATCAAGGAGCTATTCAGTATTTTTTGGATGAAAGAGAAAAAGAACAAATTCCAATATGGTTAGGCGAATCGGGAGAAAATTCTAATACTTGGTTTAAAGAAGCTATCCAATTGTCCGAGAAAAATAACATTGGTTGGACGTGGTGGCAGCTTAAGAAAATTGGAATCAATAACCCTTTAGAAATCAAACTAACTCCTTCTTATCAACAATTATTGGATTATTGGGATGGAAAAGCAGCTAAGCCACAACCTGATGAAGCATGGGATATGCTGCAAAGCTTTGCTTTAAATACGAACATTGATAGTAATATTTTTCATAAAGATGTGATAGATGCGATGTTTAGGCAAGTAAAACATCCTTTACAATCTAGATCTTTTCAACAAATAAATATTCAAAAAGGAACAATAATTCCAGCGGTAAATTATGATTTAGGAGCCCAAAGAATTGCGTATTATGATACCGATTCAGCTTCTTATCAATACACAGCGGGCGTACATACTGTTGGCAACCAAGGCCATATTTATCGAAATGACGGAGTAGATATTAAAAAGGATAGGGATGAACCTTATATATTTAAGATGGAGGATGGCGAATGGTTACAATATAGTGTTAATGCTTCTAAAGACATGGAAGTTGAGGTGATAGCGGATCTAAGAATATTGAAAAATTCGATACTAGCGCTAACTTCTTCCACTAATCAACAAGAATTGGCTGTAAATTTAAATCATGAAAAAGATACATGGCAGTGGGTTTCTTTGGGAAAATTCCAATTTAAAAAAGGGGAAAATAAATTAAGAGTTAAAGTTGAAAAGGCAGGATTTGATTTTAAAGCCTTGAAATTTGACTGATTCTCATTTAAATGAGAAAATTTATTTACTATCAATTTAAATATGGCGCTGATAGACTCAGAAAAAATCAAATTAGATCCTAATCGAGAATAATAAATTAAATTCTTACCAACTATTTTTTATGAAATTATAGTCTATAGAAAGTGTTTTAACTGAGTTCTTTAACGTTAAAATAAAATCTAATGATTTCAATCAAATTGTTACCTATTCTTTTTTTAATGGCACATACTTTGTTTTAGTAGAATGAAACAAATAGAAATGAGAGTGATATTAAATGTTTTAGCAGTAATCTTTATACTGGGTTGGCTATTAGGGGTTTTTGTTTTTGCAGCTGGGTTCTTAATTCACATATTTTTGATCCTTGCTATTTTCACATTTATCATTAATTTCTTAACCGAGCCAGTTTAAAATAGATGAACTATAAAATTCATGGGATAGCTTGTTTATCCCTTTTTTATGTCAAAAATTCTCTAAGCTCATTTAAAATCCATATTTCTAAATTACCTTCGTTTTTTATTTTAAAATCTTATGCTTAAATTTTGTTTCAGAAGCTGTTTATTTTTGTTTTTTATCATTGAACTTACTGCTTGCAGTACTTCAAAACAAATTATGGCTTTAAAGCCAATGCCCGATTATTCTTCTACCGAAGTGGTTTACGAGAAGCAATTATCTTTCATTTCAATGCCTGTTGAGATTGCAGTGAAAGATTTGCAAAATCAAACTAACAAATACTTTAAGGGATTAATTTATGAAGATAATTCTTTAGATGGAGATAATTTGATGATGAAAGTTTATAAGGATAATAATATCGTTATAACTGAACAGAATGGTAAAATTGTAATGGATTTACCGTTAAGAATATTGGGTAAAATTAAATATGGAGTATCCTCATTTGGTCTAGACCTTACAGATACCAAGGATTTCTACCTTAACGGTATTGTTAGATTAAGCTCAACTGTTGGATTGAAAGATTGGAAAATTGTCACAAATACAACCATTCAGAACATACAGTGGAAAGAAAGTCCTTCTATTATGGTAGCTGGAAAGACAATTCCTATTACTTATCTAATTAATCCAGCACTTGCTTTATTTAAAGGAACGTTATCTAAATTAGTGGATGATGCGATTAATGAATCTTTAGATATCAAACCCTATGTTTTGGATGCGCTACAAAATTTCAGTGAGCCTAAAAAAATGGAGAATGATTATAATAGCTGGTTTGCTATGCAGCCTGCTGAAGTATATTCAACGAAAGCAACAGTAGCAGATCAAAAAATCACTGCGAATTTTGGACTTAAAGCTTATTTCGAAACATCTATTGGTAGAAAACCTTCATTGACTTTTGATAGAACAAATATTGCGCTAAAGGCTGTGGATAAAATGCCTGATGAATTTAAGATAAATGTTGCTGCATTTGCTCCTTACAGTTATGCTAGTGAGGTGGTACAAAAGAATTTTGCAGGTCAAAAATTTGAGGAAGGAAAGCGTTCGGTTACGGTAAATAAAGTTGATTTATGGGGCAAGGATGGTAGAATGATTGTTGCGCTTAACCTTAGTGGATCGGTAAATGGAGATTTTTATTTAACTGGAATTCCTGCCTATGACCCCATTAAAAAAGAGGTTTATTTAGATCAAGTAGATTTTGTGTTAGATTCTAAAAGCAAGCTATTAAAAATAGGAGATTGGTTGGCACATGGTTTAATCCTTAGAAAAATGGCAGACGCATGTCGCTTCTCAATTGCAGATCAACTGGCTTATGGAGAGAAAAATATAGCTACTTACCTTAATAATTACGAGCCCATGAAAGGCGTAAAAGTAAATGGCAATTTAGGGCAAATCACGCCAAATAAAGTCATTCTAACACCTAATGCCATTGTTGCAATGGTGGTTGCAGCCGGTAAAATATCGGTAAGTATCGATGGATTAGAGTAAATTAAGTAAGTTTTTTTACTTTATTAATTTCCAAATATCCAATTGAAGTAAACGTGATTACTGTTTATAATAGCCTTGTCAGCAAATGCATGTAACGTAGGAATGCAAAGCCTAACTAGTTAGTTAAAGTCACGAAAAATATTTCTTTTATAAATCATAAAAACCTCATTATAAAGGGATGGTGCAAATGTTGAAATCTTCTACTTGTCCGCTTTGCACAAAATTTTAGCTTTGTGAAGCTTTGGTGTGAGCAGTCTCAATTCTCGCATCTCAATACTCATATCTAAAGAATGGCTGAAGAAGTAAATTATAGTGAAGATAGTATCCGGTCGCTAGACTGGAAAGAACATATACGTTTACGTCCGGGGATGTACATTGGAAAGCTGGGTGATGGCTCTGCGTATGATGATGGGGTCTATGTACTCCTGAAAGAGATCATGGATAACTCTATTGATGAGTTTGTGATGGGGGCTGGTCGAATTATTGATATTAACGTGAGCGATCATAAAGTTTCTATTAGAGATTATGGTCGTGGTATTCCGCTTGGTAAAGTAATTGATTGTGTGTCTAAAATCAATACTGGTGGAAAGTATGATTCTAAAGCTTTTCAAAAATCGGTAGGTTTAAATGGAGTCGGTACTAAAGCCGTTAATGCCCTTTCTGGAAGTTTTACGGTTCAATCTTATCGTGATGGAAAAACTAAAAAAGCGGAATTTGAAAGGGGAGAATTAGTTAATGATAATCCTGAAATTGATACAACACAACGAAATGGAACAGCGGTAATCTTTGTTCCTGACGAAGGAATTTTCAGGAATTACCGATATATTCCTGAATTTATTGAAAACATGATTTGGAATTATGTTTTTCTGAATGCGGGCCTAACCATCAATTTTAACGGACAAAAATTCTTTTCGGAAAGAGGTCTATATGACCTTTTAGCCAGAAATTCGGATGCAGAAGCAAATCGTTATCCAATTATTCATCTTAAAGGGGAAGATATTGAAATTGCCATGACGCATGGGCAGCAATACGGAGAGGAATATTATTCTTTTGTAAATGGCCAGCATACCACTCAAGGCGGAACACATCAACAAGCTTTTCGCGAAGCAGTGGTAAGAACTGTTCGAGAGTTTTATAAAAAGGAATATGATGCTGCAGATATCAGGGCTTCTATTGTGGCAGCAATTTCGATTAGGGTGCAAGAACCAGTTTTCGAATCTCAAACGAAAACTAAATTAGGGTCTTTAAATATGGGTCCAGAAGGACCAACCGTACGAACTTTTATCACCGATTTCATAAAGAAAGAGCTGGATGATTATCTGCATAAACATGGTAATGTTGCAGATGCTTTATTGAAACGTATTTTACAATCAGAGCGAGAGCGAAAGGATATTGCAGGGATAAAAAAATTAGCTAACGAAAGAGCTAAAAAAGCCAGTTTACACAATCGTAAATTAAGAGATTGTAAGTGGCATTTGGATGATGAAAAGCTAAGTGAAGAAGATCGTAAAAAAACGACTTTATTTATTACGGAAGGAGATTCGGCTTCTGGATCTATCACCAAAGCGAGAGAAGTTAGAACGCAAGCGGTTTTTTCTTTAAAAGGGAAACCTTTAAATGCGTATGGGTTGACTAAAAAAGTTGTATACGAAAATGAGGAGTTCAACCTTTTGCAACACGCTTTAAATATAGAGGACGGTTTAGAAAGTTTACGTTACAACAATATTGTTGTGGCTACTGATGCCGATGTTGATGGGATGCACATTCGTTTACTATTGATGACATTTTTCTTGCAATTCTTTCCTGATTTGGTAAAGACAGGTCATGTTTTTATCTTACAGACCCCACTTTTTCGTGTGAGAAATAAGAAAGAAACTATTTACTGCTACAGCGATGAAGAACGTGTTTTAGCGATTGATAAACTCGGCGCTAAGCCAGAAATTACTCGATTTAAAGGATTAGGAGAAATTTCTCCGGACGAGTTTGAGAATTTTATTGGAGAAGATATTCGTTTAGACCCGGTGATTTTACAGGCAGATACAAAAATTAAAAACTTATTGGAATATTACATGGGCAAAAACACCATGGATAGGCAGCAGCATATTGTTCAGAATTTGAGAGTAGAAAAAGATGATGCTGATATTATTGCAGATGCGAAACAAGCAGTTGAAGATGCAGAAGCTTTAGCGAACTCGGCAGCTTAATAAATCTTAATTAATAAGAATTGATAAAAAAGGAAATTAATATTGCTTTCGAGGAATTTGAGAGCATCAACAAGCTAGAAGAAAAAGATCAGCTTTTATGTAAAGAAGCTGTAAAGGCTTTAGAAAACTCTCATTCACCCTACTCAAAATTTAGGGTTGGTGTAGCTGTTAAATTAGCAAGCGGTAAAATTATTTATGGCAGTAATCAAGAAAACGTTGCCTATCCATCTGGTTTATGTGCAGAGCGAGTAGCACTTTTTGCAATTGGAGCAAATTATCCTGATGATGAAATTGTGAGCATTGCTATTACCGCTCAAACCAATGAGTTTAACATTTTACAACCCATTACTCCTTGTGGATCTTGCTTGCAGGTAATGGCAGAGTACGAGAAGAAACAATCCAAAGAATTTGATATCTTTTTGTATTGCGTAAATGGTCCAATTTGGAAAGTAAAAGGCGTAAATAATTTCCTGCCTTTTTTGTTTTTTGAGGATAGGTTGAATAAGGGATAGGAACTATTTTGATGATAAATTATTTAACCACAGAGGTCGCAGAGCTGGATGTAAAAAAGTATATATTGTATTTTTTATAAATGGAATTAGAAAATTCTTTAGCCACCAAAATAATTGGTTCAGCAATAAACGTTCATAAGGAATTAGGTCCTGGTTTATTAGAATCCGCATACAAAGAATGCTTGTTTTATGAATTAAAGAAAAGCGATTTATTTGTTGAAAAAGAAAAGCCTGTGCCAATTTTTTATGACGGAATTGAATTAGAATGTGGTTACAGAATGGATATTTTTGTAGATAATAAAGTGATTATTGAGGTAAAATCTGTAAAGGAATTGAACGATATTTATTTGGCTCAACTTTTAACTTATTTGAAACTATCAGAATGTAAATTGGGATTACTCATTAATTTTAATGTTTTGTTGTTAAAGAATGGGATTAAAAGAGTAATCATCGATTATTAAAAATAATAAACCCAACTCTGCGACCTCCGAGTCCTTTGCGGTTAAAAATAACCAGCCAGCAAGAACAACTCTGTGGTAAAATTAAAAAATGGAAGAAAACAATTACGAAAACGAAGAGACCTTACACAATGTTACTCCACTAAGCGGACTATACGAAAACTGGTTTTTAGACTATGCCTCTTATGTAATTTTAGATAGAGCTGTCCCACATATTCATGATGGGTTAAAGCCTGTTCAACGTCGTATTCTTCATTCATTAAAAGAAATGGATGATGGGCGTTTCAATAAAGCGGCCAACGTCATTGGTAATACCATGAAATATCACCCACATGGTGATGCATCCATTGGTGATGCCATGGTTCAAATTGGCCAAAAGAATTTATTACTAGATATCCAAGGAAACTGGGGAGATCCTATCACTGGCGACTCTGCAGCTGCGCCTCGTTATATCGAAGCTCGCTTATCGAAGTTCGCTTTAGAAGTTGTTTTTAATCCGGATACGACCGAGTGGCAATCTAGCTATGACGGTAGAAACAAAGAGCCTATTACTTTACCTGTAAAGTTTCCACTATTATTGGCGCAAGGTGCCGAGGGAATTGCGGTAGGTTTGGCTACAAAGGTAATGCCTCATAATTTTATTGAGTTAATTGATGCTTCTATTGAAGTTTTAAAAGGTAACCGACCAGATATCATTCCTGATTTTTTAACAGGTGGAATGGCTGATTTCTCGGCCTATAACGAAGGTCAACGTGGAGGAAAAATCAGGGTTCGAGCAAAAATATCCGAACTAGATAAAAAGACTTTGGTAATTACCGAGATTCCTTTTTCTACAACAACAATAGGTTTAATAGATAGTATCATTTCTGCCAATGATAAGGGTAAAATCAAGATTAAAAAGATTGAAGATAATACGGCAAAAGATGTAGAAATTGTGGTGCATTTAGCTCCAGGAATTTCTCCTGATGTCACCATCGACGCATTGTATGCTTTCACTTCATGCGAGGTTTCTATCTCTCCGAATACGTGTATCATCAAGGGAGATAAGCCTCATTTTATGAGCGTGAACGACATTTTAGTCGAAAGTACGCAGTACACCAAAAACCTGTTAAAAAGAGAATTAGAAATAAAACTCCATGATTTGATGGAGCGGATTTTTTTCAGTTCGCTACTAAAAATATTCATTCAGGAAGGAATGTACAAACATTCTGATTATGAGAATTCAGTAAATTTTGAAGAAGTTTTAATCGTTCTTCATCGATTATTCGAGCCATTTAAACCCAGTTTATATCGCGAAATTTTACCCGAGGATTTCAAGAAATTGATTGATAAGCCCATGAGTAGCATCACCCGTTTTGATGTGAAAAAGGCAGATGAGCAAATGGCAAATCTGGAAAAAGAAATCAAAGGGGTTAAACATGATTTAAAACATTTAACTGATTACGCCATCGCTTATTTTGAACGTTTAAAAGAGAAATTTGGCAAGGGCAGAGAACGTAAAACTGAAATCAGAGCATTTGATAGAGTAGAGGCAGCACAAGTGGCTTTGGCAAATACCAAATTTTACATCAATAAAGAAGATGGATTTGTAGGGACTGGATTGAAGAAAGACGAATATGTTTTCGATTGTTCTGATTTGGATGATGTGATTGTTTTTCGCGAAGACGGAGTTTGCTTGGTGACTAAAGTCCAAGATAAAACCTTTGTGGGCAAAGGTATTTTGCATGTAGGTGTTTTCAAGAAAAACGATGAACGTACCATTTATAATATGGTGTATAAAGATGGCAAAACAGGTACGGCTTACATTAAGCGATTTGCCAGCGGAGGAGTTACCAGAGATAAAGAATATGATTTAACCAAAGGCAGCAAAGGTTCTAAAGTGTTGTATTTTACTGCCAATCCAAACGGAGAAGCCGAGGTAATTAACGTGGCTTTAAAGCCGATGTCGAAGTTACGGAAATTAACTTTTGACCATGATTTTGCCGAGACAGCCATTAAAGGGAGAGGTTCTCAAGGAAATATCCTGACTAAATACGCCATCAAAAAAATCACTTTAAAATCTAAAGGGGTTTCTACTTTAGCTGGAAGAAAAATTTGGTACGATCCAATCGTAAAACGTTTGAACGAGAATGGACATGGTCGTTATCTAGGCGAGTTCCAAGCAGAGGATAAAATATTATGTGTATTTAATGATGGCAGTTACGAGCTTTCTAGTTTCGATTTAACCAATCATTTTGATGATAAAATGCTGAGGATTGAGAAGTTAAATCCAGAAAGAGTTTATGCTTGTATCCATTTTGATGGAAAGTCAAAAAATTATTACATCAAACGTTTTACTTTCGAGGATTTAGCCATTGGAAAGAGAACTGGTTTTATTAGTGAAGAGCCTAGTTCTAAAATGATTTTATTAAGCAATGCAGACCATCCGATTGTTAAAATCGAATCGCTAAAAGGAAAATCTCAAATCTTTGATGAACAGGAATTAGATTTATCAGAAGCTATAGAAGTGAAAGGTTTGAAAGCACAGGGTAATAAATTAAGTCCGAATGATGTGCAAAAAGTAACTTTGATTTCTGAAAACAATAACGAAATCGAAGAGGTAGAAGAAGACATTATTGAAGATGATGATGACAGCAATGGTGATGGGGAAGATGAAAAATCAGGTAATGAAGAACAGGAAGAAGTTGAAGCAAAGGTAGAAAAAGAGCAAGAACCATCTGAACCCGCCAAGCCAAAATTCGAAACTATAAAAAAGGAAGAAGTTAAGGCAATAGAATCAAAGATTGAGGAAGTAAAAGAAATTAAAACACCAAAGGAAGAGGTAAAAGAGAAAACAGTAGAGGCACCAATTTCAGATGCCAAACCACCTAAAAAAGTCGATTTTGAAATCACCAATCCAGATGATATTAAACTGGATGATAAAGGGCAATTGGGCTTGTTTTAGAATTTGTTTTGCGCAGCAGGATGAATTTCTATCACTCGGTTTAGACTTCTAATTTATTTTCGTTTTACGGCACATTTGTTGTAATGCAAGCTAAAAACAAGCTCAGCAAAAAATAGATATATGCAAACTACTTCTTTACAAAATCATACACTAGGAACGACTAAATATTATGGTCTGTTTGGTGCATTCCTATTAATTGCGTTAACCGCATGTTCTCAAAATCCAAAAAAGACTGCTAAAAAAACTTATGAAAACATCGATCAACCGATGATTGATACTGTTTATGTGGAAGCTTACATCAAAGAAAATCCAAAGTTTAAAGATCAACTTTATTGGGCGAAGGAGTTTTACAAGGAAAGAGAAAACAATTTAGGATGGTTTAAAAACAACAAATTGGTTCCTCAGGTAAACCGACTTTTAGAGGTAATCGATAAATCTTCTGAAGATGCCTTAAATGCGACCGACTATCAAGTAAAAGATATTCCTGCAATGATTAAAGATTTGGAAACTTCAAAATCTGATACTTCGGTATATCACAAAAAAGAAAGAGATTTAGATTTGGCGCTAAGCAACACTTATTTTCTTTGGGCAAACGATTATTACAGAGGCAGGGTCATCCCTAAAAAGAATGCGAATATTGAATGGGATGTGAAAAGAAATAAAATAAAATTACATAAAGCCTTGGCAACGGTATTAGCTTTTAGAGAAAGTAAATATGAATATGCCGACTTTAAACCACTGCATCAAGATTATAGTAATTTAAAGATTGCACTAGCAAAGTATAGAAAAATTAAGGCAGATGGTGGCTGGCCTAAAGTAGAAGCTGGAACTTATAAGTTGGGCGATAGTTCGGCAAATATATCCGTTTTAAGAAGGAGATTAATAGGTGATAGTGCGGAATTATATGATCAAACATTGGACGATGCCGTTAAGAAATTCCAAATCAGTCAGGGTTTAAATCCTGATGGAAAATTGGGGAAAGAAACCCTTAGGTTATTAAATATTTCGGTTGAAGATCGCATTCAAACCATCATCCTAAATATGGAAAGATGGAGATGGATTCCTAAATCTTTCGAACCAGATTATCTTTTGGTAAACATCCCTGAGTACAAATTACATGTTTACGAAAAGGGTGAAGAGAAATTTGACATGAGGGTAATTGTAGGGAAGACTCTGAACTCTACCCCAATCTTTAGTGACAAAATGGAATATGTGGTATTGTCTCCCTATTGGAATGTGCCCGTAAGTATTGTTAAAAAGGAACTAGCTCCAAAATTATCTGGTAATCCAAGGTATTTGGATCATCTGGATATGGAAGTTGTGGACGGTAAAGGAAATCCGGTGAGTCCATCTTCCATCAATTGGTCATCTGTTAACGAAGATAATTTTAAATATGTAGTACGTAGAAGACCAGGTCCGAAAAATGATTTGGGGGATGTGAAATTCATTTTCCCTAACGAGAATAATGTCTATTTACACGATACCCCACACGACGAATTATTTAGTCAAGAGAAAAGGGGTTTTAGCCACGGTTGTGTAAGGTTAGAAAAGCCAATTGATTTAGCAGTTTATCTATTGAGGGATGTTCATGGTTATGATAGAAGTGAGATTCAAAGTATAATTTCGAAGCGTAAGGAGAAAACAGTTTCTTTAAAAGAGAAATTGCCTGTTTACCTATTGTACATGACTGCTTGGGCAGATGCCGAGGGAAACGTAAATTTCAGAGATGATATTTATGGGCATGATAAAGTTTTAGCAAAAGAATATTTCAATTAAGCATTGTTTATAAACACTAAGGAGGCAATTTAAAGGAGTTGCCTTTTTTTAAGACGTAGAATATATTTTGTTGAAATATTTACAGTACTAATAATCCATAATCTTTCAAAGTATTCACCGGTTTAGAAAACCAAAATAATTCAAAATCCTCAAAGCTGTTTTCAAAATCACCTTTAAGCTGAGCAAAAGTAATCGGCTCTTCTGCTTGGATTTGTAGTTTAGCTAAATTGCTAAATAACCAATCGCCTTTATCTTTATCTAAAGCAATTTCAAAACTTTCGGTTTTATCGTGGAAACGAAGTTGTGCCATCTCCCAGCTATTTCCTTTTTTAGATTTGGTGTAGTAGCTCAATTGGGGTTTACCACCTAGCCAAATTACTTTAGCTGTAGGCTTAATGTTGAAATTGGTGTAATTCTGTATGCAAGTCTGGATATAATCTTTGCTAACCATAGTTCTCGGAATCTTAAAATCAAACCAATCCTGTAATGGAAATTCAAAACAAATTCCATGCATATAATTGAACAAAGACTTTTTTAATCCGAAGCTAAATTGATCATGATTGATACCTGTTTTATCTTCAAACTCAATATCGTTATGGGCAAAAGTGATGTCTTTTTGATTGGGAATAATGCCGTATTCATCAGGATTTAAACCCACTGGACTATGTGCTGTTAAAGCAAACTGATGCCAAAAACCTGATTGAATGATCCCCAATTCAAATAACTGGCGAACCATTTCTAAACTATCCACCGTTTCTTGAATGGTTTGAGTAGGGTAGCCATACATTAAATAAGCATGAACCATAATTCCTGATTCTGTAAAATGATGTGTGACTTGTGCCACTTGTTCAACCGTAACACCTTTTTGTATGAGTGCTAATAACCGATCTGATGCTACTTCTAATCCGCCAGAAACGGCGATACAGCCCGAAGCTTTAAGTAACAAACAAAGGTCTTTGGTAAAGCTTTTCTCAAAACGGATATTGGTCCACCAAGAAACACTTAATTTTCTTTTAATGATTTCAATGGCTACTGCTCGCATTAAAGCGGGCGGTGCAGCTTCATCTACAAAATGAAAACCATTTTCGCCAGTTTGCGCAATCATTTGCTCCATTCTATCTACCAACAAACTGGCAGCAATAGGCTCGTAAAGTTTTATATAATCTAAAGAAATATCACAAAATGTACATTTCCCCCAATAGCAACCATGTGCCATGGTGAGTTTATTCCAGCGTCCATCGCTCCACAGGCTGTGCATTGGATTCGCCATTTCTATTACCGAAATGTATGTATCCAACAATAAATCCGAATAATCTGGTGTGCCTAAATCTTGCTGTTTATAATCGCTTTTTAACGAGAAATTATTATAAACTACTTGATTATTCTCTTTTGTAAATGTTCGCTTTAAAAGCGGTGGATTTGATGATGGATTGATGACTTCATTTATTAAAAGTTCGATAGGTAATTCGCCATCGTCTAAAGTGATGAAATCAAAGAAATCAAAAACCCGGGGATCTTTTATGCTTCTTAACTCGGTGTTTGGGAAACCGCCACCCATGGCAATCTTAACTTCGGGATAGTATTTTTTGATAAATTGAGCGCAACGAAAAGCACTGTATAAATTCCCTGGAAAAGGAACGGAAAAACAGATGAATTTTGGGTTAATTTCTTTTAACTTTTTAGCTAAAATATCAAGAGTGATTTTATCAATATAAGTAGCTGCTTGTTGTAATGATTGGTGTAATTCATTAAAATCATTAGCACTTCTACCTAATCTTTCGGCATATCGGCTAAAGCCAAAATTAGCATCCACACATTCGATGATGTAATCAGATAAATCTTCTAAATATAAAGTAGCAAAATGTTTGGCCTTATCTTGTAAACCCATATTGCCAAAAGCCCATTCCATGTCATCCAATTGGTTAAATCGGGATGCTTTCGGAAGATAATTTCCACTACATACCTGCCTTGCAAATGTTTGATTTTTACCTTGCAGAAACAGAATAACTTGATCAATACTTTGGATATAATCCGCTTTGAGCGCAAAAATTCTCTTGGCATTCTCTGAGGTTATTTTTTGATTTTCAGTGCTGAAATCGAAGATTTTTGTTAAGCCATCTTTAGAAAAAAGGGAAAGAATCACCTCCATACCTAAATCCATTTGATGAGCATCCAAATTTTTGGAGTTCAAAAAACCTTTTAAATAAGCTGTAGCCGGATATGGAGTATTCAGCTGGGTAAAAGGTGGGGTGATGAGTAGTAAATCTTTCAAAACGCTACAAATCTATAGAAAAGATTACAGCTTATCTTTCTTAGGATTTTTAATTTGGAAGCAGAATGTTTAGGAAGGTTTAAAATATTATTGTAATTTATCCAAAATAGCCATCAGCAAATAAAAATAGCAAGGCTATTCTATTCGACTTTATCAATTTGAAACCATCATTTAATAGAAGAATCTTATTTGATGCCTTAATACTAGGTGTAATAGGTGCTGCTGCTGCACAACTTTTTGGTTGGCTACTCCATTTTTGCACTAAATTCTTCTTAGGAACTTTAGCACAATACCAATCGCCGGGTTTACCAAACGAAGGAGGAACTTTAGTGGAGCATATTGGGCCTCATGGTTTATGGTTGATTCCTTTGGTAACCACCTTAGGTGGATTGATATCAGGTTTTATTATTTTTAAATGGGCGCCAGAAGCGGAAGGTCATGGTACGGATACTGTGGTTGCTGCGTTTCACAAAAAAGCTGGATTGATCAGAACAAGGGTGCCAATTGTAAAGATGATCGCATCCGCTATTACTATTGGTTCTGGTGGATCGGCAGGACGAGAAGGTCCTATTGCATTAATTGCATCAGGTTTTGGTTCGGTGTATAGCCGTTGGTTAAAGCGTTCTGAAAAAGAACAAAGAATGCTGATTTTGATTGGGATGAGTGCTGGTTTAGCAGCTGTGTTCAGGTCGCCAGTAGGCTCAGCAATTTTTGCAGTTGAGGTTTTATATTCGGGTATTGAGTTTGAAGCAGGAGCATTAATTTATGCATTGCTTTCTAGTGTGGTTGCCTATGCTATAAGCGGAGCGTTTATAGGTTGGCGTCCTTTATTTGAGCTTCCAGAACAAATTCAGGTTTTACACTTTTCTCTTTATGGTCTTTTTATTGTTTTAGGAGTGATATGTGGATTACTCTCAGCAGTTTTACCTACTCTTTTTTATGATGCTAGAACTTTTTTCTCTAAAATTCCCATCCCTAATTATTATAAACCCGCAATTGGAGGTTTGGGGGTGGGTTTAATTGCTTTGGTGTTGCCACAGGTTTTGGGCGGTGGTTATGGCTGGTTACAAATGGCTATTAATGGTCAGTTAGCTTTAGGCTTGTTAATTGCTTTGGCATTTGCTAAAATGATTGCTTTTATTTTAACCATTTCTTCAGGCGGTTCTGGGGGAGTGTTTGCGCCAACTTTATATGTAGGAGGCATTGTGGGCGCTTTAGTAGCTTATGTTTTTAATCAGCCACCAGCAGGATTTATCATTGTTGGGATGGCTGCTTTATTTGCTGGAGCTGCTCGTGTACCCATTGCAGCGTTATTAATGGTGCCAGAAATGACAGGAGGTTATCAAATTTTAGTACCAGCCGCTTTAGCGGTTTCTTTAAGTTATTTACTCCAAACTACCCTTACATCAGGCTTTAAACATAAAAGTTTATATGAAGCTCAGGTTCCCTTTCGGGAAGATTCTGACGCTCATAAAAAGGAGTACCTCAATCTGGCATTTCAACTTTTGACGGCACACAAAGGAATCATTCCGGATACGGTAGAAAATCTGGATTTAGTTTCCTTGTTCCGCTCCAAAATGCCAATTGGAATACCCAAAGGGAAAAGAATAGCTGTGATTAAGGTTGAAGCCCAATCTAATTATGCTCATCAATTGTATCGAAAGAAATATTTTACGGCAACTGATGAAGATCAGGTAGAAATGGTAGCCATGATTAGGAATGGGAAACCATTTATTCCTACACAGGATACCCACATGCGACCAGCAGATATCCTGATTTTATTAGTAGATGAAAATTTATTCCAAATTCTTAATCAAGATGCTCAAACAACTTGATTAATCATCAGCATCTTTTTTCTTTTTTTCTAAGATGACGAATGCACTTCTTCTAGGCGCAGGCATCACAGAATTTTCTCCTTTTATAGATTTCCAAATCACTTCGTTTAACTCTAAATCAGGTACTGCATCTTCTTTAGCTAAATTGAAAGATTCAGATTTTTTAGAACTGCTATTTACAGCCACATTTCTTTCATTCAAATTAATATTAGTCTCGATATGATGGAAGGATTTTAGATTGATATTTGGCGTAAAGCAATCGTAAAAAGGCAAAGCAGCTGCATCATATTGACTCATCGGTGGTAAGCCCAAAACCAATTCAATAGTTCTTAAAGCACCGCTGGTTGAGTACATGGTAGAAATGACTTCGTTTCTTTTCGTGTAAGGACTAATAACTAAGATTGGAGAACGGTGAGCATCTACATGGTCTGATCCGTTTTGAGCATCATCTTCCAAAACAATAATCAACGATTCTTTCCAGATAGCGCTGTGTGAAATACGATCCACCAACAAGCCCACTGCCAAATCATTATCAGCAACTGCGGCTATTGGCGTATAGCTTCCTTTACGTTGACCACTCGTGTGATCATTTGAAAACCTAATGGTGTTGAATTGCGGCACTGAATTTTGAGCTAACAGCTGATCGAAATCTTTCTCCCATACATGATAGCGGGTAGTATCTTTAACGCTCATATCAAAACCAGCATAACCTGGACAAAAATTGTTTTCTAAAGAGGGAATGTTTCCGGTTTTACCATCCGTAAACTCTCCATAGGTACGGTAAGTTAAGCCTGCTCTTTTGCAATAATCCCAAATGAAACCATCTCTAGGATAAGCGATTTTCCTCGAGCCTTCAAAATCATAAGTTCCACCACGCCCGCCATAGCTGATAGGCCAGCTTTTTTCTACATAATCATTGGCATAAGCCGCAGTACTCCAGTTATGTCCATCGGCACTTACTTCCGCATCTACATAAAAATTGTCTAGCAATACAAATTCATTTGCCAAAGCATGAATGTTTGGCGTTACGTTCTCTGGGAAAAGACATAAAGAATCTTGTCCGTTTCCTTTTTTTATATCTCCTAAAACTTGATCGTACGTTCTATTTTCTTTGATCACATAAAATACATGTTTAATTGGGCTTTTGTCAACTAGCTTAAAGGGAATTGGGTTATCTTTTATAGAGTTGATGGTTTGTGAAGGTTTTCTTGCGGGTACATTTCCATAAACTTGTTTGCTGTACTTTTCTAATTGATCTTCCTTTGGGATATCTATAATAGATAAAGTCCCTTTAAATAACCCGCCAATATATTCCACCTCTTTATTTGGAGTTGGACTTTTTTGATAGCCACTATCGTCAGTTTTACTGATGGGTTTTGGACCATTTGGATTGGGTAAGCTGGTAAATCCTTTCCCATTGCTGACAAATATTTTCTTACCAAAACTTTTCACATTAGTTGGATACCATCCCGTTGGAATAAAACCTTTACTGGTACTTTTTCCAGGATGCTCCACATCAAAAACTGCTAAGCAATTATTATCTGCGTTAGCAATAAACAAGGTTTCTTCATCTGATGATAGAGCGAGTCCATTTGTCGTAGAGCCTGTTAATTTGGTTGGACTAATACTCGCAGAAATGACTTCGATTACTTTTTTTGAAGCGGTATTAATGATAGAAACCGAATTATCCCCTGCATTGGCTACAAATAAAATAGTTCCTTTTTTGTTTAAACACAATTCGTTAGGACGATTTTCGGTTTTGATCTTAGCAATGATTTTTTTGCTCTGGGTATCAAAAATAGCCACTTCATCAGCTCCCCATAAAGAAATATACAGCGTCTTTTGGTCAGGAGAAAGCAAACAATCATAAGCTTCGGAACCTAATTCAATTTGATTTAAAACTTTCTTAGATTTTAAGTCAACTATATATAAACTATTATTTTCTTTAGTTACGGTATAGAGAATTTGAGCTTTATCATTAACAGCAATGCCAGTAGGACTAATCTTATTTGGCCATTTCTCACCCAGTTTAATGGTGTCAGCATCGCCTAATTTTTGACTAATAATAGGATAAATTAAAATGATGTTGTCATTAGCGCCAGAAACGTATAGTTTTTTCTCATTGGCACTAAAAGTCAAACCGTACCATGCTTTCGCGATGGGTTTCTCATCTAAAATTTTCTCGGACTTTGGATCAATGAGTTGAATACTTTGAGTGCTTTGCCCATTATTGGTGACTGCCAATAATTTATTGGAAGGAGACAAGGCCATGTTTAAAGGCAAATCACCTAACTGCAAAGACCTTCCAGCCGGAGTTAACGACCACCCATTGGATAATAAAATCTGATCAGACTTTGGATTGTTGGTTGGAGTTTGCGCATGAGCTTGAACAATTAATAGGCTAGCCGCAAATGAAAGAAATATTTTTGATTTCATGAGAAATGGATTACCCAGCTAATTTAAGGAAATCCATTTCTATTTTGATTAAATCTGGTTGGATTTAACAGAAGCTTAATATGATTTTAAAGTAATTCGGGTTTAATCTTGTCCTTAAAGTTTTTTGCAAACTTTTGCAATTTCGGTTCTATCACCGCCATACAATATCCTTGGCTACGGTGATTGATGAAATAATCCTGGTGATAAGATTCGGCAGGATAAAAAGTCTCTATCGGTGAAACCTCAGTAACGATAGGATTGTCGAATACTTTTTCGGCATTTAATTGAGCAATCATTTCTTCAGTTTGTGTTTTCTGCTCTTTACTCTCGTAAAAAACAACCGAACGGTATTGTGTGCCTACATCTGCGCCTTGTCGGTTTAAAGTGGTTGGATCATGAGTTTTAAAGAAGATCAATAAAAGATCCCTAAAATCAGTAACATCGCCGTCATACTCAATTTGGATAATTTCTACATGTCCTGTTTGTCCGCCACAAACCTGCTCATAAGTTGGGTGCTCATTTCGCCCACCCATATAACCAGAAGTCACCCTATTTACACCATTTACCGCTGTAAAAACTGCTTCGGTACACCAAAAACAGCCACCACCAAAATTTGCTTTTTGAATATTCATCAATCAAATAAACGAAACATTTATGATATGGTTTTTATCTCTTCTATTTAATTTCTTATGTTTAAAATGAAATGACAAACAGAGCACCCCGACCAGAAAAACAAAAAACAGGAAGTAGTACAGGTTTATTAATTGGTTTAATGCTGAGCTTTGTGATTGGTTTAGGGATTTTGAAAGAGAGTCATAGGTCTTATAAGGATAGTTTTTTCCCTTACGGGATTGGAATTGGCGTGATTTTAACATCGATTGTAGGCTACAGAATAGGTGCGGGCTTAGATGACCAAAATTACCGTGATGAATGTTTAGGAATCAACCGAATTCAAACCAGACAATGGCGAGAGGATGATAATTGGGGGATAGAAAGTAGCTGGAAAGAATACGATGATTTGGAGCATCACCTCATTACAACGATGTTGGAAAAGGAATTGGTTACTATTTTTGATGGATTGGTGATTATGCATCATGGAAACTCAACCAGCAGAAGTGCAACTCGTTTACATGAAGAAGTAAAGACGGAAGTGGTGCAAAGGTTTAAGGATGGGTTTGTGATTTGATTTTTTGACGAGACAGAAGACTCTTTATTTATATGTGAATTTGTAGTCACCCTTCGCTTAAGACTAAGGACGGGTTTGTCTTCTCCGCGTTAAGGATGGAAGCGTATACTGGCAGTTTGTCTAAAAACCTAAATTGATTCTCAAAGCCAACTGCGTATAACGTAAATATAAGTGATTTACAGGCATAAAAAAGCAACCAATTTTCTGAATGATATATTTAGTTGCCAATAAAACAAGAGTGTATAAAGGCTTAAAATAGCTACAA
>JAHJVW010000004.1 GCA_018828585.1 Bacteroidota bacterium
ACAAAAAAGGCTTCGAAAATTTCGAAGCCTTTTTTGTTGCCTTATTTTGTAGACCTATTCAGGTTCTACGGGTAAAGCAACACCAGAAACTGCACTTCTAATTTTTGCTTCTAACTCATCTGAAAGTTCAGGGTTATCCAATAATAATTGTTTAACGCCATCTCTTCCCTGCCCTAGTTTTGTATCTCCATAACTAAACCATGAACCTGCTTTTTTAACAATGCCATATTCTACACCTAAATCTATAATTTCTCCCACTTTTGAAATTCCCTGTCCAAACATGACATCAAACTCTGCAATTCTAAATGGTGGTGCAACTTTATTTTTTACAATTTTAACTTTTACTCTATTTCCAGAAACTTCATCAGAATCTTTAATCTGAGCAATTCTTCTAATATCTAAACGAACAGAAGCATAAAATTTTAACGCATTACCACCTGTGGTGGTTTCAGGATTACCAAACATCACCCCAATTTTCTCTCTTAATTGGTTAATAAAGATGCAACAGCAGTTAGTTTTACTAATTGTTCCCGTTAATTTACGTAGGGCCTGAGACATTAAACGAGCGTGTAAACCCATCTTAGAATCACCCATTTCTCCTTCAATCTCGCTTTTAGGTACCAATGCAGCTACAGAGTCAATCACAATCACATCTATCGCCCCCGAGCGGATTAAATTATCTGCAATTTCCAAAGCTTGCTCTCCATTATCTGGCTGAGAGATCAATAAGTTCTCTACATCTACGCCTAATTTCTTTGCATAAAACTGATCAAATGCATGCTCCGCATCAATAAAAGCGGCAATGCCTCCTTTTTTCTGAGCCTCTGCAATAATATGTGTAGCTAACGTAGTTTTACCCGACGATTCTGGTCCATATATTTCGACTACTCTTCCTTTAGGCACACCGCCAATTCCTAGTGCAATGTCTAATCCTAAAGAACCTGTAGAGATAAAGTCAATAGCTTCAATTGGGGCATCTCCCAATTTCATGACTGCCCCTTTTCCGTAAGATTTTTCTAATTTATCTAAAGTTAATTGAAGGGCTTTTAATTTTTCAACGCTAGCGCTCATGTATAATATTTTTAGTATTTATTGACTGATTTAATTTATAATACGCAAAAATGCTAATATTTTTGGTAATTTGCTAATTATTATTTTAAACTTAATTAATGAGTGTCATTATTCAAATTATTGTGGATAAAAAGACTAAATGAGCGCTCTTTTTTTTAATTCTTTAGCGATTTTATCCTTCTTTAATTTCTGAGCTTTTTGTTTTTGCTTTCTGATTTCAGCATTCTCCTTCTTTTTTAGTGCAGAAGGAGTATGCTGCTGCTCATCATATTTACAAAAATGACTGATTGGACAAAGTTCACATTTCGGACTACGGGCTAAACAAATATAACGGCCATGTAAAATGAGCCAATGATGGGCTATATGAATTTTATCCTGAGGAAGGTATTTAACTAATTGTTTTTCTACTGCTAACGGAGTTTTGGCTGCTGTAGTTAACCCTAAACGATTAGAAACACGAAATACATGCGTATCAACTGCCATTGCTGGCGCATTAAAAACAACAGAAGCAATCACATTTGCAGTTTTACGTCCTACGCCTGGCATTTTTTGTAAATCATTAATGTCTTCAGGAACAATACCTCCGAAATCTCCTAACAAGATTTTAGCCATTCCAACCAAATGCTTTGCTTTATTATTTGGATAACTTACCGACCGGATATAAGTAAAAACTTCATCAGAAGTTGAAGCTGCTAATGATTCTACTGTTGGAAAGCGTTCGAATAATTTGGGCGTAACCTGATTAATACGCTTATCGGTACATTGTGCAGAAAGTATCACCGCAATTAATAGTTCAAAAGGATTGGTATAATGCAATTCAGTTTCGGCTTGAGGCTGATGTTTTGAGAAATAATTTACAAAAGCTTCGTAACGGTCTTTTTTAAGCATGAATTTGATTTATGATTGACGAATTTTATGATTCAAATTTTATCCAACCTTCCCCTTCATAGCCAAAGGTCAAGTATTTAGGGGTGATGATTTCAGCTAAAATCTCGATGCTGTCCACTATTCTTGGACCACTTCTATTAAAATAAGCATTTCCATCAGCAATATAAACTCGATTATTTTTTACAGCCTGTAAATCTCGCCAGCTGGGTAAATTCAATAATAAATCTATTTCTTGCAGAGTTCTACTGATACTAAATCCGCATGGAGCAACAATAATGACATCCGGGTTTTCATCATAAATTTGTTGCCACTCTACAAAAGGCGAATGTTTTCCGTTTTCAGCTAAAATAGATTTCCCTCCCGCTATCTCCACTAATTCAGGAATCCAATTTCCTGCAACCATCATCGGTGAAAGCCATTCTACCATGACAACTTTAGGCTTATCAGGGAAAAACTTTAGTTTATGCCGAACGATATTAATCCTTTCCTCCAATTCCTCAATTAACTCATTTCCTTTTTCTTCAACACCTAATGCAATGGCGATTTCTTTAATCTCTTTAAAAATATCAGCTAAAACATTTGGCTGTAAAGAAATAATTTGAGTGTCTGAATTTACCAAATCACTCAAAGCTTCTTCCACATCTTTTAAAGAAACTGCACAAACTTCACATTGTGCTTGGGTGATGATGACATCAGGCTTCAAACTTTTAATCAATTCTTTATCCACTTTATAAATAGATAATGCATCGGATAATATTTCCTTTACCTGTGCATCAATCTGAGAACTATCCGTACCAGAAATAAATTTCGCATCGGAACAAATAGGAAGATTTTTCACACTTGCGGGAAAATCGCATTCATGCGAGCGACCCACCAAACATTCTTCTAACCCCAAGGCGCAGATAATTTCAGTTGCAGCCGGCAATAAGGAAATGATTCTTCTTTGATTCATTTATAAAGCTTTTATCTTATTTTGGCAAAGATAAAAATTTGAACGTCTTGATAAGCTCAACATATTTTAATAACGCTATGAAGTTGAAAATTGTTTCTTTTTTCGGGTTAGCATTAGTTTTTCTTTCTTCTTGTAACGCTGGAAAAGTTAACTCTGATAAAACAGTTTTTAACTTAAATTTAGATCAGGGATTAACTTCTTTAGATCCTGCTTTTGCCCGAAACCAGAATGTCTTATGGATGACCAACCAAATATTTAATGGTTTAGTGCAGATTGATGATCATTTAAATATAAAACCATGCGTAGCAAAAAGTTGGGACATATCCGAAGATGGGAAAACCTATACCTTTCATTTAAGAGACGATGTTTATTTTCATGATGATATTTTATTTAAAAATGGAAAAGGAAGAAAAGCGGTATCCAACGATTTTAAATATAGTTTTTCTCGAATTATCGATCCTAAAATCGCTTCGTCTGGAGCTTGGATTTTTAATGATAAAGTTGATGATCAAGAAGCTTTTCAAGCGCCGAATGATTCCACATTTGTGATACAACTTAACAAACCTTTTCCACCGTTTCTTTCTATGCTTTCGGCGCAATACTGCTCCGTTATTCCGTTTGAGGTTGCTGAGCATTATGGTAAAGAGTTTAGAACTCACCCAATTGGCACTGGTCCATTTCAATTTAAATACTGGAAAGAAAGTGAAGTCTTGGTACTCTTAAAAAATGAGCATTACTTTGAAAAAGACAGCACAGGAATTCAGTTACCTTATCTAGATGCTGTAAAAGCTACTTTTATTCCTGATAAGCAAACCGCCTTTATGGAATTTATTAAAAAGAAACTGGACTTCTTTAATAGTGTTGACGGAAGCTATCGTGATGACATCTTGACCAAAGGTGGTACCATGACCGATAAATATAAAGGAAAGTTTAAGTTAAGGAAAGGCTCTTATTTGAATACCGAATATTTAGGAATGCTAGTGGATAGCAGTTTAGCGATTGTGAAAAATTCGCCACTGAAATACAAAAAAGTAAGGCAGGCGATTAATTATGCAATCAATAGAGAAAGGTTAGTTAAATACCTGAGAAACAGTATTGGAATACCAGGAAATTCAGGATTTATACCTGCGGGAATGCCTGGTTTTAATGCTAAAGCTGTGAAAGGATATCCTTATAATCCAGAAAAATCTAAAGAATTATTAGCTGAAGCTGGATTTCCGGAAGGAAAAGGAATGGGTGAAGTTACGTTAAGTACCACTACAACTTATAAAGATTTAATAGAATTTATTCAGGGCGAATTAAGCAACGTAGGGATAAAATCTAAAATAGAAGTCAATCAAAGTGCATCATTACGAGAAACAATTGCTAAAAGACAAGTAAACTTTTTTAGAGGAAGTTGGATTGCCGATTATGCAGATGGTGAAATTTATCTTTCTATGTTTTATTCTAAAAACTATGTTCCAATAGGTCCAAACTACACCAGTTTCAATAATAAGGAGTTTGATAAAATGTACGAGCAAATCAATTACATTAAAAATGATCAAGAAAGGTATAAACTTTATCAAAAAATGGATCAATTGATGATGAATGAATCACCTGTTGTTCCCTTATTTTATGATGAATTTGTGAATCTTTATCAGAATAACATTTCTGGCTTGAGTAATAATGCTCAAAATTTATTGGTTTTGAAAAACGTTAAGAAACAATAATTAAAACTTTTTAACTCCAAAAATTATCAAAAAAAAGCTTCACGAAAATTTGGGAAGCTTTTTTTATTTAGTTATTTCCAGTACCGAGTCCGCCACCGCCGCCTTGGTCACCCTGTTTTAAGTCACTATTTTTAACTCCTTTTTCCTTTTGGCTTACTTTTAAAGATCCAAATCTCCAGCTAAAGTTCACACCCACAGATCTGAAAGGAATAGAGAAATTACTGTTCTGAGAGAATGAGGCTCCACTTATTTGAGAGTTAAAGTTTTTGCGCTCATTAAATGGGTCTATCACATTTATACCAATGCTTCCTTTTTTATTGAAAAGATCCTTCTTCAATCCTAAATTCCACATATTGAATGATGGATTTTTTCCTTGGAATGTTCTACGTGGTGAGTTAGTAATCAAAAATGTTTCGAAAGTAAACCCTTTAGGAAACAAATAGCTTGCACTAACAAATGCACTGTAAACAAAATAAGTTTTATTTGCCGCAGCAGAAGCAATTGTAGCATTTTGAGAATTCACATTAATATCATAAGAGTTAACATTGAAATTTCCGCGAAATGTTAGCGGCTTCACAGGATTAACGGATCCAAAGAAATTAAATCCATAGGAGTTGTTTGTCCCTATATTTCCATAAGTGGTTAAAGATCCTACTTTATTATCTTCAGTTTTATAATTACTTACTAAACTCTCTATTATATTTTTTGTGTTCCGATAATAAATTGCTGCATTGATGATTGTTGTTTTCACAAAAGTTGAATAACTGAATTCGTAATTATCAGAAATTTCAGGTTTTAAGCTAGGGTTTCCCTGACTTGCATTATAAGGATCTGCTGAATTTCTGAAAGGATTCAAATAAAACAAGCTAGGCCTTGCAATTCTTTTATTATAGCTCAGTTTTAAGGTTTGGAAGTTTTTGAAACTACGTGAAACAACAAAACTTGGTGTAAGATTTCCATAGTTATTAGAAAAAGGGGTGAAAATTGTTGTCCCAGTAGCTGCTCCCTTTATTTCAGTTGCTTCATATCTTGCCCCCAATTTAAATCCATATTTTTTAGCAAGTGTAAATCCAAATGTCGTATAACCTGCATATACATTTTGTGTATAATCATAAATGTAATTTCTATTTGGATTTACAAACGTTTTACCGTTAAATGGAATATATTGACTTTCTACTTTAGAGTCATTAGAGATATCTCTTAAAATGGTTTTTACGCCAAACTCCCAAACTATTTTTTTGAATGGTTGCACATAATCTACTTGAAAAGTTTTTTCCTTATTTATTGCATCACTGTTTCCAATCTCTGTTGAATCTCTAAAGTTCGAACCCGATGGATAAATAAAATCCGAGTTAAAATCGTTTTTAAGATTAGAGTTCGTTAATTGAAATGCAAAGGAAATTTCTTGTCCTTCTTTCTTAAATTTATGTGTAAAATCATTATTCCAATCATAACCAATAACTTTATTTTTGTTGTAAGAGTCTCTGTTGAAACTGAAATTATTTCCGCTAAAAATATTTTGATTAAAGTTATTCCCGTCAGTTGAAAACTGGAACCAATTACCTTTTAAACTCGAGCTAAAAGAATTATAATTATTAAAATCGTAATCGGCACCTAAAGATCCGTTAGTTGCAATTCTTTTAGTTTCGTTTTGTCCTGATTGACTTAAAGAAAAAGAGTTGTCATTACTTAATTTATTGAAACTTAGAATTGATGTTTGTGGCCAAGAAGCATAACCACCTGCATTACCAGAGACAGTTAATCTTCCAGTTTTAATGTTCAAATTTCCGTTACCACTATTTTGACGCGTTCCAACACCTGCATTTATAGAACCGCTAACACCTTCTAAATTTGTTTTTTTGGTGATAATATTCACAATACCTGAAGTACCTTCTGCATCATACTTAGCAGATGGCGATGTGATTACCTCTACACTTTTAATTTGATCCGCAGGGATAGCTTTAAGCGCATCCGCCATATTTCCTGCCATCACACCTGATGGTTTTCCATTAATTAAAACTTTTACATTCGAACTTCCTCGAAGTGATAAATTTCCATCATAATCAACAGATAACAAAGGAACTTTTCTTAATACATCTGTAGAATTTCCACCAGAAATCGTGACGTCCTTCTCTGCATTGTAAACAATCTTATCAATTTTATTTTCTACTAAAGATTTTTCGCCAGTAACGGTTACTTCATTTAACATTTTAGCATTTGGAGATAAAATGATGTTCCCTAAATTTAAATCAAGCTTAGAACCTGTTGTCTCAACCGGATCAATGATTTTACTATTATAACCAATAAAAGAAAGAGTTAATCTGTATTTACCAGGTTTGATATTTTCTAATTTAAAAGACCCCTTATCATCTGCCAATGTGCCATTCGTCGCTTTTGTTTGTCCACTTCTTGATAAAGAAATAGTTGCATAATCGACTGGCTTTTTAGTTAAAGAATCGATAATGGCACCAGTGATTTTACCAGTAATTGTTGTTTGTGATCCTCCTCCTGGAAATTGCGCATAAATCATGTGCGAAATCAGGATAAAGCATATTAAAATGTATAAACGTTTCATTATATTGATTTTTTTTCCATGATAAGACATTTGAAGCTTCAAAATGTTACGTCTTTTTTTTAAAAAATAGTACCATTTATATTTCATAAAAAAAGCCACTATGAGTGGCTCTTTTTATGTCTAACTTTCTAATTAATAATTCCTGATGCGGGATCAAATTGACGTTTTATGGATTTATCAATTAAATCACGATATTGATAATTCTTCCCTTTACGACAATTACCTTCTTAGGCGTTTTACCATCCAGATATTTAAGTATCTGATCATTAGCCATCACCTCCTTTTCTACTTCGGCAGGTTCTAGTGCTAAAGACAATAAAAAATTAGTCTTTGTTTTTCCGTTGACTGATACTGGATAGGCAAATTCATTTTCTATTAAATATTCAGCATTAAATTTCGGGAAAGACGCATAAGATAAAGTTCCAGCTTCATTACCCAATAAAACCCAAAGCTCTTCACAAATATGAGGTGCATAAGGCGAAAGAATAATAACCAAATCCTGTAGGATTGATTTGTTATTAGACTTTAAATCTGTCAGTTCGTTTACGGCAATCATAAAACTAGAAACCGAAGTGTTGAAAGAGAAACGCTCCACATCATCTTCTACTTTTTTAATGATTTTATGTAGCGATTTAAGTTCAGCCTTAGTTGGCTCTGTATCAGAAACTGTGAAATTCCAGCTATCATCATGAAACATTTTCCAGAATTTTCTTAAGAATTTGAAAACGCCTTCAATTCCGTTGGTATTCCAAGGTTTACTTTGCTCTAACGGACCTAAGAACATCTCATACATTCTTAAAGTATCTGCACCGTAGCGTTCTACCAAATCATCGGGGTTCACCACATTGTATTTGGATTTAGACATTTTTTCTACTTCTGTTCCGCAGATGTATTTGCCGTTTTCTAAGATAAATTCGGCATTTGCATATTCTTCTCTGAACGCTTTAAATTTTTCTATATTAAGAATGTCGTTTTCAACGATATTGACATCTACATGTAATGCAGATGTTGGGTATTGAGATTTTAAACCATTTGACACGAATTGATTTGTTCCCTTACCTTCTGCATCATTTATCCTATAAACAAAGTTAGATCTCCCCTGAATCATCCCTTGATTAATCAATTTCTTAAAAGGTTCTTCTTCGGTTACATAACCTAAATCTTTCAAAAATTTATTCCAGAAACGGCTATATAAAAGGTGCCCGGTGGCGTGTTCGCTACCACCGATGTATAAATCCACATCTTTCCAGTAAGCGATTTTATCTTGAGCAGCGAAAGCGGTATCATTTTTTGCATCCATATAACGGTACCAATACCAACTGCTACCTGCCCAACCTGGCATAGTACTCAACTCATATTCATAGGCCTCACCCCAGCCCTCTCCAAAGGAGAGGGAGTTTTTATATTTCCAATCTTTGGCTCTTCCTAGAGGTGGCTCGCCACTTTCTGTAGGCAAATATTTATCTACTTCTGGTAACAGCAAAGGCAATTCATTTTCATCGATTAAATAAGGTAAACCGTTTTTGAAATAAACCGGAACAGGTTCGCCCCAATATCTTTGACGACCAAAAATAGCGTCACGCATCCGATAATTAATTTTACCATAACCCATTCCCAATTTTTTCAATTCCGTAATGATAGTCGTAGTCGCTTCTTTATAACCCATTCCGTTAATGATTCCAGAATTGATGTACTTTCCTTCTTTTGTTGGGTCAGCTTCTTTGTCGATTTTTTGCGCATCCAAAATCTGGATAATCGGTAAATTGAAATGTTTAGCAAACAAATAATCACGTTGGTCACCAGATGGAACCGCCATAACAGCGCCTGTTCCATAACCTGCTAAAACATAATCCGCAATCCAAACTGGAACTTTAACTCCGTTCAACGGATTGATGGCATAACTTCCCGTAAAAGCCCCTGAAACAGTTTTCACATCCGACATTCTGTCCAATTCGGATTTCTTTTTGGTTGCAAAAATATAAGCATCGATGTCTTCCTTTTGCTCTGGTGTAGTTAAAGAAGCCACCAACTCATGCTCAGGAGCAATCACCAAAAAGGAAACCCCGTAAGCGGTGTCTACACGAGTAGTAAATACTTCTATATAGGAAGCCTCATCCCCCGCCTTCTCCGAAGGAGAAGGAGCCACTTGCGTTGTGGATATATTTTGCGAGCTATCTGAAAAAGAAGGAGCTACTTGCGTTGTGGAAATACTTTGGAGGTTTTCTAACTTAATTTTAATTTGTGAAACAACGTCGTTTGTATGATTGATGACTTGTTCGTTAGTGAAACGAATCACTTCAAACCCTGCTGCATTCAAAAATTCTGTTCTTTGTTTATCATAAGCAATAGCCTCTTCACTGTTGTGGTAACCTCCATCAACTTCAATCACTAAACGCTTAGGCAAGCAAACAAAATCAGTGATATAACCTTCAATCACATGCTGCCTTCTGATTTTAAAACCGGTTTGACTATCCCTCAAGCTATTCCAAAGCACCACTTCCGCATCTGTCTGATTCTTTCTGTTTTCTTTGGAGTTCTCCTTCAATAAATCCCAAACAAAAGAATTCGCAGTTTCATAACCCCTCTTCTCCTTAACTTCTATATTCACCTTGTTCTCTTGCGCTCCCTTCTCCTTCGGAGAAGGGTTGGGGATGAGGCTAAACCTCATCATCGCTCCCACACTTTTCCCAATCCAATTGCGCTGCATTTCTTTCAGTGGTTCTGGCCAATCAATATCATTTAAACCTTGCAACAAACGTTCTGCATAAGCAGAAATCCGCATGCTCCATTGCATCATTTTCTTTTGCTCCACAGGATGTCCGCCACGTTCGCTAAAACCATCTTTCACCTCGTCATTAGCCAGAACTGTTCCCAATGCGGCGCACCAGTTCACCGTACTTTCTCTCAAATAAGTCAAACGATACTTCAACAATTCGGCTTGCTTTTCTTCGGCAGTCATGGTGCTCCAATCGCTTGGTAAAATTGAAAGCACATCTTCATCACAAACCGCATTGATTTCTGCCGATGGCATGGTTTCCAATTTTTCAATCAGGGTAGAAATATGCTCGGCTTTGTCAGTATCCTTATTGTACCAAGAGTTGAACAACTGCATAAAAATCCATTGTGTCCATTTATAATAGTCGGACGAACTGGTACGGATTTCTTTACTCCAATCGAAAGAAAAACCCAAATTATCTAATTGTTCGCGATAGCGATTGATGTTTGCCTCCGTAGTTTTTGCAGGATGTTGACCTGTTTGAATGGCATATTGCTCAGCCGGCAAACCAAAAGAATCATAACCCATTGGGTGCAACACATTAAAGCCTTTCAGCCTTTTGTACCTCGCGAAAATATCAGAAGCGATATAGCCCAGCGGATGCCCCACATGTAAACCCGCACCACTTGGGTAAGGAAACATATCTAAAACATAATATTTAGGCTTGCGTTCATCCGCCTCGGCTTTAAAAGTCTCGTTCACTGCCCAAAACTTTTGCCAGTCTTTCTCTATCTGCTTAAATTGATAATCCATATTCGCTCTGATTTTTATATCGTGTTGCGAAAATAAAAAATTTAACGTTAGGGACACGTTTTATTTGAAAAGCAAAGCTTGTGCAACTATTTCCTGATAGTCGGGTGCTTCGCTAGAGTCCCAATAAAATATTGGGAGCTGCCGCTTCGCCCCCGTTTATTTAATATAATTCACCGCAATAGGGGAAGGTTCAAAAAATAAAAACAGCCGGCCTATAATTAGCACCGACTGTTTTTCAAATTTTTCGTAGGATCTACTTTACAAAGTACGAGTATAAGATTAGAACAATCAATACCACGAAAGGGGTATTTTTTATATCCATTTATTAAAATAGTATCTTAATTTTCAATCTGGCTTTATTTTTGAAATAGTGTTATCATCATTAAAAAATTATATAAATGAAAAAGCTATTTAAAATATCAACCATCTTAATTTGTTCTATTCTAATTATAGGATTTACCTCATGCTCATCATCACGTGGTACAACAACAAAGATTTCAAAAGGGAATATCTCTAATACATGGACTGTTAGCGATGTTTATCTAGAAGGTTTCCCAAGCGGATATGAAGTTAAAAATGTATTTGATTTAGCTCCTTATCAAGATTTTAAAGGGAGTACTTGGAAATTGTATGGTGGCAATAGTGGAATGATTACTTTAACTGATGGTACAACCCAAAATATTTATTGGTCATTAGTTAATGATGGATTAAATCCTATTTTTCAATTTAAAAAAATTGATTCAGGTGAAAAAGCTAAAGATGTAAATGCAGGCTACCAATTGGATATTGCAGCATCAACAAAAAACAGTTTGACATTACGCTCGCCATTCAAATTGCTAAATGGAAATGTGGCGTATATCGTATATAACTTGGTTAGTCAATAATAGAACTCTAATATTTAGAAAAGGAGCAAATGATGAATCGTTTGCTCCTTTTCATTTAATGTGTTTTAGGATTATGTAAAATAAAATCTACTTTTATGATATGAATACAAATAGTTCACCTCAAAAAAATAATCCCTTACATGGTTTAACTTTAGAAATTATTTTAACAGACTTGGTGACTTATGTGGGATGGGAAAAAATGGGTGAGAAAATTCCTATCAATTGTTTCTTGAAAGACCCAAGCATAAAATCGAGCTTAAGTTTTTTGCGGAAAACACCTTGGGCAAGAAAAAAGGTGGAAGTGATGTATGAGTTTAATATCAAAAGAATAGAAAAAGGAAAGACACAATAGAAAGCTGGAAGTTTACTGACGAATCTTTGTCAAACCTTAGCAATCTTAAATATGAATAATTAAAGACAAAAGCTTGGGGAAGGGCCACATTTAAAAGCTAAAAAATGTTAAATTAAATGCTTTCCACATAATCATGCTTATATTCAACTGATGTTTATTATTTTCGCAACATAATATTTGTTTATGGAAGAATTTGAAGACAGCCAAGCAGCCCGAAAAACTAAAACTATTTATGTTTCTACTGTAATTAGTATCTCTTTGGTACTTTTAATGGTTGGTCTATTGGGTTTAATTTTGGTACATGGGCAAAAGTTATCTAATTACGTGAAAGAAAATATCGTTCTAAACGTCATCATTAACGAAGGGACCAAAGAAGTAGATGTTTTACAATTACAGAAACAAATTGAAGCGAATAATTATGTGAAATCTACACAATATATTAGTAAAGAGCTGGCCGCTCGCAACTTAACTCAGGATTTAGGTGAAGATTTTATCAAATTTTTAGGTTATAATCCTTTACTTTCTTCAATAGATGTTTACATGAAGGCAGATTATGCTAACATACAAAGCATTGATGTTTTAAGTAAACAATTACAGAAAAACCCATTGATTAACGAAGTTCGCTACCAAAAATCTTTGGTAGATATGATTAATCAAAACATTAGGACTATCTCTTTAGTGATTTTTGGTTTTGGCTCTGTTCTATTAATTATAGCAGTCGCTTTAATTAATAATACCATTCGTTTAGCCATTTATTCACAACGCTTTTTAATAAAGAGCATGCAATTAGTAGGCGCAACCCGTGGTTTTATCAGAAAACCTTTCATTACTTATGGAGCGTTACATGGTTTAATTGCTGGTCTAATTGCGATTATCTTGTTAGTGCTCACCCTTTATTTTGCACAACAGCAAATTCCTGAATTAGTGATATTAACCGATTATGCAGAATTTGGTGTTGTATTTTTAGGAGTAATTGCTGTAGGAATTTTCATTTCCTGCCTCAGCACCTATTTCGCGGTGACCAAATATTTAAGAATTAAAAGTTACGATTTATATAGATAACCATCATGGCAAAAAAACAATCGAATATCAACGAAAACAGTCAAGTTCAATTTGTTTTCAAAAAACAAAATTACCAAATATTGATTGCCAGTATCGTAATAGTAATTATTGGCTTTATATTGATGAGTGGTACTACTGACATTTATAGCTTTCGTAAAATAGTTTTAGCACCAATTGTGGTGTTATCTGGTTTTGCTTTAGGCTTTTTCGCAATTCTTAAAAAACCATCTACCAAATAAATGAATATTTTCGAGGTTGTTGTATTGGCCATCATTGAGGGTATTACAGAGTTTCTTCCGGTTTCTTCCACCGGACATATGATTATTGCATCATCCTTAATGGGCATCCAGTCAGATGCTTTTGTAAAATTATTCACCGTTGCTATCCAACTTGGGACTATACTTTCTGTTGTTGTTTTATATTTAAAACGATTTTTCAGAAGTTTCGAATTCTATTTCAAGCTATTTGTGGCCTTTATTCCAGCTGTCATCTTCGGCTTATTATTCAGTAAAAAAATCGACCAATTATTAGAAAGTCCACTAACTGTTGCTGTTTCCTTATTATTAGGAGGAATTATTTTACTATTTGTAGATAATTGGTTTAAAAATGCCGATGTGGATGATGCAGATAAAATCTCTTATCCAACTGCTTTAAAAGTTGGTATTTTTCAGTGCTTAGCCATGATTCCTGGAGTTTCTCGGTCCGGAGCTTCCATTGTTGGCGGTATGTCTCAGAAATTAACCCGCAAAGCAGCTGCCGAATTTTCTTTCTTTTTGGCAGTCCCAACTATGTTTGCTGCTACCGCTAAGAAATTATTTGACTTCTATAAAGATGGTCACACCATAAGTGGACATGAAATTAATTTATTGCTCATTGGTAATGCCATTGGTTTTGTAGTTGCTTTAATCGCTATCAAAAGTTTCATTGGGTTTTTAAGTAAAAATGGCTTTAAAGTTTTTGGAATTTACAGAATTATCGTTGGAGCTATTATCATTGTCCTTATTTTAAGTGGACATAGCTTGCAAGTGATTTAATGATGAGTGAAGAAGCAACGAAAAGAGAATTTCCTAATTTTGATTTCACTACTGGCGAGGTTTTATTAATCAACAAACCTTATACCTGGACTTCTTTTGATGTGGTTGGAAAAATCAGAAACTCCTTTAAACCGCTAAAGTTAAAAGTTGGTCATGCTGGTACTTTAGATCCTTTAGCCACCGGACTTTTAATTATTTGTACCGGAAAGCTTACTAAACAAATTGATACTTTTCAGGCTGAAGAAAAAGAATATATTGGAACCTTTACTTTAGGATCTACCACTCCATCTTATGATTTAGAAACTGAGGTTGATCAAACATTCGATACATCTGGTTTAACCGAAAAGGATATTTTAGAAACTACAAGATATTTTATAGGGGATTTAGACCAATATCCACCAGTCCACTCTGCCATTAAAGTAGATGGAGAAAGGCTGTACTTAAAAGCCAGAAGAGGGGAAGAAGTAGTTCTAAAAACAAGAAAAGTAACCATCTCTGAATTTGAAATCACTCGAATAGCATTACCCGAAGTTGATTTTAGAGTAATTTGCTCTAAAGGAACTTACATTCGTTCATTAGCTCATGACTTTGGCAAGAAATTGAATAATGGCGCTCATCTTTCTAAACTGCGAAGAACGCGAAGCGGAAACTTTAAAGTTGAAAGTGCGTTTGAAGTTATGGAGCTGGTTAACCATATCAGGGAAATTAAAACTCAGCCAGACTTTAAGTAATTTTAAAATTTAGATTCCTTAAATCGTAAATCAAAAATCGTAACTCGTAAATTGAATTAATGCAAATCTACCACCATATTAATGATTTTAAGCCTTTAAAAAATGCTGTGGTTACCATTGGGACCTTTGATGGTGTGCATTTAGGACATCAAAAAATCATTACAAAACTGGTAGAAAAAGCAAAAGTTGACAAGGGTGAATCAGTAATTCTAACTTTTTTCCCTCACCCAAGGATGATTTTGAATCCTGGGGATGACCAGTTAAGGATGATTAATACCATGGCTGAAAAGGCTCTTTTGTTAGCAAAATTAGATGTAGACCATCTAATTATAACCCCATTTACTCGTGACTTCTCTAATCAAAGCCCTGAAGAATATATCAAGCAAGTTTTAATCGACCAGATAGGGATGAAAGCCATGGTGATTGGTTATGATCATCGTTTCGGTAAAGACCGTAGTGGAGGCATGGCTGAGTTACTTCAATTCGGAGACGTTCACAAATATCAAATTGATGAAATCCCTGAACAAGACATCCATGATGTAGCAATTTCTTCAACCAGAATTAGAAAAGCTTTGACGAAAGGCGATGTTGACGATGCGCATGAACTAATGGGACACCCTTTTTCCTTATCGGGAAAAGTGATTAAAGGAGATCAAATTGGCAGGACCTTAGGCTATCCTACCGCAAACTTATTTATCGAAGAAAGTTATAAACTCATTCCATTTGATGGTATTTACGCTGTTACGGTTGAGATTAAAGATACAAGAAACAAGAATCAAGAACTGCATAATCCCTATCAACCACTTAACTCTAAACTAACCCCTCTGAACCCGATAGCTATCGGGTCTAAACTGTATAAAGGTATGGCCTACATTGGTCACCGTCCAACTATTAATGGAATGAGTCAAAATATTGAAGTGAATATTTTTGATTTTGCCGAAGACATCTATCATCAAACCATAAAAATGGATTTCCTACATTTCATCCGTCACGATGTGAAGTTTGAAGGATTAGAAAAATTGACGGAACAGTTGGGAAAAGATAAAGAAAGTACGTTAGAATTTTTTGAAAAAGAAAACTAATGCATAAAAAAAGCTGGAGAATAGCTCCTGCTTTTCAATCTATATTTTTAACCTTACTAAGCTGCCACTTCTTTAGCAAACTGAACGTTGATAGCTAATTTAATATCCTCACCCACTACAATCGCTCCTGCTTCTGTAATTCCGTCCCAAGTTAAACCAAACTCCTTACGTTTGATTTTTCCTGTTACTTCGAAACCAGCTTTTAAATTTCCGTAGAAATCAGTCGCAGTTCCACCAAATTCTACATTTAAAGAAACTGGTTTGGTTACATCCTTAATCGTTAAATGTCCGTCTAACTTATAATCATCTCCCCTTTTTGTGAAAGAAGTAGACTTGAAATTAATTGCAGGAAAAACTTCTGCATTGAAGAAATCAGCTGATTTCAAGTGGTTATCTCTATCTGTTTGATTCGTATCAACGCTATTTACATCTAATACAAAAGTAATATCCGCACCAGAAAAATCTTCACTCTCGGTGGTTAAATTACCATTAAACATTTTGAATGTACCTGTTACGGTAGAAATAACTAAGTGTTTTACTTTAAATTGCACTTCTGAGTGCATGGGGTCTAAAACCCATTTTCCTTGATTTGACATTATTTTATTTTTTAGATTGATATATTGATTAAAAAATCAAATGTACAAATAGATGTTTAAACATCTATTATTTTAAATGTTAAAAATAGCTCTTTTGACAATCAAATGATTTTAGCAGTTTAAATCCTATAAAAATTTAGAAAAATAGCTCTTTACAAGTTTGAAAAATAGCTAACGCAAAGAAAACCAAGGCAATACTTCGGTTGATGATCTTATTGCTGAAGGAAAAGCGATTTTGAATGTATTGGGCAAAATGAGCGAACAAATACAAACATAAAAACGACCCAATAGCAGCTCCTAAAGCAAACAGCTCTAAACCCGGCGTTTCAGTTGTAATCCAATTTTTGGCGATCAGATACGTTCCGCCAATCATCCAAAAAGGAATGATCATAGGATTAAAAACACCTAAAAAAATTCCAGTTCTGATGCTATCTTTATTCCTGATATCATCATCCTTAAGCTTCGATTCTTTATGAGATTCTATCCAACTCAATAAACCCATCACAATAAAAACAGCTACTAAAATCCAACCCAACCAATGCAAAAATTCCTTTTTTGTAGCAAACCACTCCGCAAAGCGCATCAGGATATAAGTAAATATTCCTTCTACAATCGAAAAAGCAGTGATGAATATGAGCGCCTGCTTCATTCCTTTATTAATGGAAATCTGCATGGAAGTTAAATTGATGTTCCCCAAAGGGATATATCCAACAAAGTTAACGACAATGGCTACTAAAAATGTAAGTAGAAGCATAGAAGCTGTAAAGATAGATAAATTGATAAATTTTGAAATAAAAAAAGCCCACAACAAAAAGTCATGGGCTACGATAAATGTCGTATACTTTTATAATGCCGCTCTCAACATCAGCGCACCAACAGTCACATTGGTTCTGCTATCAATAATGATGGCGCCACCGTTACGCTTGTTTTTATCGTAAGGATCAAAAGCCAATTCATCCGCGGTTTTAATTTCCACTCTACCAATGTCATTCAAACCAAAAGAGTCGGCATTTACCTTTTCTAAAGTATTGATGTTCACTTTGTATAATACCTCACGAATTTTACAACGTGTCACCTTACTTTGGTGTTGGATAAAGTAGGTGGTAGAAGTATCTAATTCGCGGGTATCCATCCAGCAAATATCTGCTTCAATCTCATTAGAAATAATGGGAGCTCTTTCAATTTCTCCAATCATATCTCCACGAGAAATATCAATTTCATCTGCTAAATGCAAAGTGATAGACTTACCTTCCTCAGCAATTTGTAAATCTCCATCAAAAGTTTCCAATCTAGCAATGGTAGATTTCATCCCACTAGGAAAAACCTTTACTTGCTTACCTACTTTAAAAGCGCCGCTCAAAACTCTCCCAGCATATCCACGGTAATCATGCAATGCATCCGTTTGCGGACGAACAACCCATTGTACTGCCATGCGGGCTGGTAATAAACTATCCACCTCATGTACCTTTACGGTTTCTAAGTGCTCCAATAAACTTTTGCCTTTGTACCAAGGCATAGCACTAGACTCATTAACAATATTATCGCCCCTTAAAGCACTCACAGGAATAAAAGTAACTTCTTTGATTCCTAGTTTTGTTGCCAAAGTATGATAATCTGCATGGATTTTTTCAAAAATGGCTTCGCTGTAATCTACCATATCCATTTTGTTGACACAAACTACTACATGTTCTAAAGCTAATAAAGAAACTAGGTAAGAGTGGCGAATGGTCTGCTCAATTACTCCTTTTCGGGCATCGACTAAGATGATGGCTAAATCAGCATTTGATGCCCCAGTAACCATGTTACGGGTGTATTGGATATGTCCTGGAGTATCTGCAATGATGAACTTTCTCTTTTCCGTTTGGAAATATTTGTAAGCTACATCAATGGTGATTCCTTGTTCACGTTCTGCTTTTAACCCATCGGTTAAAATGGCCAAATCTACCGTTCCATCATCATTTTTGCGATTTGATTTTTGGATAGCTTCTAATTGATCAGCCAGCACAGAACCGGTATCATATAATAATCGACCTATTAAGGTACTTTTTCCATCATCTACACTCCCTGCTGTTAAAAATTTCAATATATCCATTAAAAATACCCTCCTTTCTTACGGTCTTCCATGGCGGCTTCAGAAACCTTATCATCCATTCGAGCACCTCTTTCACTAATTTTTGACTGACTAATTTCTAAAATGATATCATCAATTTCTGTTTTTTCTGATTCTACAGCTGCAGTACAAGTCATATCGCCAACGGTGCGGAAACGTACACTTTTGGTATAAACTTGATCATCAGCATCCATATTTAAAAACTCATGAGCCGCCATCCAAACACCATTTCTTTCAATCACTTCTCTATCATGAGAATAATAAATAGAAGGGATTTCAATGTTTTCTCTTTTGATATAATTCCAAACATCTAATTCGGTCCAATTACTAATTGGGAAAACCCTTACATTTTCTCCTTTATGGATTTTACCATTGAAAGTGTTCCATAACTCGGGACGTTGACGTTTTGGGTCCCATTGGCCAAACTCATCGCGAACGGAAAATATACGCTCTTTTGCTCTTGCTTTTTCTTCGTCTCTTCTTGCTCCGCCAATGCAGGCATCAAACTTATTTTTCTCAATCGTTTCTAAAAGTGTCACGGTTTGCAAAGCATTTCTACTGGCATTCTTCCCTTTTTGTTCCATTACTTTCCCACTGTCAATGGCATCCTGTACATGACCAATAATCAGCTTTTCACCTATTTTTTCAATCATCCTATCACGGAATTCAATCACTTCAGGGAAGTTATGACCCGTATCAACATGTACTAATGGAAAAGGAAACTTACCCGGACGAAAGGCTTTTTCTGCCAAACGCACCAAGGTGATGGAATCCTTTCCTCCTGAAAAAAGCAATGCTGGCTTTTCAAACTGCCCGGCTACCTCTCTTAATATCGCTATGGCCTCTGCCTCTAACTGGTCTAAATAATTCATTTTTTTATAGATATGAGTCCCGATAATTATCGGGATGAGATGTGAGACTTTGCAAACCTCTCTCTAATACTTTATTTTTTCTTGTTATTAATTTTATAAGTCTTTAACTAAACTGCGGACTGCCGACTTAAAACATTCAGTAAATTACTTCGGACTCAAATCGTGTAAACCGCATTCTTTTTTACTTGCATCTTCCCACCACCATCGTCCTGCTCTAAAATCTTCTCCCGATGCTACTGCTCTAGTGCATGGTTGGCAACCTATGCTTGGAAAGCCTTTATCATGCAATGGATTAAAAGGAACATTATTTTCATTCACATAAGTTTTCACATTTTCTAAAGTCCAATTAAAAATAGGGTGCACTTTAATTAACTGATGCGCTTCGTCCCATTCTACCCAATCCATATCCTCACGATTAGGAGATTGATCTGACCTTATACCTGTAATCCAAACTTTTTGACCTTTTAAAGCTCTTTTCAAAGGTTCAACTTTTCTAATTCCACAGCATTCTTTACGGTTTTCTACCGATTCATAAAAGCTACTTGGCCCTTTTAAGGAAATCATTTCTTGCAATTTCTCCTCGTTTGGATAAAAAGCATGAATAGGCTTTTGATATTTTTCTAAAGTTCTGCTCCAGATATAATAAGTTTCGGTGAACATGCGGCCTGTATCCAAAGTAAAAACCTTAATGTTCAAATCCTGAGAAAAAATCATATCTGAAAGCACTTGATCTTCCCATCCAAAACTGGTAGAAAAAATCAACCCTTCTTCAAACTGTTGCGCTAAGTAAGCCAAAACTTCTTGTGGAGTTTTTCCCGCTATCGCCTTTTTAATTTTTTCTGTATTCATCAATCCTGCAAAATAATATATCTATTAGCTTAAGCCTTAAAAAGACAGTCCAAAAAACTTTAAAATTGACCTTAAACTCACTAAAATCACAATCACTCCTACCGAAACCATAATGGTTTTAGCAGAAATTCTATTAGAAACCCGAGCAGCAATTGGAGAAGCTACGGCACTTCCCAACACCAAACCAGCAACCGCATACCAGCGTAAGCCATCTAACATGGTTACAAAGGTTAAGGAACTCATCAAAGCGATAAAAAATCGGCTTAATTTTACGGTACCTAAAGAGTAGCGGGCATTTCTTCCTCCTGCTATTAATGAAGAAAGTACAATTGATCCCCAACCTCCTCCTCCAACTGCATCAATAAATCCTCCTGTAAAACCTAAAGTCCCAATTCTTTTTATTTTAGTAGTTGAGGTCTTTTTCTTCAATTTCAAAACACCTGATTTCCTTAAAATCACGATTCCCAAAATTAAGGTATAAACAGAAATTAAGGGCTTGGTATATTGGGCGTATTCCTCTAAAGAGGATAATAAAAAAGCACCTAAAACTGCTCCTATAATTCCTGGGATTAACAATAATTTCAACAGCTTTTTGTTGATATTTCCCATGCGGTAATGCATCCAACCAGCAATACCATTACTAAAAATTTCCGAAATATGCACCGCAGTACTTGCCGAAGCGGGCGGAATTCCCATGGATAGTGAGAAGGTAGTAGAAGTGACCCCGTAAGACATGCCTATGGCACCATCTATCATGGCAAAAATAAAACCTGCCCCTAAAAACCAATAAAACTGAGGATTTATGCTTTCCGCATAATCTCTAAATACTGGTTCCTGTTGCCAAATAGCATACAGGATAATCCCAGTAAAAATCACTACACTGCTCCATATCATCCAGCTTAATGCTGCCGCTGATAATTTTCTTTCTGGTTGTTTTTCAGCCACTAAACTTGCCGTTGCTTGGTTTAATGCTTTTACCTTATATGCAAAATCCCCCGAAAGGGTTAATCTTAATTTGTTGATTTGTTCTAAAGTGTCGTCAATCTCGTCAGGGATATTTTCATTTAAAACTTCCTTAATACGCTTTGCAACCGTTGGGGATTTCCCGTTGGTAGAAATAGCAATTTTTAGATTTCCTTTTTTTACTATAGAACCTAAATAGAAATCGCAAAGCTCAGGAGTATCAGCAACATTTAACAATAAGCCTTTTTCTTTAGCGATATTTCTAATGTAAACATGTAAATCGCGACTATCTGTAGCTAAAATAACCAATTCAGCCCCCTCCAAATCTTGATCTTCAAACTTACGTTCAATAATTTTAACTGATGGATGATTGACAGCTAACTCCTTTAATTCAGTTAAAAATCTATCCGCAACCACCGTAACGTTGGCTTTTGGTGAATTGGCCAATAAAGCACTCAGTTTCTCGAGCCCAACATTGCCCCCTCCCACCAACAAAGTTTGGAAATTTTGTAGCTTAAGAAAAACTGGAAATAACTCGTTTCCGTTTTCTTCCGTTACTTTTATATTTTCCTTATTCTGCGTCAACAAACTCATAAGATGCCAATATTGGCTGAAACAATGGATGTAAACTTACTACTTCGCCTATAACGATAACCGCTGGCGCAGCAATTTTTTGCTCTTCAATCTGTTCAATAATGGTATTAATTACCCCAACTGCCGCCTTTTCTTTTGGTGTTGAACCATTTTGTATAATAGCTACTGGCAATCTCCCCAAACCTTCTTTCTGATAAATTTCCACTATACTTTTGATCTTATTCACGCCCATTAAAATTACCACGGTAGCTTTTGTTTTCACTGCCACTTTTAAATCTTGGGAGATTTCTCCATTGGCTTTGGTGCCAGTAATTACCCAAAAACTTTCGCTAGTTCCACGATGGGTAAGCGGAATTCCCTGCAATGCAGGTACAGAAATAGAACTACTGATCCCGGGAATGACTTCCGTTTGGATATTATAAGAATGTGCAAAATCAATTTCTTCATAACCTCTCCCAAATACAAAAGGATCTCCTCCTTTTAAACGTACCACATATCCGTATCTTAAGGCACTGTCAACCAAAAGCTGGTTAATTTCCTGTTGTTTTAAAGAATGTTGACCTGCTCTTTTACCCACAAATATCTTAATGGAATTTTCGGGTGCCATTTCTAACAATGCTTCATTTACCAATGCATCATACAACACCACTTCTGCTTTTGCCAATGCTTTGGCTCCTTTTATACTGATCAAATCAGCATCACCCGGACCTGCACCTACTAATGTTATTTTTGGTTCTAATATCATTATTTTACTAATTCTGGGCTTGGCCTAAAAGCTTTCACCTCGTTTAAAAAATCATTTGCCAGTGCTAAATAGTGCTCTGCAAATTTTTGGGAAGGCTCATTTTTATTGATCTGTAATACCAAATCAGAAAAACTATCTATTTGAAACTCTGGAGCAAAATGCTCATCAAAAGCTTTGATGACCCCAGTCTGCGTACTCTGATTCACTCCTTTATCTAGTAGTAAAGCTTTTGCGCCACTTACTAAAGTATTATAAGCATGGTAAATGGCATCTGCCCAAGCCTTTTGCTCATAAGCTTCTAAAGCCCAACCATATTTTTCCTCTGATTCATAAATTAAGGTCGCCACTAAATCAATCACTACTCCCGCACATTCTCCAACTCCAATCGCGGTCACAAAATTTTCCTCATGTCCCCAATCCACAAATTCCTCGTCCTTCACAGTAGATTGATCCGCAATGGGTTTCAATAACTGATAAAAATAATCTTTACCCAGATCATCATAATAAGCATGAAAAGTTGGGTAGTTAGAAGCCTTAGCATGATAATCATCTAAAATAGCCCTTAAAACATGGGTAGCTCTTTTAGAAGGTACCTTTACTACTTTGTCCGCTGCCCTGCCCACACCATCACCTACAATTCCACCTCCTAAAAGCACCTGCACCGCGGGCATTACTTTTCCGTTCACCTTCATGGAACTGCCATGAAAACCAATATGCGCCAAGCCATGCTGTCCACAACTGTTCATACAGCCACTGATCTTGATTTTGATTTCTTTGTTATGGATAAAATCGGCATACTCCTCATAAATCAATGATTCCAACACCCTGGAAAGTTCCATAGAGTTGGAGATTCCCAAATTACAGGTATCAGTTCCGGGGCAAGTGGTCACATCCGCAACGCTGTCAAATCCGGGTGCCGCCAAATTCAATTCATCCAAGGCCAGGAACAAAGAAGGCAGTGCTTCCTTTCTTACAAATTTCAACAGCAAACCTTGATTAATAGTAATCCGGATCTCATCAGCAATGAGATGTTTCACGGCTTCTACAAATTTTCTTGCCTGATCTGTTGGAATATCACCGGTTTTCACCTTAATATACACTCCATAAAAATCTTTCTGCTTTTGCTCAAACACATTGGTAGCCAACCATAAATCGTAAGCTGATTTTTTAGGTAAAGGAACTTCTTCTTCAATAATAGCTATTGGGATTTGAGGCTCCGCAATTGCCTCACGGTTTATTTTAAAGGTTTTCACCTTATTGGCGGTTTGTTCCTCTTCCACCAATTTCAGCACTTCCTCAATCCCCAGTTTGTTCACTAAAAATTTTAAACGGGCTTTATTTCTATTGTTACGCTCGCCATATCTGTCAAACACCCTTAACACCGACTCGGCATAGGGAATAATTAAATCTTCATGCAATAACTCATGAACCACATGTGCCAAAGAAGGTTGTGCTCCTAGGCCACCGCCCAAAAGCACTTTAAAACCACGCACTTCTACTCCGTTTTCTATTTTCACTTTCGGAATAAACCCTAAATCATGAATAAAGGAAAAAGCGGTATCAGCTTCGCTGGAAGAAAAGGAAAATTTGATTTTTCTTCCCATCTCCTGGCAAATCGGATTTCTCAGAAAAAATTCAAAAAATGCCTGAGCATAAGGGGAAACATCGAAGGGTTCCGAAGGGTCAATTCCAGCAGTAGGTGAAGCGGTTACATTTCTTACGGTATTGCCACAGGCTTCCCGTAAGGTAATATCGTCCTGCTCTAATTCAGACCATAATTCTGGCGTACGGTCTAAACTCACATAATGGATCTGTATATCCTGACGGGTAGTTAAGTGCAAATTGGAAGAAGCATATTTATCAGAAATATCGGCAATTTTCAGTAACTGATTAAAGGTCACTTTACCGAAAGGCAATTTAATTCGCACCATCTGCACCCCTGGCTGGCGTTGGCCATAAATGCCACGGGCCAAACGTAAGCTCCTGAATTTTTCTTCATGGATTCTTCCTTCATGAAAAGCTCTGATCTTCTTCTCCAGGTCAATGATATCTTTTTCTACTATCGGATTTTCTAATTCTGTTCTAAAACTCTGCATATTGTTTTTGATAAAAAGCCCCTTCTTTTAAAGGAAGAGGCTTTACTAACACACTAAAAGAAGACGCTAACAATTACCGTGGTTTAGGTTGATTATAAAGCGTCTTTCCATTGAAAAACTAACATTTCAATCTTCTAGGAGGCAAATATATATAAAGTCTATGTATTTAGTAGATTTTATTTAAAAAAAATGATTTTACGCCTATTTATTGATCTAATTGAATGAAATCATATCTAGATCAAAAATTGAAATTAGGGCATTTCGTAATTCTTTCGCAGATAATGTTGACCTCAAAAGCTAAAAAAAATATCGCTATCGCAAAAAATTAAACACGAAAAATGATATTATAATTAAGCAGATTTTGGTGCTGGATGGAAAAAAGCGATAGAACCAAATGCGAATGCGAAAACCGTATAAACAAAAGCAACCACCCAATAAATGTAGGGTAAGTGTATATTAACGAATAATGCTTTAATTAAGGTAATGCTTCCTATAGAAAAATGAGCAAAGTTTGATATGGATGTTGGTTTATTATAAATTCCACCAATTATACTGTTTCTGCTCATCACATTTAACATTGCTAAAGCAAAATAAAGTACTCCGATAATCTGAAAAACAAGTATTAGATTTTGCGTTCTCTCAAATTGTAAATATCCAATAACTTCATCTGGAAGAAATGAAAATATAATGCTTACTGACCCTAACACGATAGCACTGGCTGTCATAATAATTTTTGTTTTCATAAAGTTGATGATTTAAGAATTACAATTAGCCTAATTCAGTTTTCTTTTGAAGATTGATATATAATTGATTAGAAATTCACACAAATTTAAAATTTGAAACTCATCTTAAATGTTAGGATGACTAGAAAGATCTTTTTCTTTAATAATCAAATCAGCAATGGTAGTTTCTATCAATATCTTTAAGGTTGCGTCACGCACATCTCTAAAGGTATCACGTATCCCGCAACTTTCTTCATCGCGACATTCCTCACATTTTTGATAGAAATTTAAGCTCACACAAGGCAGCTGAGCTATTGGGCCGCCTGTTAAACGCATGACTTGAACCAAATTGATATCTTTTGGATCTTTAAGTAAAGAATAACCTCCTCCAGCTCCTTTTTTACTAAACAAAAAGCCAGCATTACGCATTTCCAAAAGAATTTGCTCCAAAAACTTTTTTGGAATATTTTCTTTTTGGGCAATAGAAAATATATTCATAGAATCTCCACCAAAGTTTTCTCCCAATGCAATTAATGCCCTAATGGCGTATTTTGTCTTTTTGGATAACAAATCTCTTAATTATTATGAGCATAAAGCTAAATGCTTAAAGCTCAAAGCTTATTTTAGTTTAATTAGTAAATTAGCTTTATACCTTCGGCTTTAAGCTTTTTGCCTCAAGATATTTCTAAAGAATAAGTAATCTCAACACCCCCAGCAGCAAGCATATCATGAACTGAACAATATTTTTTTACTGCTAATTCAGCCGCTTTTTCTGCTTTTTCTTGATCAATCTTTCCTTTTAGACAGAATAAGATATGAATTTTTGTGAAAATTGTTGGAATCTTTTCACGTCTTTCTCCGCTTACCTCAACTGCAAAATCAGTTATTTCTTGCCTTTGTTTCTTTAAAATACTGATTAAATCTAAAGAACTACAAGACCCTAAAGCCATCAATACCAATTCCATAGGGCGAACACCTAAACCTTTTCCGCCAATGGCGTCTGACCCATCTATATGCACTTTTACATTACCGCTTCCTTTGGCTTCAAAATGCACAGCGTCATTTACTCTATTTAATTCTATTTTCATTATTTTAGATATGAGTATTGAGAAGTGAGATACGAGAATCTTATCAACTCAAATAATTTTCAAATGATTTTAATTTATTAACAAGCCTAATGATCTTTTAAAATTCTAAAAACCTATTAAACTAACTACCTAACCAACTATTTAGATTTCTCTAAAGCATTTACAACATCTCCAATAATATCTTCAATATTTTCTAATCCAATAGAAAGTCTTATACTTCCCGGATAGATCCCAATCTGTGATCTTTCCTCTACTGACAATTTAGAATGAGTGGTAGAGGCAGGGTGCGTGGCAATGCTTCTGCTATCCCCTAAATTAGAGGTAATTAAAAACATCTGCAAAGCATCCAGAAATCTTTTTGCCCTTTCAAAACCACCTTTAATTACAAAAGTGACAATGCCACCACCTTGTTTCATCTGTTTTTTTGCCAGTTCATATTGTGGGTGGGATTTCAGGTGCGGATAACGTACTACTTCTACCTCCGTACTTTTTTCTAATGCCTCCGCAACTGCTAAAGCATTTGCACAATGTCTATCCATACGTAATGGCATGGTCTCTAAACTTTTAGACAACAACCAAGCATTAAAAGCAGACATTGCAGGACCGGTATGGCGGATAAAGAACATCATTTCTTTCATTAAATCGGCTCTTCCAACTACCACACCACCTAAAACACGTCCTTGTCCGTCCATATATTTGGTAGCAGAATGACTCACGATATCCACTCCGTAAGCAATTGGTTTTTGCAGATAAGGTGTAGCAAAGCAATTATCTACATTGATAATGATATTTGGATATTTCTCTTTGATTTTACACAACCATTCTAAATCTACCAACTCTAAACCTGGATTAGAAGGTGTTTCCAAAAAAATCATCTTGGTATTCGGTTGAATAGCCGCTTCCAAAGCATCAGAGTTTGCCGCATCAATGTAAGTAGAGGTAATCCCCCAGCGTGGAAACAAAGTAGTCAATAGTTGATGGGTAGAACCGAAAATAGAGCGAAATGCCACAATATGGTCTCCCGATTTTAGTAATCCTGCAAAAGAGGCAAAAACACCTGCCATTCCAGAAGCAAAAGCTAAACCACCTTCAGCCCCTTCCATTTCACATACTTTGTCTATAAACTCAGTGGTATTGGGATTTGAATATCTTGAATAAATTATCCCTTCCTGCTCATCAGCAAAAATTGCTCTACCCTGTTCTGCATCATCAAAAATGAAGCTGGAGGTTAAATACATAGGAGTGGAATGCTCTCTGTTGTAAGACCTTGGTGTTTGCGTTCTGATGAGTTTTGATTCTTCTTTCATTCTTTTTAGTTGTCAGTAATCAGATGTCAGAAATCAGATACTTATATAATGAATTATAAAATATTGATTTCTGTTCAACTTAATTGGTATTTAAATCTCTCTTTTAAATAATGACCTGTAAAAGAGTTTTTATCTTTCGCCAAATCTTCTGGTGTTCCTTCAAAAATTAATTTTCCACCCTCATCGCCACCTTCTGGGCCTATATCAATCACCCAGTCTGCGCATTTAATTACGTCCATATTATGTTCAATCACAACGATGGTGTTTCCTTGCTCTATCAAAGCATCGAAAGATTTCATCAATTTTTTGATATCATGAAAATGCAACCCTGTAGTCGGCTCATCAAAAATAAATAATGTTTGATGACTATTATTTCCTTTTATCAGAAAAGAGGCCAACTTAATTCTTTGTGCTTCACCACCTGATAATGTATTAGATGATTGCCCTAAATGAACGTATCCTAAACCCACATCCACCAAAGGTTGCAATTTATTAACAATTTTATGCTCGTTGCTAAAAAATTCTAAAGCCTCATCAATGGTCATTCCTAGCACTTCCGAAACATTTTTATCCTGATAAGTCACATCTAAAACATGCTGTTTAAATCGTTTACCATCGCAAGATTCGCATGGCAAATAAATATCTGCCATAAATTGCATCTCAATTTTCACTTCGCCTTCTCCTTGGCATACATCACATCTTCCACCCTCCACATTAAAAGAAAAAGCAGAAGGTTTTAATCCACTGGCTTTCGCCGATGCTTGTGAAGCGAACAAACTTCTAATTTCGTCCCAGGCTTTCACATAGGTTACTGGATTGGATCTTGAGGAACGTCCAATTGGATTTTGATCAACTAATTCAACAGATTGAATTTGATCTGTCGCTCCTTCAATACCGTCATAGGCGCCCGTTTGCTCTCCAGAATAATTACCGATTACCTTTTGCAATGCAGGATATAAAATTCTTTTTATTAAAGATGTTTTTCCCGATCCAGAAACTCCGGTTACGGCTGTTAATATATGAAGTGGGAATTTCACATCAATATTTTGGAGGTTATTTTCTCTAGCTCCTTTGATCTCGATGTACTCTATTCCTCTTCTTCTCTTTTTCGGGATTTCGATTTGTTCTTTGCCACTTAAATATTTCCCTGTTAAGCTATGCTCATCTTTTAAAATCTCTTGATAATTCCCGGCAAAAATTAATTCACCTCCCAAGGTCCCAGCCTCTGGACCAATGTCAATTAAATGATCAGCAGCTTGCATCATTTCTTCTTCATGCTCTACCACTAAAACAGTATTCCCAATATCTCTTAATGATTTTAAAACGCCTATTAATCGGTTGGTGTCTTTTGGATGGAGCCCAATACTGGGTTCATCTAAGACATATATAGAGCCAACGAGTGAACTTCCTAATGACGTTGCTAAATTGATACGCTGCGATTCTCCTCCTGATAAAGTATTAGATAATCGATTTAAAGTCAAATAACCCAAGCCTACTTCGTTCAAAAATAAAATTCTATTGCTAATTTCTAAAATCAATCGCTTTGATATTTTTTGATCCTGATCATTCAAATCTAAATTATTGAAAAATATTAAAGCTTTTTTTAAGGGCATTAACACAATATCAGTAATCGAATGTCCAGCAATTTTCACATAGGTAGCATCATGTCTTAAACGACTACCTTGACAGTCTGGACAAGCAGTTTTTCCGCGGTATCGGGATAGCATCACACGATACTGAATTTTATAGGTTTGCTCTTCCAAATATTTAAAAAAATCATCTAAACCTTTAAAATATTTATTTCCTTTCCAAAGGAGTTTTTGCTCGGCTTTGGTGAGTTGATTATAGGAACGATGGATGGGAAAGTCGAATTTTGAAGAGTTTTTAACTAAAACATCTAGCCATTCTTTCATTTTCTCACCTCGCCACGGTGCAATCGCTCCGTCATAAATAGATTTTGATTTATCAGGAATCACCAGATCCTCATCAATACCAATTACTTTCCCAAAGCCTTCACATTTTGGGCAAGCGCCATAAGGGTTATTAAAACTGAAGAAATTAGGGGTTGGTTCTTCAAACTTAATTCCGTCTAACTCAAATCTATCTGAGAAAAGTTTACGCTCTCCATCAAAATCTACATAACAATCACCTTTTCCCTCAAAAAAAGCAGTTTGAACTGAATCTCCCATTCGACTGATAGTCTCGTCTTCTTGGTTGGTCACAATCCTATCTATTAAGATCAGAATTTCATGTTCATCAACAATCTCTTTGTTCTCAATCGATTCGTCCTCTAAAACTGTCTCAACCTTTTTAATTTCTTTATTAATGACAACTCTAGAAAAACCTTTCTGCAATAGTACAGCTAACTCTTCCTTTAAAGTTCTTTGATTGTGAGGATATAGCGGACAAAGAATAGTCACTATACTTTCATCTGGCAAAGCCGATAAATAATTTACCACGTCAGTTACTGAATCCTTTTTAACCATTTCACCAGAAACTGGAGAAATAGTTTTTCCAATCCTGCTAAAAAGCAGCTTTAAATAATCGTAAATCTCTGTAGAAGTCCCTACAGTTGAGCGTGGATTAGAAGTAATCACCTTTTGTTCAATGGCAATAGCCGGAGCAATACCTTTGATATAATCTACTTCTGGCTTATTCATCCTGCCCATAAACTGTCGAGCATAAGAAGAAAGACTCTCCACGTATCTTCTTTGTCCTTCGGCATAAAGCGTATCGAATGCCAAAGAAGATTTTCCAGAGCCAGACATACCAGTAATAACTACCAGTTGATTTTTTGGAATTGCAACGTCAATATTCTTTAAATTATGAACTCTGGCTCCTTTAATAAGAATGTTTTTTTGTGGATCTTGATCTTCTAGTTTCATCTAATCTCTTCCTGATTTCTCGTATTCAATATTAAAATGCGAGCTTTTTTATAGCGATTTGCAAAAATAAGGCTATTATCTGTCTTTTTAGTATTAAGTAGTAATTTGACAGCGTATCGACTAATATTTTCAATGTCACTTGGTTGTAATTTAAGGAGTATCTTAAATTTGCGATTAAACTATTTTCAATTTATTGTATCACATTAGAAATAAATCACGTAATTAGTTAATATTAACATTCAGTAAACAATTGATTAATTATCATTTCAATGTTATAAACAGTATTAAATATCTCAAAAAAAACCTTTGACATTTTATTGTTTTGGTTTTTACAAAAAATTGAGTTTATTTGATTTTAAGATTTAGATTTAACAAAATAAACAAAGCTTATAGAAAAAACTTTACTCACACAATTAACTGAATTAGTAGGAATTTAATTAGGAGTAATTATGAGCTATCAAGTAAAAACTGACCAAGAGTTAGTGCACCTATATATTAAAGGAAAAGAACTTGCCCTTTCTGAACTCATTATCAGACACAAATCACGAATTTATACTTCTATTTATCTTTTAGTGAAAGATGAATATCTAGCCGAAGATATTTTTCAGGATACTTTTATCAAAGTAATTAAGACTTTAAAAGCAGGGAAATATAATGAGGAAGGAAAATTCTTGCCCTGGGTTTTAAGAATAGGTCATAATTTGGTGATTGATCATTTTAGACGTGAGAAAAGAAACCCAACTATTACCAATAGTGATGGCTTTGATATCTTTGATGTCTTAGGAATCTACGATGAAAGCATCGAAGAAAGGATGGTAAAACAACAAACTTATGATGATTTAAAAAAATTAATTCATCTTTTACCTTCAGAACAAAAAGAGGTACTGATTATGCGTCATTATGGAGAATTGTCTTTTAAAGAAATTGCAGACCTAACCGATGTGAGCATAAACACTGCTCTGGGTCGAATGAGGTACGCCTTGAACAATCTACGTAAGATGATGACGGCTAAAGAATTAACTCTGAAAAATTAATTCGCTTTTTTTGTTTTAAATTTAAAATATTCAATTAGGATTGGCGTTTCATTATCATAAAAACTTTAAAAGCTTATGATAGAAATCTCTACTCCTACTTCAGATTCAGTTTGTAACGATGAGACAGACGGTGACTCCATGTTTTCGAATTTTTCAAAATCAGAGGTTGAATTTTATGAGAGTATTAAAGCTCCATTAAATTCATTAGTCAAAGAACCTTCGAAAGAAGTGATTGAAAACGTCTTGAAATTTTCCAAAAATTACACGTAGCTTAAAAGGTTGTATCGTATAATATATGATACAACCTTTTATTTATTCAATTCTCTTATTTGGTTTCTTATATAGGATCCAGCAGGCGTTAAATCATCTTGCTTCCACCTTCCTGTTATTGGTGCACCTGTACTTAAAATAGCTGTAGTTTCTTTTTTGTCAGTGATATTCCAGTTTACCCAACTCAACTTATTGTCTTTTAACCATTTCATCCAAACTGCATTTTTACCTAAATCGAAAACTCCATCGCCATTAGATTCGCCAACCCCCCATTCCGTTACAAAAAGAGGCAAGGCTTTAGCTAATGCTTTATCTGCTCTGCTTCTCAAATAATCTTGATGAGTTGGATCAGAAGCATAAAAATGAAATGAATAGGCTATATTTTCAAAGCCTTTCAATGGATCGTTCGCTACCGTATCCACATCTTGGTCCCAATGTGGAGAACCTACAATCACCAAATTTGAAGTATTTTTTCTGATTTGAGGAATCACTTGAAACGCATAATTTTTTACTTCCTGCCAACTTTGTCTTTCAGGTTCATTCCAAATCTCATAAATCATATTTGGGCTATTGGCATATTTTTTTGAAACGTCAGCAAAAAAATCTTTAGCTTGATCGATATGTAAATTCCCATTATGGTCATGCCAATCCATCAATACATAAATACCATCAGCAATAGCCCTATCTATCACCTTAAAAATTAACTCCTTTTGCAGTTTTGGATTTTGAAGATAGCCTCCATCTGGCTGAACAGCCATAGCAACCCTCAAGATATTGATTTTAAAATCTTTCACTAACCAATCCACCACATCAGGATTATAATATTTCTGCCCAGCCCAGATGCTCCAAGAAAAGCTAATTCCACGAAGCTCAGGTGGCAAATTATTTTTATCGACTATAATTCCATTTTTAACAGCTAAAAGTCCGTGTTTAAGAACGGCAGAATGCTGTGGATTAACCTTTATTTCCTGCGATTTACAACTGCTTAAAAAAATAACACATAAAAAAATGATCTTACATCTAGGCATAGTGAAATTATTAAATGAAATATCAACGATTCTTTTTTTGCAAAATAGGATAATAAAGGGATCTAATTCGAAGCCTTCTCCCTTCTCCTTTTATAAATTTTTACAGCTATCATGATGATAATGGCAAAGGCTGCTAAACCCAACAAACCGTAAATCCAATCGATTGCAGATTTTAGAATGACAGTAAAAACTATTGCCACCAAAAATATAGTCGCTAACTCATTCCAAAGACGAAGTTGAGTACTTGTCATCCAGAATCTTCCTCGCTTTAATTGAGAAATGATATTTTGACAAATGAAATGATAAATTAACAAACCAGCTACAAAAGCTAGTTTAACCCACATCCAATCTGTTTCTAATAGACTTGAATTTAATTGTAACATTCTCATTCCTGCTGCAACAGCCAATATCATGGCTGGGGTAGTAATGATATTCCAAAGCTTAGATTCCATCACTACGAATTGCTTTTGCAATATCGTTCTATCGGGCTCAGGTTTTTCGTTAGCTTCAGTATGGTAAATAAAAAGCCGCACAATATAAAACAGACCTGCCATCCAGCTGACTACAAAAATGATGTGAAGGGCAAGTATGTATTGGTACATTTTTAGTTGTTTAGTTTTTAGTTTGTTAGATGGTTAGATGCTACTTAGTTGATTATAAAATTTTACATTTCTAAAAAACAATCCACCAAACAAACCAACCATCTATCTAGTATCTAAACTCTTTCACCACTTCAATGGCATATTTTACATGATCAAAAGGAATATCAGGCATGATACCATGACCTAAATTAAAAATAAATCCCTCTTCGCCACGCATTCTTTCAAATAAACGATGAATTCTGTCCTTAATCACATGCTTTTCAGCATATAAAATATGTGGGTCAAGATTTCCTTGAACAGCAATTCCAGAAGGTAAACGATGTTTGATATCTTTTAAATCTGCATTCCAATCCACAGAAATCACATCAGGCTTTGCCTCGGCCATTAATGGCGCAAAAACAGAGCTCCCTTTACAAAAAGAAATTACTGGGACATCCTTACGATTTAGTTTAGAGATAATCTCAACATTGTATTTATGAGAAAACTCTTTATAATCATCCCAACAAAGTGCTAAAGCCCAACTATCGAAAAGCTGAACTGCATTTACGCCTGCGGCAATTTGCAAATTCAAATAATCAGCAGTTACAGATGCTATTTTACTCAATAATTGATGCGCTAATTTTGGTTCATTATGGATAAAAAGTTTTGTTTTCTTAAAATCTTTTGACGAACCACCTTCAATTAAATAACTCATCACTGTAAAAGGAGCTCCAGCAAAACCAATCAAAGGGATAGTTCCGTTTAGTCTTTGTTGAATAACTTTTATCGCATCTGCAACATATTGCAATTTATCAATACAATCAACGCGTAAATTATTGATGTCTTTTTCGTTTCTAACTGGGTTTGCGAATTTAGGCCCAACACCTTGTATGAAATCTAAATCTCCCCCCATTGCTTCTCCTGTTACCAAGATATCACAGAATAGAATAGCAGCATCAATTCCTAATAAATCAACAGGTAACATGGTTACATCAGCAGCGATTTCTGGAGTTTTACACATCTCTAAAAAAGAGTATTTATTCTTAATCTCCCAATATTCTGGCATAAAACGTCCCGCTTGACGCATCATCCAAACTGGCGGACGTTCTGTTTTTTCTGAAAATGCAGCTTTGATAAATAAGGAATCTTTCATTTAATTTGTCGTAATTCTTTCTCTATGTTTCTTAAAATACTCTTATATTTTTCGGTTAAAGGGAGTTTCTCGGTTTGATTTATCCAAATCATTCCTTTTTCTTTATCCTTATTTCGCAGACTGATATTTGCCAAATGCATGAGCGCAACACCCAAATCACTCGCCCTTAAGCCCATGACTGCAGCTTTTCCTAAATGATATTCCGCATCGGAATAATCCATTTGATTTACAGCGATATTTCCGAGTAAAAACTCATAATACGGCTTGCGTCTTTTATTTAAGTATTCAGGATTTTTGATAGTTAAAAGTAAATCCTTTGCTTTCTGATAGTTCTTCAACTTATATTGCTTAGCTGCAAGGATTATCGGTCCTTCTTTAAAATAACCCCAAACTACTAAGCCAGCAAGCATAATCCCTAAAGCTGTAATTTCATAAACTTCGTAGTATCCGGCTAGGGCCGAAACCAAAAGCAACAAAATACAAACTAAAATTCTGGCCTGATTGGTAAACATTGATAATTAATGCCCGTCCGTAAATTTATAGCCAACTCCGCGAATAGAATGAAAATAAATAGGATTCTTTTGGTCAGGTTCGAAATACTTTCTAAAAGTCAAAATAAAATTATCAATGGTTCTTGTTGACGGATAAACATCATAGTTCCAAACGGTCTCCAAAATTTGCTCTCGAGAAACAGCTTCATTCTTTCGCTCAATTAAAAGCTTTAAAAGCATGGTTTCTTTTTTTGTTAAGGGAGTAATGCTTCCATCGTCATTCTTTAACTCGAAGGAATTGAAGTAGATGGTTTTATCTCCAATTTTATAAGAATTGATTTCTTTCAAATCATCACCTTTCATGCTTCTTTTAATCAAATTATTGACTCTCAATATCAACTCTTCTAAGTTGAAAGGTTTTGTCAAATAATCATCAGCACCTTTCTTCAAACCTGTAATTCTGTCCTCTGATGTATTTTTGGCAGTCAAAAACATAATGGGAACTTCACTGTTTTCTAAACGAATAGTTTCAGCTACCTGAAAACCATCAATTTCTGGCACCATCACATCTAAAATAATCAAGTTAAATTTCTCTTCTTTATATACTTTAAGTGCTCTTTTACCATCGGTAACGGCTCTTACAAAAAAGCCCTCTAATTCTAGGTTTAGTTTGATGGCCTCGAGCAAATGCTCTTCGTCTTCCATCAATAAAATTCTTTGTTTAACAGACATAATCTTTTTTGTTTTAGTTAAATGAAACTTCAAAAACCGTTCCTTTCGGTTGGTTATTTTTAACTTTTATTTGTGCTTGATGATGATCAAGCACCTGCTTCACAATGAACAACCCTAAACCTGTTCCTTTAGTTTTTCGGGTATCTTCACTCCCTACTCTATAAAATTTATCAAAAATCTTGGGTTTCTCTTCATCAGGAATTCCAATACCCAAATCGGCTACTTTAAAACACACTTTTCCGTTTGATTTTCGATGCAGATCAATATGAACTGGCACACAATTACCAGAATATTTTACTGCATTCTCTATTAAATTTGTCACTACAGAGGCCATAGCAAACTGATCTCCCGTAATATAAACATTAGGATCAACAGAAGTAATAATTGCTTCTTTGCTACAAACATGAATTTGCAAACGAGAAACTATTTTATCAACCAACTCCGATAAATTAAGTTCTTCTTTTGGAAAACTATATGATTTATTTTCAATTTTTGTCGCCAGCAGCATATTCTCGACTAAATCATCCAAACGCTCAATATCTAATAATGATTTTCCAATAAAACTCTTTTGCTGCTCTCTATCTAATTCTCGTTTATGAATAGTCTGTAAATAAAGTTTGATAGAGGCAAGAGGTGATTTTAACTCGTGTGTTACCGATAAAAGGAAATTTTTTTGCTGATGACTAATTTTCTTCTCCTTGTTAATAGCTTGATGAAGCTTGTAAATTCCAAAAGTCATCAAAGAAATAAATACTAACCCTTCGCCCATTACCATACCTCTTCTGGTAGGTTCTAATTCAATTAATAAAGTTGCCCACCAAAAAAGCTGAGCAAAAACATAAAAAACTAGACCATAGAATATGGTAATTGGCTTAAACGACATCTTATTTATTTTTGAACACGATATCTAATGATTCAAATATAGCTCTTTTTGCTTTTTCTAAATCTACCTTAGAATGTGCTGCTGAAACAAAGCCTACTTCGTAACCAGAAGGACCTAAATAAATTCCACGATTTAGAAGTTCACGGTGCATCAATTTAAATTTATTCATACTTTTTGGGTTTATAGCTTCGGAAGTTTGGATCTTCTCCTGATCTGTAAAAGCAAACCAAAAGATTGACCCTATTTGAAAAACTCTAAAGTGGTAGTTTTTAGAACTCGCATAACGTTGAATAGCATCAACAAACTGCTCGGTCTTTGTATTTAATTCCTTATAAAACCCCGATTTAACTAACTCACTCAATTGAGCAATTCCTGCCGCCATTGCAACAGGATTTCCAGATAAGGTACCTGCTTGATAAACTCCGCCTTCTGGCGAAATATTAGACATGATTCCAGCACTTGCACCATAAGCACCCACTGGCAAACCACCGCCAATAATCTTTCCATAAGTGACAATGTCAGGTTTGACATCATAATAACCTGCTGCCCCTTCAAAACCTACTCTAAATCCCGATATCACCTCATCAAAAATCAACAAAGTGCAGTTTTCATCACAAATCTCTCTCAAGTATTCAAGAAAATCTTTATCCTGAAGTAATAAACCATTGTTGGCAGGAATAGGCTCAATAATAACACAAGCAATTTGTTCTTTAAATTGCTCAAAAGCAGCTTTTACAGCAGCTTTATCATTCAGTGAAATCACTATGGTTTCATCGGCGTAAGCCTTAGGAATTCCAGCCGAAGAAGTTTCTCCAAAAGTCACCAATCCAGAACCAGCTTTTACCAATAATGCATCCGTATGCCCATGATAGCATCCTTCAAACTTGATGATTTTATCTCTTTTGGTTACTCCTCTAGCTAATCTAATCGCAGACATCACTGCTTCAGTACCTGAACTGGTAAATCTTATCTTTTCAATAAAACGATTGTTTTTAATAATCAGTTCCGCCAATTCACTTTCCAAAGCTGTTGGAGCACCAAAAGTTAAGCCATTTTGCATCACCTCAATTATTTTCTCTCTAATTTTAGGATGATTATGTCCTAAAATTAAAGGTCCCCAAGAACAGCAGAAATCTATAAATTCATTTCCATCAGCGTCCCATAGGCGACAACCATCTCCTTTTTCAATAAATAATGGCGTTCCATAAACCGATTTGAAAGCCCTAACCGGAGAATTTACACCTCCTGGAAAATACTGCTTTGCTTTTTCGTATAATTCTGCAGATTTTTCTCTTGGTATATCTGGCTTATCTCCATAAACCAATTGAATTTCCTCGTTTTGATTAGCAGTAAATATTTTCTTTATCGAATCGAACATTTTTATAAGCTTAACGCTGAAGGCTTAAAGCCAAAAGCGAATTTAAATCCATTTATTTTCTAAAACTTCTTTGGCATGATAAGTCAAAATCACGTCTGCACCAGCTCTTTTAATTCCCATCAAAGTTTCAGTAATCGCTCTTTCATCTAACCAGCCATTTTGAATTGCTGCTTTTACCATCGCATACTCACCACTTACATTGTAAGCTGCTATTGGTAAATCAAAATTATCTTTCATCAACTTAATGATATCTAAATAAGCTAAAGCTGGCTTTACCATCAGAAAATCTGCACCTTCTTGTGTATCCAAAGTACCTTCTAATAAAGCCTCTTTTTGATTTGCTGGATTCATTTGGTAAGTTTTTTTATCCCCAAACTTTGGAGCAGAATTTAGTGCATCCCTAAATGGTCCGTAAAAAGCACTTGCATATTTAGCCGTATAAGACATGATAGAAATATTGGTAAAACCTTCATTATCTAATGCTTCACGAATGTATTGTACTCTACCATCCATCATATCTGATGGCGCAATAATATCTGCTCCAGCCCTTGCTTGAGCAACAGCCATATCAGCCAAAATTTGTAAAGTTTTATCGTTAACAACCTCTCCATTTTCTACCAACCCATCATGACCATCAGAGCTATAAGGGTCCATAGCTACATCTGTCACTATACAAACTTCTGGAAAATGATTTTTCACTTCTTTAATTGCTCTTAAATAAAGTCCATTTTCATTCACACTCTCAGAAGCTATTTGATCTTTAAATGATTCCTCGAGATTTGGAAATAAATCAAAAGACTTTAACCCTAATTTTAAGCAGCTTTCAACCTCTTTCAAAAGATGATCAATAGAGTATCTATAAATCCCAGGCATTGATTTTACATCAGTCTTTTTATTCTCCCCATCAATAATAAATAATGGAAAAATAAAATCAGAAGCATGTAAATGATGCTCTTGAACCATTTCCCTGATTACCTGCGATTTCCTATTCCTTCTTGGTCTATTTAACATCTTTTATCCTTGCTCTTTATTCCTTAATCTAAAACTAAATATCTATTCCAAACACAACTTCTGCAAGTCCTATTTCATCAGGAGATGCTGGTAAAATATAACTGACGTCCATTTCATCAAATTTTTTTCCTGTAGACTTTCCTATTGCCACTACCTTTTGCCCAGGATCTAATAAATTATCTTGAAAATATGCCTCAACATTAGAAGGACTTGTAAAGACCAATACATCAGCGAAGCTTTGTTGAATATTGTCCTCTAAAATAGTTTCATAAATGACCAAATCCATAATCTCAGTATCAGGAGATAATCCTTGTTGAATAGTCCTTAAAGATTCTTTTGCCGAAGGAAACAAAATCGATTTTCCGTTTGCAATAGTCGCGAATTCTTCTGCAACTTCAGCTGTATCACTGCTATCTCCAATAAAGGAAACTACTTTACCTAACTGCTTTAAAGCTTCCTCTGAACCTCTTCCAACTACACCAAATTTCAATTCCTTAGGTAATATAGGGTCCAAAGCAAAGAAATACTCTATGCCATTTTTACTACTAAAGAAAATCCAATCAACATGCTTGAAAATATACGAGTCAATTTTATGAATAGTAGGAACCGTTCTAATTAACGACCTCGCTTCTACCTCAACATCATTCTTTTTAAGCGACTTGTGGAAATAACTATACTCACTCAGTTCTCTAGAAATAAATACTTTTTTAGGTAGATTTCTATTTCCTACATCAAATTTAGCTACAATCCTTTCAGCCAAACCTTCTGTAGTTTCAGAAGTAATATATAATCGATCTGGAAAATCTTCCTGATCTAAAGCTTTAGTTGTCCAAACATGGAACAAACCATCTTCTTTTTTACAATAGCAGCCTAAAGGCATGTGACATCCTCCATCAAAAAGATTCAAAACTTTACGCTCTACACCAATTTCTTCTGCAATTTCCTTATTATGGATATGTTGAAGGATTTGATTTAATTCATCGTCATTTTCCCTGATTTGTACTGCTAAAACTCCTTGAGCAGGTGCTGGAACCAACTCAGCAGTGGGTTCAATTTCTTCTATATAAAATTCTGATAGATCTAACTTCAACCTATTAATTCCAGCTTTTGCCATGATAATAGCATCGTAATTTTCATCTCTTAACTTTTGGATACGTGTATTTACATTCCCTCTCAAGTTTTCAAACTCTAAATCAGGCCTTACAGCAAAAAGTTGAGATTGCCTTCTGTTAGAAGAAGTTCCAACTGTAGCATTATGTTTTACAGATAGTTTTTTTGATGAATCAACACAATCTTTTAAAATCAAGATAACTTCTGAAGGGTCTTCCCGCTCTGAAACTGCTGCAATTATTAATCCAGGAGGATTTTTTGTAGGTAAATCTTTATGCGAATGAACAGCCAAATCTATGGAGCCCTCCAACAAATGTTCTTCTAACTCTTTAGTAAAGAAGCCTTTCCCTTCTAATTTATCTAAACGTAAATTTAGGATATGATCTCCCTGAGTTTTGATGATTTTTAGCTCAGCATTAATATTTATCTCAGCTAATTTATCTTTCACGTAATTAGCTTGCCATAAAGCTAAATCACTTCCTCTAGTACCAATAGTAATTGTTCTTTCCAATATGCTAAGAGTTTATTCTCAAGCAAAAATAGGATTAAATGAAGGTTTTAAGGAATTGAAATTTTATTATTTCTAATTGATGACAAAGGGAAATGATAGGTTAGTCGTTATTGACTAAAATATCTTTAGCCATGACCATGGGAACGCTAATATATTTTTTCTCCATATAATTCATCACTTTTTCCAATACAGCTCTGGAGTTTTCGTCTAGGGCATTTACTTCATCTGCAAAAACAGCATTTAATGCTAAATCCTTTATTTCTTTAATCTTTTGTGGGACTTCCTTCATCGCTAATTCAACTCTTCTTTGTTTAAGAATTGGCCTAAACTCTTTAATGTTCTTCTCTATAATAGATTCGCCGTTAATTAGCTCTTGATATCTTTCCTGTAAGTTTTTATTAGCAATATCTTGTAAAGATTTTATCTCAATGTACTGCACTTTATTATTTTCAATTACTTCAGGTGCTGTATCGTAAGGAACTGCTAAATCAACAATCAATTTATTGGATTCTTCTCCTTTTAATAGCTTCTGATAAATCTCGTTAGTTAAAATAGGCTCAGTGGCACTTGTACAAGTAATAATTACATCAAACCCTTTATTGAAACTTTTCAATTCATCTAAAGATAAAGCCTCACCTCCTAACTCTTTAGCCAAAGTTTGAGCTTTACTCAAAGTCCTATTAAAAACAAAGAAATTTGTAAAAGTATGCTTCTTCAAATACTTAGCAATATTTTGATTAGTCTCGCCAGCACCTATAATCAATATTCTTGAATGCGAACACATCTTTAAAGCCTTAATCTTACGGTAAGCCAAAGAAACAACTGAAATCGGATTCTTAGAAATATTAGTATAGGTATAAACCTCTTTTGCTGTCTTTACAACACGATTCATTACCATTCTAAGATAATCACCAGTGAACTTTTTCTCCCTACAATATTCGTATGCCTTTCTTACCTGAGCTAAAATTTCTTTTTCACCAACAACAAGACTCTCTAAAGAACTAGAAACTCTCATTAAATGATTCAAAGCCTCTTCTTGTTCAAAAATTAAACTGTGTTCAACCACGTTTTCAATTCTCTGGCTCTCCAAAAACTCTCCATGTAAAACACTTAAGAAAGCCCTAACAAAACCTTTATCGATGGATTGTGAAGCTGTAAAAATAAATTCAACACGATTACAGGTAGCTAAATAAAAAATTTCAGGGATATCAAATTGACTCTTAACCAATTCAAGTCGACTATCAATTGCTTCGTTGCACAAAACCAAACAACCCAATTCTTTCAAATCAATTTGTTTATGAGTAAAAGCTATAACCTTAAGATATTTCAATTAATTTATTTTAGAACATCACAAAAGTAAAATAGCAAGGCTTAGTATGTGTCAATCATTTGTCAATTGAAACTATTTAGAAGGAATATAAATAGCACAATATTTAGGTGAAAATTATTAAGAAAACAGTTTTAATGTATCTATCAAGTGTCATTCCATTATTGCGTTCATAATTTACCCTCGTCTCCACCGCAAGAAGGTTTAGGTGGCAATATCAGTGTTTCATAACAAGCAATCCAAAGGCAGCAAATAGATAGTATCCCAAAAGTCACTTTCAGTAGATTTAGGAGTAAACAAAAAACCCCTCATCTTATGGATGAAGGGTTTAAGCTTTACAGTCGTCTTGCAGACTTATAAAAGTTGGCACCGAC
>JAHJVW010000037.1 GCA_018828585.1 Bacteroidota bacterium
ATAAAATATTTGCAAGATTTATTATATTTACATAGTAAAACCTGCAAATATTTCAAATGCTTCCGAATAAAAAACCAGAGAACCAGACCAGCTTATTTTTTACTTTTGAGTATACGCTGAACCAAAAGCATCCTTTATTTTTGTTAGCAAACAGGATAGATTGGTCAGTTTTAGAAGAGGCTTTTGCTCCACTTTATTGTAAGGATAATGGACGCCCAGCAAAGCCGATACGCTTAATGGTGGGTTTGTTGATTTTAAAACATGTTCGTAACATTTCAGATGAGAATGTGGTGGAACAGTGGAGCGAGAACAATTATTACCAATACTTTTGTGGGGAATCTACTTTTGTTTGTGGTGTACCCTGTGAGGCCTCAGAACTGGTGCATTTTAGACACCGTATTGGAGAAAAAGGAGTTGAACTTATTTTGCAAGAAAGCATAAGGATTAACAGTAAAGATGGTCATGATGATACGGTGAGCATAGACACTACGGTACAAGAAAAGAATATCACCTATCCAACGGATTCAAAACTGCACAAAAAGATCATCACAAAATGTCACCAGATTGCATCACAAGAGCAGCTTCCTGTTCGCCAAAGCTATACTCAAACATTAAAGAAGTTAAGCAGAGACCAAAGGTTTAGAAATCATCCTAAAAACAAAGCCAAGGCAAGAAAATCAGACAAGAAAATAAAAACCATTGCAGGCAGATTGGTAAGGGAACTGGAAAGGAACTTAACGCCTGATTCCAAACACCTTGTAAGGCTGGAATTGTACAAAAAGGTATTGACACAGAAAAGGGCAGATAAGGAGAAGATTTATTCACTGCATGAACCAGAAACTTGCTGTATCTCCAAAGGAAAAGAACACAAGAAGTATGAGTTTGGCAATAAAGCCTCCTTTGTAAAAACCAATAGTGGGGTAATCGTTGGGGCAATGGGTTTTAGAAACGACTATGACGGCCACACCTTAGAGGCAGCACTAAAACAAGTCGGAGATTTAGTGGGTAAACTCCCCAGGCTTGCTACAGTGGATAGAGGTTACAGAGGTAAAAGCCAAATAGGGGAAACACAAATATGCTTACCTAAACCGCCTAAAAAGAATATCAGCAGATATCAAGCAAACAAACTTAGAAAGATGCATCGCAAACGGGCATCCATAGAACCAGTTATTGGACACATTAAACAAGATCACAGGTTAAATCGCAATTTCTACAAAGGCGTAGTGGGCGATAATATCAATATTATGCTTGCCGCAGCTGCTTTTAACTTTAAAAGGATGATGAATAAATGGAAATCATCTTTTGTCGGCTTCTTCTTAGAATGGCAACTCCTAATCCTATTAATATTATCTAAACTAGTTGAAACATCTCTTCAATATAACCCTACTAATTTTTACCCTAAAAAACTAAAATGGACTTTTTAAGGCTCGACTAAGTAAAACAGCAATTATAGCTATTACTAAAAGAATATGAATAAGCCCCCCACCGAATGGAGATACAAATGCGCCGAAGACCCAAACAATAATTAAGATTACTGCTATTAAATAAAGTAAATTTCCCATGATTAATTTGATATAAGATTTAACATTTTTTTTAATTGTTAAATCTTAAACTAAAATCAGACCAAGAAATAAAAATGCTTTAAAGTTGTGATTTAGATGTTTTTATTACAAACCAACTGGTATTAATTTGTATACAATACCGTACAAAAAAAGGACTCAATTAATTGAGTCCTTTTTTAAATATTCATCTTCATTAAAGAAGAAATCATCCTTAGTAGGATAATCGGGCCAAATTTCCTCAATGTTTTCATAAGGTTCGCCATCGTCTTCCAATGCTTGTAAGTTTTCAATCACTTCAACCGGAGCACCAGAACGAATTCCGTAATCAATTAACTCATCTTTGGTTGCTGGCCATGGAGCATCTTCTAAATGTGATGCTAATTCTAAAGTCCAATACATATTATTAGAATTTTATTTTATTCTGTTTTGCAAAAGTATATTAAAATTTAAGCTTTACTAAAAAAGTTTTCAACAATTATTAAACCCTTGGTAACCAAATATTTTCTTCGCTTTTTTTATCGAAAGTAATTTTTCTACTCAACGTAAAAAGATAATCAGAAAGCCTATTTAGGTAAATAATCACTTTTTCATCAACAAATTCTGTTTCAGCCAAATGTACAGAGATTCGCTCTGCCCTACGGCAAACGCAACGAGCGAGATGAGCAAAAGAGGCAGTTGTATTTCCACCTGGAAGAATAAAATGCTTTAATTCAGGTAATTCTTCATTCATTCTATCCATTTGCTTTTCTAAAAACTCAATATCTGTTTCTTTTAAATCTGGAATTTTCATTTTTGATTTCTTAGGGTCAGAAGCAAGTGTCGATCCTATAGTAAAAAGACGATCTTGAATTTCCTTTAAGGTATCTTTATCCACCTCGCTAATTTCCTGATCTCTTATCAAACCTATATAAGAATTCAATTCATCTACCGTTCCGTAAGCTTCTATTCTTAAATGATGCTTTGGAACCCTTGTGCCGCCAATCAAAGAAGTAAAACCTTTATCGCCAGTTTTTGTATATATTTTCATTAAAAATTATTTTATTATGATTCTATTTTGATATTATATTATTGCATTAACCATAATGCTAATTAACAGAGACTACAACGGAATTAAGCAAACATTCATGGTTTTTACAATAACTCATTTTTAAATTATTAACCCATTAGCTATTGAGATACTTAAGAATATCCAATGATATCATAATTACAGCAAAACCAGAAATTGTTTAATAAAAAAGGCGAGTTCATTAGAACCCACCTTCAAAACATAAACTAAAAACTTCTTTTACAGCTCGCTAAGTTTAGACGAAACTGTTTTAATATCTTTATTTTGATAATCTTCTTCGATTAAACCATCACGCATACGCACAATACGGTGAGCATGCTGGGCAATATCTTCTTCGTGTGTTACAATAATAATCGTGTTTCCCTTAGAATGAATTTCTTCAATTAGTGCCATGATCTCTATAGATGTTTTGGTATCTAAGTTTCCAGTTGGCTCATCAGCGAGGATGATAGATGGATTATTAATTAAAGCCCTAGCAACAGCAACTCTCTGACGCTGACCACCAGAAAGTTCGTTTGGCTTATGATGAATACGATTTCCTAAGCCTACGTTTTCTAAGGTAGCTTTAGAGCGTAAATCCCTGTCCTTTTTCTTAACACCTGCATAAATCAAGGGAAGTGCAACATTATCTTGGGCAGTAGAACGGGGCAAAAGGTTAAAGGTTTGAAAAACGAAACCAATTTCTTTATTACGAACAGTTGCCAATTCGCTATCTGTCATTTGGCTTACGTTAATGCCATTCAAAATATATTCTCCCTTTGTGGGTGTATCTAAGCAACCTAAAAGATTCATTAAAGTAGATTTTCCTGAACCTGAAGGTCCCATTAGAGCCACGAATTCACCTTTATTTATGGTCAAAGAAACCGACTTTAATGCGTGTATCGTCTCGGAACCTATTACGTATTTTCGGCCTATCTCTTTAATTGTTATTAATGGCTGCATTTTCCTTTTTGGTAAGTTTGACAAACAAAGTGGGCGCTTTGTTACAGGAAAAATAAAATTCTTTAGCAGAATTTTATTTTTGAATCACTTTTGATACTTTAAAGTAAGTTTCATTCTTTAATGGGGCATTACTTAAAGCTTCCTCACGGGTCATTTCCTGAATCACTTCGTCTTTTCTTAAGACATTAACAGCAGTATTCATATAAATTAAAGGCTCGACACCAGCAGTATCTAATTCATTAAGTTTAGCCATAAAACTCAAAATCTCGCTTAATTCTTCAATTGACCTTTCTTTCTCGACTTCAGTTAACTCTAACCTTGCCAAATGAGCGATTTTATCTACAGTTTCCTTATCAATTTTCATTTTCAGAATGCTTAAATCTTTGTTAAAACCACTAATTTATAACTTGTAATCTAATTTCGAGCTTATTTTATCATAAACCAATTTTTTAAGTGCTTCATCATCATCAGTTTTTAGCCCTTTTGTATCAATTGGGGCATGAACATATATTCTAGAAATTCCTGGTTTACAACCATAGGTTTTACCGTCGTCCCAACAAATTTTCCAATTATCAATAATCGTAACTGGTATGATTGGAATTTGATGTTCTATGGCTAATCTAAACGGCCCATTTTTGAACTCATGAAGTATTGGAGGATACTCCTCTCCTATTTTTCCTTCCGGAAAAATTACTGGTATCATCCCTTCTAAAATTCTTTCAGATGTTTTTTTGAAGGCTCTAAAAGCCGATATTTTACTATCACGATTAAAAGGAATATCAATGCTTCTAAAGTATAAAGCTACAATTGGATTTTTTAGCAACTCATCTTTACCTAAATAAAAAAAGTTATTGTTTAAAGCCATACTCATTGCAAAAACATCCAAATTAGATGCATGATTTGGACAGATTATATACGTTTTACTCCAATCTATTGGTGTTGCATAAATAGACTTAAAAAATATCCCACTTAAAGCAGAAGAAAAAAAGACAGAAATTTTTCTAATGAAATTAAGCTTCTTATATCTGCTTGGTTTTCTGGAATAGAAATATAAAAAAGGATAGGTAAGGATAAAAATTATGCCAATCAGGGTATGATTCCATAAGCGCAAAAATTGCCTCAATATTCTTTTCATCAAGCCAAAAATAGAAATTTTCCTTACTTTCGCGACATTATGGAAACAGTTGTTAGCGGAATTAGATCTACCGGTAAATTACATCTTGGAAATTACTATGGTGCAGTAAGTAATTTTGTAAAAATGCAACATGAGTATAATTGCTATTTTTTTATTGCTGATTATCACTCATTGACCACTCATCCAACTCCTGAAAACCTTCATGGAAACATTAAACAAGTATTAGTGGAATATTTAGCCGCTGGTTTAGATCCTGAAAAGAGTACTTTATATATTCAATCTGATGTTCCAGAAATTGCTGAATTGTACTTATATATGAATATGAATGCCTATTTAGGAGAGTTAGAAAGGGCAACTTCTTTCAAAGATAAGATAAGAGCTAATCCTGATAATGTAAATGCAGGATTGTTAACGTATCCAGTTTTAATGGCTGCCGATATTTTAATTCATCATGCGACTAAAGTGCCCGTAGGAAAAGATCAAGAACAACATTTAGAGATGTCCCGTACATTTGGAAATCGTTTTAACCATCTTTATCACACAGAATATTTCAAAGAGCCTTTTGCTTTTAATTACGCCAATGATTTAGTTAAAATCCCAGGTTTAGATGGAAAAGGGAAAATGGGAAAATCTGAAGGTGAAATGAATGCCGTCTATCTTTCAGATACGCCAGAAATTATTAGAAAAAAAGTAATGAAAGCGGTTACTGATGGTGGACCAACTCAAGAAAATCAGGAAAAACCTCAAGAAATACAAAATTTATTCGATTTAATGAAGGTGGTATCTCCGGAAGAGACATTGAAACACTTCGGCGATTTATATAATAAATGCCAAATTAGATATGGTGATTTTAAGAAACAACTGGCTGAGGACATGATCATTTCGATGCAGCCAATCAGAGAAAAAATTGAAGATATTTCAAAAGACACCAAGTATTTGAGACAAGTTGCAAAACATGGTGCTATAAAAGCGAGAGAGAGCGCATCAAAAACTATTAAAGAAGTAAGAGAAATTATTGGCTTTAAATCATTTTAATATTAGATTTAGAACTTGTTGAATTTATACAGATCAAAAATAAGATATGCACATAGCAATTGTTGGAAACATAGGCGCTGGGAAAACCACTCTTACTGAATTATTAGCTAAAAACTATGGCTGGGAGCCAATGTATGAGGCGGTAGATCAAAACCCTTACTTGGAAGACTTCTATAGCGACATGAAAAGATGGAGTTTTAATCTTCAAATCTATTTTCTAAATAGCCGTTTCCAACAAATTACTGAAATTCAAAAAGGAACAAAAGACGTCATACAAGATAGGACAATCTATGAAGACGCATATATTTTTGCAGAGAATTTGCATGAAATGGGACTAATGACTTCAAGAGATTATGATAACTACCGTTCTATATTCGATAATATCACCTCTTTTATTAACCCTCCTCACCTGCTAATTTATTTAAAAGCATCTGTACCCACTTTGGTAGAAAATATCCAACGTAGAGGTAGAGAATATGAAGCAAGCATCAGAATTGATTATTTGCAGAAATTAAACGAGAAATACGATCGTTGGATTAAAGGTTATAGACAAGGGAAATTATTGGTTTTAGATAAAGATAAACTTGATTTCGCCAATAACCCAGAAGATTTGGGTTTCATTATTGAAAATATTGAAAGAGAAATCAATGGCTTATTTTAAAAATTGCCTATGAAAATTTTAGGAATCATTCCGGCAAGATATGCTTCTACACGCTTTCCCGGTAAACCTCTAATTGATTTAGCTGGAAAATCAATGATTCAAAGAGTTTACGAACAAGCCAAAAAAGCAAACTCATTAGCAGATGTGGTAGTTGCCACGGATGATGATCGGATTTTTAATGCTGTAAAAGCCTTTAAGGGCAATGTAATCATGACCTCAGATAAACATCAAAGCGGTACAGACCGTTGTGCTGAGGTTTCTAAAAAAATGATTGGATTTGATGCCATTGTAAATATACAAGGTGATGAGCCTTTAATAGACCCCAAACAAATCAATTTGCTGGCAAGTTGCTTTAATGATATTTCTACAGAACTAGCCACATTGGTTAAAAAAATAGAAACTTCAGAAGAGCTTTTCAATTATAACACACCTAAGGTAATCATCAACAAAAAAACTGAAGCCATCTATTTCAGTAGGCAAGTGATCCCATATCTCAAAAATGTAGAAACCAAGAATTTATTAAAAACCCAAACTTATTACAAACATATAGGTATTTATGGATATAGAACTACCACTTTAGGTATTATTGCCAAGCTACCAATTTCTACTTTAGAGAAAGCAGAAATGCTCGAACAGCTCCGCTGGATAGAAAATGGTTACACAATTAAAGTGGCCATTACCAAAAAAGAAAGTTTGGCAATAGATATACCTGAGGATGTACAAAAGGTACTGGCGGTTTTAAAAACAAAGAAAAATTAACTATGAAGCGGTCTTTGTTTGACCATGCCACCATAAGTATCATCTACAGTATGCATGACAATAAAAGCCTGTTTATCAATACTTTTAACTAGATTTCTCATTTTTGTAACTTCTAATCGAGTGACTACTGTAAATACAATATTTATCTCTCGTTCATCCATTTTAAGATTTTTTACGTAACCTCGTTCTCCCTTATAAATAGTTACCGCTCTACCTAATATTTTAATAATTGCTTGTCTGATTTCTTCATTTTCAACGGAAATAATGGTTACTCCAATATATTCTTCAATACCATGAATAATATAATCCACAGTTTTAGAAGCTGCTAAATAAGTTAAAATGGCGTATAAAGCTGTCTCGACATTTAAAACTAA
>JAHJVW010000038.1 GCA_018828585.1 Bacteroidota bacterium
TGGCATTATGGTATTTAACGCCCTTATATTATTCTGCTGTTGCTCAATATATGTTGGTGCTGATAAGCCAATTGGATTATAGCCAAGCCATATTCCAAATATGGTGCCTGTTACCAAGGCCACCATAATAATATTGAGAAATCGAATGATTTGTTTTGTCATATTATTATTCTTTAGGGTTCATAATTATATTATTCTTCAATAAATAAATGGAATTAGCATTTTTGTCCTTTTTGCGTAATCGTCATAATCATTGCCATATTTTTCTTTTAAGTATTTGTCAAGTTTAGGGGCATTATAAAAAGCAAAAAAACTAAATAGAAACAGTGGAATAGTAACAGACCAAACATTTTTCGTAATAAGAGCATAGGCTATTACCCATAAAATGTCCCCAAAATAATTGATATGTCGAGAATATTTAAAAAAACCTTGAATATATATTTTCCCTTTATTTTCAGGTTTTTTTTTCCATTTGTCCCTTAAAATTTCACCTCCACTATTAAGGACACAACCAATTATAAAAATTATAATTGCCAGATAATCAAGCCTATCGATTGGAATGGAAATTGGCAACACAAATAGTGGAAATCCAAGAAAATATAGTGCAAATGCCAAAGGCACACTTACACTTTCTTCCCAAGGGATTTTCCTTTTGAGCATAAATATCATCATATATGCAAGGCGCAAAAAGATTATAATATTAAAAATAAAAATGATACTTCTTCTGTCAATATTACCATCTGCATTATGAATGCTTAAATTATTTTCAACCCATGTCCCACCATTTTGGAATAATATCCAATAAGATAGCCATAGAAGTAAAATTTCAACACCGTGGATAACTATTTTTTGTGGAATGCTTTTACTTTTTTGTCCGTATAAGTCCATTTGAATTTTTATTAGTATTTACTCTATATCCAACGTCTTACTTTTTTGCAATAATCTATAAATTCTGTCCCAAAAGCTCTGCCTAAATATCGCTCTTCTTTTACTATTATGAATTTTGTGACAACCCAAATAACTAATGGAATAAACAGAAAGGTCCATAAATTACCATTAAAGAATGCTATTCCTGTATAAAGTGTCAAAAGCCCTAAATACATTGGATTTCTGGAAATGGAATAGATGCCTGAGGTTTGTAATGAGTTGGCTGGTTTGTTTGGAATAAGTGTGTTTTTGGTTTTAAAGAATTTGATAAGTGCTGGAAGCAGAATAACAACACCAATAATTACAAATATCGCTCCCGATATAAAAACAATGTTTGTTTCCCAAAAAGTCTTGGGAAGTGGGAATTGCTTTTGTGCAAAAATTGAAATAAAAAAAATCAATACATAGAAAAGTGGAGGTGGAAAATAAACACCTGGGTGGTCAATTTTTGTTTTCATAATGTACTGTTTTAAAAATGGATTTATATTCTCATATTGACATATCAATAATAAGCTTACTTTCCAAAACCACCTTAGGAAAAAAACGACATTCTTTAACCTGTGGGGAAATCTCCAAATCCACTGGTCTGCTTTTGGGTCAGCGTGCCGGGAGCAAATTCAGCAAATTGTCTGAACTCACGCAGGAGATGAGAAGAATCGTTGTACCCGCACTCAAGGGCAATATCCGACCAACTTTTTTCCGGCATATTATTTTTAAACTGCATTGCATTTTCAAAGCGTACAATTCGGAGAAACATTTTTGGAGAAATGCCAACACGTTTTGTGAAACTGCGTTCGAATTGGCGAAGGCTTAAGCATGCCAATGACGCCCATTCTGGCAAAGTGTGTTTTGCGCTAGGGTCGAGCATTTTGATGGCTACACCATCAATCGGTTCTTCAGCCTTAATGCCCAGTTCAATTTGTCTATCAATAAATGATGACACAATTTCAATCATGGTATCATACGAAGAAGATTGAACCAATTTATCATGCTCCATTTTAATTTCATGACTAAAAAAAGTGGTAGCATCCAGACCCGTATTGACGGTTTTTTGCATTGGGATTCCAAGCAAACGATAAAGTCCTGTAGGATGAAAAGTCACCTTTATCATTAGGTAATCCTTACCGAATTTTAATCCAATCGGTTTGTTTTTAGGACCAGTAATGGTTGGAGATTTAGCTGTTAATCCTACTGAATCTGGAGTTGGAAGTGCTTTTACAGAATCACGCGGATAAAAATAAAGTGCTTGCTCTATGTTGGCTAGGCAAGTGATAAAGGGTGGAGGAAAGGGCTCTGTATCATCCCATTTTATGTGTAGAATTTGAAATTCGCTAATGATACTTTTCTGAGTATCTGATGGCTTATATTTACGAAAGAATTTCAAACTATGTTTGTCATTAATTCTACTTGTTTTGTTGTTCATCTACTTTCAATGGTGGCCCAACAACTTTCATATCATGGTCTGCAAAAACTTTTGCAATTTCTTCTTTTGTTGGTGGAGAAGTCCATTTATCTGTAACCTTAAAAAATGCTTCCATTTTTCCTGCTGGCAAATAAGAAACTGTCTCGTGCTAATTCTGTCAGGATCTTTAGATAGCCCTTAATAAGAAATTGTTTCGCCAAGCCCGAAAAATCTATAATTATCACCAAAGACCTTGTGAAAAACCGAAAAACCCAAATGCCCGGTACAGTGTGCTGGAGCAACAAACTCAACACTATACTCATCGTGCATCCTCTTTGCCAATCCTTCGATATAATTTCTGCTGTAAGGAATAAGGTGAAATCCGCCAACGACAAGATAAATTTTTTCTTTTCTAATTTTTATGGCTTCCTGAATAATGGTTTCAATTGTGCTGTGCGAGCATCCCGAAATTATTATTTCGCCCTTATCAGTGGCAAATGAAGCAGACAATTCCGGCATACCTATGAACTGGGGATTATCTTCAAATGGAGGATACTTAATAAATGTTCCCATAAGTTTGGAAGTTGTTGGAATTAAAGTTACACCGGGCAAAACTTCTTTTGCTTCAGTCAGATACTCCACATTAGATTTCCAAAACCTGCCTGTTGGCACAGTTATCATACCTTCAACTACTCTTTCTCCGCGAAAGTATTGCTCATCTTTGGGCAATGTTTTTACGATTTCCGGTTCGGTTTCACGAAAAGGAAATTTAACTGGTGCGCCAAGCGAGAAGAAATCATTCGGAAGGTAAATCTTAACTTTTGGATTAACGCTCAATAGATAATCGAAACCACCGATATGATCATAATGTCCGTGTGATACGACTGCAATGTCAATCTTTCGCAAATCAATTTTTAATGCTTTAAGATTTTTCTCAAATATTTTTGCATCCGTTCCCGAGTCAAACAAAATCAATTTCCCTTTATAGTTCACAACACAAGAGAATCCAAAATCCTGTTTAAGACCTTTTCTATCTTTACCAAAGGCATCATACAGGTTAGTGATTGTTCCTTCATTAATCTCAGTAAATTTCTTGACTGAAGGTGTGTTGCATGATGTCAGTAACACAATTATAAGTAAACTGTTAAGTATTTTTTTCATATGGTTAATTTTTTGCCTGTTTATTTCCTGTAAGAATGTTATTGTCAGCACTGTCTCCAGCGCATAACCACTGTTAGCGGTTCGTGATTTTATATTAGTCGTCAGCTTTCAGTGGCGATCCAACTACTTTCATGTCATGGTCTGCAAAAACCTTTGCTATTTCTTCTTTTGTCGGTGGAGAAGTCCATTTATCTGTAACCTTAAAAAAAGCTTCCATCTTTCCAGCTGGTAAATAAGAAACTATCACCTTTCCTTTTTCTGTCAATTGAATAAAGGCATGTTGCACATTTCTTGGAAGAAAAATTGTGTCGCCTGAACTCATTTGATATTTGTCGTCACCTACCTGAAATAAATACTCTCCTTCAATAATGTAAAACCATTCGTCTTGAAAAGGGTGAATATGCAATGGAGGTCCTCCGTTTGGAGTAAGTCCGGTTTGCTCAAATACAGCTAAATCATTTTCAGTGTCAGTTCCGGATATTTTTATGTCTAAGTTATTTAGGGTGACGCCCTTCATTTTGTAATGTTCACCAAATCTGGCTTCCCCCGCCTTTACTTTAAATCCCTTGTCTGGTCTCATAAGAATATTAGTTTTAATTTTAGCAAAAATACTCAAAGGAAAGAGTGCAAGTGCCGATAATATAAATGTTCCTCGTTTCATTATTTTTTTGTCAATTTACTTATTTATTGGTCTTTTAAAATGACCGCTTACGTCAGTTTGTCTAAAAACCATCATTAGTTTTCAAACATCACTTTATAAAGATAAATATAATCAATTTTGGGGCATAAAAAAGCCATTGCTTTCTGGCTTTATATTTCTAAAGGTCGACGAAACGACTCCCTATAAACGCTTAAGACAACTCTTCACAA
>JAHJVW010000039.1 GCA_018828585.1 Bacteroidota bacterium
ATGGCAACTCCTAATCCTATTAATATTATCTAAACTAGTTGAAACATCTCTTCAATATAACCCTACTAATTTTTACCCTAAAAAACTAAAATGGACTTTTTAAGGCTCGACTAGTTAACGTCATTCCGATCGAAGTGAGGAATCTGTTTGTTGTTACCGTCATTCCGAATGAAATGAGGAATCTGTTCGTATTTACCTTCATTTTATATTAAGAATCGTACTCATAACTTTTAGACCTCTCTCTATCGTTCGAGGTGACGGGGTGTTGGGGAGGTGACGGTAGCACAACCCGTCATTCCGAATGTAATGAGGAATCTGTTCGTTGTTACCGTCATTCCGAACAAAGTGAGGAATCTGTTCGTTGTTACCTTCATTTTATTTACGGGTAGATTAAGAATCGTACACATAACGGGCAGACCTCTCCTGATCACTCGAGGTGACGTAGTGGTTAATTCAAACATGAAGTCCTCTGGAAATCTATCTATATTCCTTCTAACTACCTGCTTTAAAACTCGGGTTTCTACAGCATACAAATCTGCCCATTCTCTATCTAACATGACCTTTTGTTTTCGAATCACATAAATTTGATTTAAGCTCACATCATCAGTGGGTATAACTGCTTGCTTTGTTTTACTCATAGGGTGAACTATTCAATGCAAATTTTATAGTAATTACACTTTCCTATTAAGCTCTTCTATTTTACGCTCACTCCAATCACTCTCGTTTAATAAATCTCTAATATCAACTCTTAGATATTCCGCTATTTTATTTAAATCTTCTAAAGAAGGTTGCTGGCGATTCTTACACCATCTAGAAACAGTTTCCTCTCTTTTTTCCAAATGTTCGGCTAACGCTTTATTTGAAATTTTCTTTTCAGCTAAAATGACTTTTATTCTGTTTATATCTCCCATTAATATTTTTAATGACTTTAATAGTCATTTATTTGATTTTTAAAATCATTTATTTATATTTGAACTAATAATAATAGCGACAATGAAAAGAGGCAAAACTCTTTAACAGTGTACGATATCACTCATTATAGAAAACCGCTAATTTTCCCAATGAGTTGGTCGTGAGTTCGCTCTCTATTGGATTTTTGTATATTCGCTATACTGATTCAATAGGGCGGACTTCATGTCAGACTTTTGGGGACTTTAACTTAGGTTAAAGAGGTTCTTAGCGGTACCACTATCAAAAGCAGTGAAGTTCGCCCTATTGGTTTTTCACCAATCTAGCCTTCTTCTCTTCCTTATGAGTGTATATCGTTTTCATAAAAATAAATAAAATGAAAACGTACCACATTTACCATCATCCGCCAAAAACAGCCTTTGCTTCCCACAAGCAATTAGTTGTTGCTACCCCCCTCGCGGTTGTAAATCATCCTTTCCAGAACCCCATTATCCACATCATTAAAGCGCCTACATAACGGCCTCTTTTTCATTTGATGCCAGCAGCATTTAAGCCTGCAGTGCATTCTCTATTTAATCAATTTTAATCAACCTAAACTAAAAAAATGAGGCTTTTATACTCTAGTGGACAGCTATGTCCAAATTTTTCATTAGGCTATCTTCAAATATATAAGATTTTAGCCCTAAAAAAAACGCGTTTTAAGAAATATTTTTTCAATGATAAGCTTAAGTTAAAATGCGAAAGGCAGAAAGCTGTTGCGCAAATAAGGTTAATGCAATTCAAGTGGAGATTCTTCACTTCGTTCAGGATGACTAGGCGGGCCAGGCAGTTCAGCTTGACAATGGCTAAGGGAGTCGGAGTGTCCAATTGTTTAAAGAAACTTTGGCAGGCTTACCTAGAAAGGAAGCGTTATCGGAAGGAACTCCAAAAGAGATTATTAAGAAGGAGATTTTATCAAAAAGATAGAGAAGCAAGTACTAACCATTGGACAGACCGATTTTTAAGGGGGGCTTCGACTCCGCTCAGCCTGACAGTGGCTTCGACTCCGCTCAGCCTGACAGTGGCTTCGACTCCGCTCAGCCTGACAAGGTTTTTTTCTAAAAATATATCTACAAAGAATCGTCTGCTGCCACTTTATTTAAGCCTGCTGCTCGTTGTTTTGGGGCAGCAGGGTAGCGGACAAACGGTGCAAGCTTTGAAGGTGGGGGAAAAGGTGCCAGAGCTATGGTTGAAACAACTAGCAGGTAAAGAAACAACTAGCTTGAATGGTAAGTTATTGGTGCTTGATTTTTGGAGTACCACCTGTGGCACCTGTGTGGCGAAACTGCCAGAAATAGATTCGCTGAACCAAATTTTTAAAGGCAAAGTGCGGATTATTCCTATTACTACCGATCCTATAAGCCGCGTGGATGCTTTTTTGAAAAGAAAGCCAGCGCTGGCAACCATGGATTTAGGGGAATTTACCAATGATCAGGTTTTTTCGAAGGTCTTTCCATATCGATTTTTACCCCATGAAGTATGGATCAATGCAGATGGGATTTACTTGGGGGCTACGGAATCTGAATATGTGAATAGCGATAACCTTATTAGAGTTTTAAATGGAAAATCATTAATAGACCACAAAAAGGATAATTTGGTTTTTGACTTGAAGAGGGATGCGTTGCATACGCATTATCCCTCAGTTTATCAAGGAAATGGATGGATAGGGCATGATGTGGATGGTTTGCGTTATGGAGGTGTAAAAGTAAAAGAAGAGGGGACCGAACGTTACAGTGTATGTAATGCTTCTATTTTGCAACTCTATGCTTTGGCTATTGACAGCGATGGATTGCCTTTTAACCCAAAAAGAAGAATCATCAGCCCAGCACTTTTAGCAGAAGTAGATTATGATAAGACCCAGGGCTACCAGAAAGAATGGGAAAATAAACATAGCTATTGGTATGAAATTACTTACCCAGTAGGAAGCCCAGATGCTGTGATTAGAAAGGCGATGCTTGCAGATTTAAATGCAGCCTTTAAACTAAAGGGAGAATTGCTACCGCACAGAGATTCTGTTTGGTTACTCTCTTATCAAAAACCACTAGCTGAAGAAAGACAAAGAGGTACGCGCTCCATTTCATCTCTCCTATGGGAATTGGAGCAGCGGGCAGATTGTCCGGTGATGATCCATAAAATTGACCCAAAGCTAGGGGTGAAGTTCTCCCTCCCGGTTAATTTCTCTTCTATCCCATTAACCGCTTTGAAAGATAATTTGGCATTGCAAGGCCTCCTTATTAAAACTGAAGTACAATACCTACCCAAATTTAAACTTACCAAGACTAAACCATGAGAAAATTTTATTATCAACTAACTTTTATGATGCTGATTTGCATCCATAGTTTGAGAGCGCAAGAAAGCGTATCAGGCCAAATAAAGGACGACTTAACGCAGCAAACATTGATTGGTGCTACTGTAAGGAATTTAACGCTGCATACAACTACTAGCACCAATAAAGAGGGCTTATTTAGTATTGCTATTAAAACAGCCCTAGATACTTTACTGTTTAGTGCCATAGGTTACCAAGAACAAAAGTTGACGGTAGCCAATTTTTTGAAGATTAATCATGTATTGTCGCTGCAGCCCATTAATATGGAATTAAGGGAGGTAGTGGTAAGTACGGGTTACCAGAAGCTCTCACAGAAAAACCTTACGGGAGCCTTTACGCAAATAGACACTACTTTATTAGAACGTAGTAGCAGTCCCGATTTTTTAACAAGAATTGATGGGATAAGTAACGCTGTTAATTTTGATAGGAGAAGAGGTAACGACCAAAAATTTAGTATAAGAGGGATAAGTACCTTAACTGAAAATGCAACAGCACCATTAATTATTCTAGATGATTTTCCTTATCAAGGGGATTTAAGAAACATTAATCCAGATGAAATAGCAAGTATTACATTATTGAAAGATGCTGCCGCCGCTGCCATTTGGGGAGTAGGCGCCGCTAATGGTGTTTTGGTGATTAGCACTAAGAAGGGAAAGTTGAAACAGCCTTTACAAATCACCTACCATGCTGCCTTTAACAGTACTACCCCACCCAATTTGTATCAGAACCCACAAATGAGCAATGTAGATTTCTTAAATTTTGAGGAGCAGCTATTTAATTTAGGCTATTTTAACAGTACCCTAAACAATACCAGGAACCGACCTGTGGTGTCGCCCTATGTAGAGCAATTGGCCAAGTTTAGAAGTGGCCTTATGACGCAGCAACAACTTGCTGATGCTAAACAAACCTTTATGAATGAGGATGTAAGGGCTGATTTTGAGCAATATGTATATCAACCAGCACAAAGCACTTTACACAGCTTGAGCTTTACAGGAGGTACTAGCAAAAGTGCCCATACTTTAAATTTAGGGTATACAGGAAAGCAAAATAATTTGATAGGTAATGGTGGGCAAAAATTGAATGTACATAGCGAAAATACCTATCAGCCATTTAAGTTTATGAAAGTAGATTTAGGTGTATTTTATACCCATAGTGAAGAAAAATTGGATGCAGAGGGCGGTTATGGCAGTATGATTAGTGGCGGGGGTAAAAATAATCTATATCCTTATGCTGCCCTAGCGGATGGAAATGGAAGCCCATTAGCTATCCCTAAAGATGCCCGTTTTGGCTATATTGATACGGCAGGGAGTGGCAAATTATTAGATTGGAAATATAGACCCTTAGCAGAAGCTGCCCTAAATAACCACCACATCAAATCTAATGCTGTAATTTTAAAGGTAGGTGCGCAGTTTAAAATTTTACCTTCTTTAAATGTAGATGCCAAATATCAATATGAAAATGGAAACAGCCAAGATCAATTGATTTATGCGAAGAACAGTTACTATGTAAGAAATTTAGTGAATAGGTATAGTACCATGAATGGGAATACGGTAGTGAGAAATATTCCTTATGGTGCTATTAAAGACCAAACGCTATCAGGCTATGTGGCCACTTCTGGTCGGTTACAGTTTAATTATGATCATACCTTTGCTATAAAGCATCATTTAAACATGATTGCAGGTGCCGAAATAAGAACCTATGTCAATCAATCACAGAGCTATCGATATTATGGCTTTGATGAGGATATTTTAACAAGTACCGCCGTAGATTATAAAACTAGTTTTCCTATTTATGGAGTGCTATCTTCTAATAGTACTATTCTGAATAAAGATAATAATGAAAAAACAACCAGCCATAATGTTTCTTTATTTTCTGCCCTTTACTATACCTACGCAGGTAAATATACCTTTAGCAGTTCTTTAAGAAGAGATGCTAATAATCTGTTTGGTGCTACCACCAATAATAAATGGCAACCCTTATGGTCAGCAGGATTTAGTTGGAATGTATCTGATGAAAATTTTTATCCTAAGACTTTCCCATCAACGAGGTTGAGAATGAGCTATGGCTATACTGGTAATGTAAATGGAAATGTTACTGCTTATACCATCTTAACCTACAGACAAGCAGCAATAGGAAGTACTTCTTTAACAGGTTTACCCAATGCAAATATTACAGGCTTGCCTAATCCAGATTTAAAATGGGAAAGCACAGGCATTTTAAACATAGGTTTAGAACTAAATGGAAAAGGTAATCCTTGGTCTTTAAGTATAGATGTCTATCATAAAAATTCACAGGATTTAATTGGATTAATCCCTGCCGACCCAACTTTAGGAGGAACTACTGCTGTTTTAGCAAACACAGCGGTTTTGGCGAGCAAGGGTATTGATTTAAGCCTAAATTATCCGATTAGACGAAGTAAAATTTGGGGATGGGATGTTAATTTTTTATACTCTTTTAATAGAAATGAGGTTAAAAAGTATTTATATACCCCTACTTTTTTTAGTTCCTATATAGGTGATGGGGCGATTATTAATCCGATTTTAGGACAAGCGGCTTATAATATGGGCAGCTACACTTGGCAAGGCTTAGATGCGCAAGGCAATCCCATGGTGTTCATTAATGGACAATCCTCAAAAGATTATGCCAGTGCCAACACTAATTTGGCCCTTAGGGATATTCATTTTGGCGGGTCGGCTTTGCCCACTCATTTTGGTGCGATAAGAAATGATTTTAATTGGAAGCGTTTAGCATTATCAGTAAACGTTAGTTATCAATTGGGCTATTACTATAGAAGACCTTCTATTAACTATAGCAGTTTGGCAAGTGCATGGAATGGTCATCCGGATTATGCCAATCGTTGGCAAAATCCTGGTGATGAGTTGAAAACCAATGTGCCTTCTTTTATTTACCCATTAAACAGCACAAGAGACCAAGTTTACAGTTTTTCTGATCTATTGGTAGAGCCAGCCGATCATGTCCGCCTAAAAGATATCCGTTTATCTTATACGATGAAATCCTTTCCGCATTTTAAAAACAGTTCTATTTTTTTAATAGGTACTGATTTGGGGTTGATATGGAAGGCCAGCCATTACCCTACAGACCCAGAGTATAGTGCCACTTTAGCGCCAAGTAAAACAATTTCTATAGGCTTTAAAACTAACATTCAATAAACATGAAAAATAGCTTAAAACTTTTTATAGCAATGATGGGGTTTGGAATCCTGAGTTCTTGCAAAGACTTTTTAGAGGTAAAACCAGATCAAAAATTGGTGATCCCTAGCACTTTAAATGATTTGCAAGCCATTAACGATGCGGGCACCAATAATCTTTATCCCGCTGGGATGGATAATGCCTCTGATGATTTTTATCTTGCGGAAAGCAATTTTAATGCAGTAAGTGATTTAGATGCAAAAAATATGTATAAATATGATGCTTTTGCGATCTCTGATTTTGATTGGCAGTACCAGTATAAGATGATTTTTGATGCCAATGTGGTACTGAGTTTAATAGATGATATTAAATTGAATGGCAATTCTGAAGCTGATAGACAACAAGTAAGAGGGGCTGTATTTTTTAAGAGAGCACATGCTTTATTTAATTTATTGGTGCAATATGCCTTAGCCTATGATACGCAGCATAAGGATTTACCGGCTATACCGCTAAGATTAAATGCCACCTTAACAGAGAAAATAGAGCGTAAGACTTTATCAGAAGGATTTAACCAAGTTGAAAAAGACTTAAAAGATGCTGTACAACTTTTACCAGAAAAGGCTTTGGTGCTTACCAGGCCTTCTAAAGTTGCTGCTTTGGGATTACTCTCTAGGGTTTATCTGTATAAAAATGATTATCAAGCAAGTTTAAATGCCGCCACCGAAGCCTTAAATTTTCAAAATGAACTGATTGATTATAATAATATGAATGCTGCAGCAGCAAATCCCTTTAGCCTTTTTAATAAGGAGACCTTATTTTATGGGATAAGTTCTGGTAGGGGTGGTTTACTTAACCCAACCATTGCATGGGTGAGCCCTGCACTTTATAATACTTATCAAATTGATGATTTAAGGAAGAAAGTATTTTATAAAACGGTTAATGGGGGATTTACTTTTAAAGGGGATTATAGTGGTAAAAGTTTTGGTCAACTATTTCATGGAATAGGAACTGATGAGCTTTACTTAAATAAGGCAGAGTGTGAAGCTAGATTAGACAAAGTACCTGATGCGATACAAACCATTACCCAACTTTTGGTTAAGCGATATGCTAATGGAAAATATGTTGCACCGCTCACTACCATCCCAAAAGAACAACTGGTTACCTACCTCTTATCAGAAAGAAGAAAAGAATTAGCTTTTAGAGGAATGTTGCGTTGGATGGATTTTAAACGATTAAAGGATGATGTAAACAATCGCTTCGAGATGAAAAGAGTAATTGGAGGGGATATTTTTACCATCCAACCAGAGGACTTAAAGACTGCATTTTTGTTTCCAACATTGGTAGTGAATTTATCAGGCATTAGCCAAAATAACAGATGAAATGAGGCTGTCTCAAAAAGCATGTCATTCCGAATTTATTTCGGAATCTTATTAAAAAAGGTGACTCAGATACAGGAAAACCTATATGATGAGCTATTGAAACAAGTTCAACATGACAAATCACTCTTTTTGAAACAGCCTCATTTTTAAACTAGTTTTTTAGAAATACATCACCATTGCTGGTGTCTTTGTTTGTAATTCTAGATTGTAATCCTGTATCTGAAAGATCAGGCTCGCCATTTCCATCATCTGGAGCCATTATCGTACAAATACTAGCGGTTCCTTCACAGGCGGGAGATGTTTCTACTAAAACATAATTCTCTGGTGCTAATACACTACCACTCCCATCATAAGCCCATTCTTGGAGGGTTCTGTGGTATTGGGTAAATGCAAAAGCTGCTGGTACTGCAAGTAGGGTTGCCATCACCAATAGAAATTTAACTTTTTTCATTTTGTTTGCGGCTTTGCCAAAACTCGAAGCCATAGAGTTTAAGATAAATTGATGCCTACTCTGTTCTAAAGGTTTTCGGCGTCTCCTTCCTTTCCTATCGGCCAATAAGAATCGCTGCTTTTCAAGGGAAAATTTCTTTAGCTCCCCGCCGGATACGTCACTTGGATGTTGAGGCTTGAAAGATTTTGGTAACCTGTATCGGGCGAGTAAGTACTATTCTGCTGCTCATTGAGGTTAAAAATTTTAGCACTATCCCCATCTCCTTTTAATAAGGGGTTTTGATTGACTTGCATCAGGTTAATGGCTCCTCTTTGTTTAAGGTAATAGCTGCCCCTACTGGATAGTTGCACTTGCATTTGCTGGTCTATACCCATCAGATAGGACAATTGCTGGGAGTCTAAATTAAAATGCAGCATACACCAGCCATTAAAATCATTTTGTAAAGCGGCTGCTTCTGCAGCCAATGCCTCATCATTGAGCGCATAAAGGGCGGCTAACAATTGTTGCATGCCCAATGGGGTAAAATCGTGTTTGTTCATATTTATAAATTTTTAACTAAAGTAAAAAAGCCCTCTATTCCTTGGCTGAGGGACAAAGCATTTCATTCTCGAATGGTAGTTTTTATACCTCGAATGGTAGTTATTTTTATATGTAATTATTTTTCTTTTAAAGTAAAGTTATATATTTGCCCTAACATCAATTTTTACCTAACCTTATGAAACCCTATTTCTACAAAAAACTTCCTACGTTAGGGCGAGTATTTCTTGCCTTGATTGGAGCTCAGTACATCCTTATCATCCCACAAGACCATCCCTTATCTCAACTTTTGCAGTTGAAAGGCTATTATGTGGCTTTATTGGCAAGTACTGTTATTGCTTGGCTTTTGATTTGGTTAAGCCACCAAGTGCATCTCCAATTGAATCAGCGCTTACCTTGGGAAGGGCGAATGGTTCGACGCCTGCTGGCACAAGTTTTCTTTGGATTAGTTTTAATGATGGGCTTAGACTTGCTGCTGGTTTGGTGCTACTTTTACCTTTATCATCAAGATTTTTTGCACAGCAGGTATATGAGGGTAGAGGCCCAAATGGTGGGTTGGATGCTCCTCTGTTTAAATATCACTAGGATTTGTTATGATTTGATCCAAGAAAAACAAAATCAAAACAAGCTGTTTGTAGACGATCAAGAATTTGTACACTATATTCAGGCATGCCTAGGTCGTAAGAGATCTCGCATAGCCTTGGATGAGATTATCTTATTCTATCATGCATCTCACATAGGCTATGCTTACCTCATTAATGGCGAGATATGGAATACAGATTATACCTTAAATACCTTAGAGAAAAAGCTTCCGCCTGATTTTGGTTTCCGCATCAACCGTTCCTTAATGGTCAATTGGCAAAGCGTAAGATCTTATGAAGCCTTAGGCAATATGCAAGGCCGGTTAACCATCAAACACCCAATAGAGCCCCGCCTAAACTTAATGATCAGTAGGAACCGCTTTAAAAATTTTAAGAAAAATTACGAGCAATACAAAGGGCGTAAACGTTACCTAAATAAATTTTAAACAGCTGGTTATGGCAACTCCAGTAGAACAACATCTTTTTCGCATAGAAAAGAAATTAAAAAGCGTTGAGTTACTGCTTGCAGAACTCATCAAGCATCAATGCCAGCGAGAAATACGCTCTTTATTGGTGGAAATGTTAGCCTTTAAAAAGCAGCAGAGCGTACAACAAAATTATCAGGAAGAATGGTTGGATAGTTATGAGGTGATGCGATTGTACCGCATTAGCAGAAGTACCCTTTATAGATGGAAACAAAGGGAATTACTGCACCCTAATAAAATTGGTAACCGAGACATCTTTTTGAGAAGAGAGGTAGAACGATTGTTTCAAAGCGTAGAATGATGGTATACTTTAGGCGTCATTCCTTTTAACCCGTCATTCCGAATGTAATGAGGAATCTGTTAATACAAGGTACTGCTTAAAACCCACAGACCTCTCTCTATCGTTCGAGGTGACGCGGGGAGAAATCTGTTTGTATTTACCGTCATTCCGAATGAAATGAGGAATCTGTTCGTACAAGGTACTGCTTAAAACCCACAGACCTCTCTCTATCGTTCGAGGTGACGCGGGGAGAAAACCCACAGACCTCTCGTTATCACTCGAGTTGCCGGTTATTTAGGCTTAAACTCTTTTACTCTAGTTATGACCTGCTTTTAAATTTCTTTTAGAAAAGGCCTCTTTCTAAATGTAGTATAAAACAATTCCCTAAGTAAGCTAAAAGAAATGAATACGAAATATGGTCAAGAGGTTGCATCGTAGGTCAATTTGTTTCACAGCCTAAAAATCCATTTAAAGCTTCCTTTACTTAGCCCCAAGCTGTCAATAAGCGCTTAACAGTGACACAGATTATTCATTTAAAAAACAAAAAAATGGGAAAGTATGAAAAAGGGATCTTGGGTCCCTTCAATGGAAAAGTGGGTACCGTGATTGGTAGCCAATGGAAGGGGATCACCTACATGCGCAGTTTACCCCGCAAGAGCAACAAAGCTGCCACTCAAAAACAGTTGGATGTACAAAACAAGTTTTTACAGGTCATCAACTTTTTAAAACCTATCAGTGGCTTGATCGTGGATGGCTATCAGAACATCAAAGGCTCCCTGACCCCTTTCAACTATGCGGTATCTTATCACCTTAAGAACGCTATTTCTGGCGTCAGTCCAAATTTCACCATTAACCTCAATAAGGTGGTGATCAGTAGAGGAGAGCTGAATGGCTTAACAGATGCGACTGTAGCAAGTGATGCTGCTAATACCCTTCATTTTTCTTGGGACGCCCTAAGTTTAATGGGATTGGCCAAAACCGATGATAAGGTGAGTGCTTTAATTTTTGAAGAAACTTCTGGTTCGGGGTTCACCTTCCAAGAAAGTGCTTTAAGATCAGCAGGAGAATTCTTGGCGGCATTACCTGCTTCCTTCTCTGGTCAAACAGTGAACTGTTGGATTACCGTAAAAAGTAACGATAACAAACTGATTTCGACCAGTGCTTATTTAGGTCAAGTAGTAGTGCAATAGCATTGCTGCCATGGTTTAACCTTAGTCCCGGCGATTTGTCGGGACTATTTACGCTAAAAAAATGAAACAACTCATTCAACAATTCAAAATGGAACTCCGCCAAGAACATCTCCTGGCCTTGATCCTATTCTTAATTTTAATTTTTAGCCCCAATTGGATACATCGCTTAGCGCCTACGGCCGCTTGGATTGACCAAGGGGTATGGTCTTTGGTTTTCCTCAGCATCCTTTCCTTTTTAGTACTGCTGAGCATGAGCTATTGGCTAGTAAAACGCTGTTGGACTGCTTTAGGTCTTCCTTCACTTTTATTTATGGTTACACAATTTAGATTTTTATCCTTATGGCAACAATTCGTATTGTACTGGTTATCTTTTGCCTTGGTTTTGCTGAGCGGAACACTCTGCCTCATGGCCATCTTTTAAAACAAGAAAAATTAGGCATGACCCGTTTGTTGGCCATTGCAAACCAAGAAGTGGGGATTCGCGAAGCCTCCGGTCACAATGATGGTCAAAGGGTAGCGGCTTACTTAGCCGCTGCAGATTTGAGAATGGGCGCTCCCTGGTGTGCGGCATTTGTTTGCTGGGTTTTTCGAAAGGCGGGTTATGCACAGCCCAGAACTGGCTGGTCGCCAGCCCTCTTCAATAGTAGGGTGCACCGCAAAAAAGCAGCGCCAGGCTTGGTATTCGGCATCTGGTTTCCCGAGCTCCACCGCATTGCCCATGTGGGTTTTGTTGCCGACTTACAGCATGATTGGGTCATCAGTATAGAAGGCAATAGCAATGCCGATGGAAGTCGGGAAGGTGATGGGGTCTACCGCAAGAGAAGACCTCTGCATTTAATTTACGACCTGGCCAACTGGCTACCAGAGGAAGGAGGGACGCCATGAGAAAAGTGATGCTACTCGGCTGCTTGCTCTGCTTTTGCTGCTCTTGTCATTGGTGGAAGAAAAAGGCGCTCCATTCTCGGGAGATGGAACAATACATCCAACGCAGCCTGTTGGACAGTACGGCACTCCGACAAATCAGCAAAGACAGTTTATCCTGGGAGCAAGAACAATGGCGCAACCTATGGGTCTTTGCCGACAGCCTACATCCGCCAATGCTGGTGCAAGAACATGTAAAAAGCCATGCTTTTCAACAAGGATCACAGCTGACTCAACAACAATCTTATCAAGTCCGGCATGATCGACTTGATCGAAAAGAAAAAGAGCTCAGCTATCCTCCTACCAAAAGCTGGAAATGGGTTCAGTGGCTTGGTATCCTGCTGCTCGGCTTATTCCTCTATTTTTGCTGGCGTAGGCTGAAAAGCATTTAAGGTCCTTCGGGACCTTTTTTTATGTGAACTTCATCCGACCAGAGGGAGGGACGTAGTTCAGAGAAGATAAATCTGTTCGTTGTTACCGTCATTCCGAATGTAATGAGGAATCTGTTTGTAAAAAGCACTACCTATAACCCACAGATCGCTCCTTTTCACTCGAGGTGACGTAGAGTTAACCCGTCATTTCGACCAAAGGGAGAAACCTGTTTGTATTCACCTTCATTTTATTTAAAGTACAGTAAGAATCGTACACATAACGGGCAGATCTCTCCTTATCACTCGAGATGACGTTGGCATAACCCGTCATTTCGACCGAAGGGAGAAACCTGTTTGTAAAAGGCACTGCCTATAACCCCTAGACCTCTCCTTATCACTCGAGGTGACGTAGAGTTAAAACGTCATTTCGACCAAAGGGAGAAACCTGTTTGTAAAAGGCACTGCCTATAACCCACAGACCTCTCGTTATCACTCGAGGTGATTGTAGAGTTAAAACGTCATTCCGAACGAAGTGAGGAATCTGTTTGTATAAGGGTAGATCTGTTCGTTCGAGGCAGTACATCATCAAAAGCCTCCCCATCACCATTCTTTAATGACTTCATACAAATCATTCCATTCCGGATTTAAGGTATTGATAAGAGCTTCTTTTTTCTCTCTTCGCCATTTTTTTATCTCCTTCTCTCTTAAAATGGCTTCCTCAATGCTAAAATAAGATTCGTAATAAATACAATAACTCAAGTTATACCTCGCTGTAAAACTTTTAGGATATACTTGGTGAATATGCTCCCATAACCTAGCGGGCAAGTTAGAACTAACCCCGATGTATAAAGTGGTTTTGTTTTTATTAGTCATAATGTAAATCGCACCTCCTTTTTCCATTTTTTTGTTTTGATGAATTTAAAAATAGGGAATTGTTTTAATTTTTTTCACCCGTCATTCCGAACAAAGTGAGGAATCTGTTTGTAAAAGCCACTGCTTACAACCCACAGACCTCTCCTTTTCACTCGAGGTGACGTAGAGTTAAAACGTCATTTCGACCGCAGGGAGAAACCTGTTTGTACAATGGTAGTGTGTTGTACTTATAACCCACAGATCTCTCCTTATCACTCGAGATGACGGTAGCACAACCCGTCATTTCGACCGCAGGGAGAAACGTAGTTCATCGAAGATAAATCTGTTTGTACAAGGCACTGCTTATAACTCACAGACCTCTCCTTATCACTCGAGGTGACGTTGGCATAACCCGTCATTTCGAATGCAGGGAGAAATCTGTTCGTATTTACCTTTATTTTATTTACAGTACCGTAAGAATCGTACACATAACGGGCAGATCTCTCCTTATCACTCGAGGTGACGTTGGCATAACCCGTCATTCCGAACAAAGTGAGGAATCTGTTTGTAAAATGGCAGTGTGTTGTACTTATAACCCACAGACCTCTCGTTATCACTCGAGGTGACGTTGGCACAACCCGTCATTTCGACCGCAGGGAGAAATCTGTTTGTAAAAGGTACTGCTTAAAACCCATAGACCTCTCTTGATCACTCGAGGTGAGGGTACTTTCCCCGGTCTTCTGACATCGGACTTCTAGCGTAACAACAGAATAAGCTTCATTCCTCGCTCCACCCAATTTGTTGCTATATTTGCAACATGTTCATATTTGTTATCGCTTTTTTGGGCCTATTTCTATTAGAACTCATCTACTTTAAGATAGCAGATCATTTCAACATCATCGACAAACCCAATGAAAGAAGTTCCCATTCCATCCTTACCATCCGAGGAGGAGGAGTCATTTTTCCTTTAGCGTTGGTACTGGGTATATTCATTGATCAACCCCATCAGTATCTTTTAGCAATAGGAATTTTTGCCATTGCCTCCATTAGTTTCTTAGACGATATATTAACGCTGAATAATAAGTTAAGGATTGGAATTCATTTTATCTCAGTTTTATTCATCTTAACTCAAATATTTCTAAATCAAAATATGCTGATTTCATCACCATTTAGTCTTGTTTCTTTTATCTTGATTCTTACGTCTTTTGTGATCATCATCGGCATCATCAACGCCTATAACTTTATGGATGGGATCAATGGAATGACCGTATTGTATTCTTTAGTGACCTTGATCAGCTTTTGGTTCATTCAACATCAATTAAACATTCCATTACTAAATGAAAACATACTCCTCTTACTACTAGCTTCGCTGGTGGTATTTGGATTTTTCAATTTGAGGAAAAAAGCCAAGACTTTTGCTGGGGATGTAGGGAGCATCAGTATGGCATTATTATTTTGTTTCTTGCTCATCACTTTAATGGTAGAGACAGCAAACCTAAAATGGATCCTATTATTGGGTATTTACGGATTGGATGCAGTAGCTACGATTACCTGCCGAATCATTAGAAAAGAAAATATTTTTGAAGCGCATCGTTCCCATTTTTATCAATATTTAGCGAATGAACTTAAATGGAATCACCTCCTCATTTCAATAGTTTATAGTGTAATTCAACTAATGCTAAATCTAACTTTAATTTATTTCTCCATTTATATCGCCATCCCTATATTTATCTTCATTATTTTACTGTATATTACCTTGAGATTAAAATTAGAAGGATTCCGAAAATTATTTAGTTCTAAAATGATATCCAGTGACTAATCTTAAATTTGGGATTTTGCTAATTCTCTAAAACAAATAGTATATTTGAAACTACTAATATGAATTCGCATGTTTAAAAAAATAAACATTGTACCTCGTTGGTTAATTTTCGCTATTGACCTTGCTTTTTGTGCACTATCACTGATTTTCGCCTATTTTATTCGCTATAATTTTGTTGTTGATCATATTGTTATTCAAGAATTAAGTAGGAATACGCTTATTTTCATAGCCATCAATTGCATTGTTTTCTTTAGCGTTAAAACTTATGCGGGTATTGTAAGATACACCAGTGCGCAGGACTCGTTTCGTATTTTATTCAGCATTTCGGTCAGCAATTTATTCTTCATCCTTTGCAACCTATTTTTAGTTTCATTTAATCAACCTGCTTTAATTTCTAATGTCATCGTAGTTATTACCGGCTTGTGTAGTTTTGTTTTGTTAATCACCTACCGAGTATTGGTTAAATATTTCTTCATGTATATCAAAAACATGAAATTAGATAGAAGAGGAGTAGTGATTTATGGTGTTGGAGAAACTGGAGTAGCCACCAAAAGAACCTTAGATTCGGACCCGAATGTGAATATGAGAGTAGTCGCATTTATTGATGATGACCCAAGAAAAAAAGGCAAAGTCGTAGACAACGTAAGGATTTATCATACCGATGATTTAGAAAAAATTATTGAATTAGAACACATAGATGACTTAATTCTAACTTCTCAGAACATCACCCCTGAAAGAAAGAACAGAGCAGTTGATTTGTGTTTAGACCATGATGTAAAAGTTTTAAGTGTTCCTCCCTTAAAAACTTGGGTTAATGGTTCGTTTAAAGTGAACCAAATTAAAAATGTAAAGATTGAGGATTTATTAGAAAGGAGTCCTATCGTCATTGAAGAAGATGTCATCGAGGATCAAGTTAAGGGAAAAAGAATTTTAGTTACCGGTGCTGCAGGATCTATTGGTAGCGAGCTGGTTCGTCAATTGGTCAAATTCCAGCCACAGCTCATTATTCTAAATGATATTGCCGAGACTGCACTGCATGAGCTTCAGTTAGAGTTGCAGGACAATAATATTTTTGAGAATTTCGTGGCTTTTATTGGGGATGTAAGAAATAAACCTCGAATGGAATCGCTTTTTGAGACATTTAAGCCTCATTTTGTTTATCATGCTGCTGCCTATAAGCATGTTCCCATGATGGAGAATAATCCCAGTGAAGCCATCTGTACCAACGTAGGTGGAACAAAAAATCTAGCTGATTTATCGGTCAAATACAATGTCGCAAAATTCGTGATGATTTCTACAGATAAGGCGGTAAACCCAACCAGCATCATGGGGGCTTCCAAAAGAATCGCTGAGATTTATGTACAATCATTTTACGGAGCATTAAACAGTAATATAAAAGCTTTTAAGAATGGTTTAAGCCATTTAAACACGAAAGAAAATAAAACTAAATTTATTACGACCAGATTCGGAAACGTATTGGGCTCAAATGGCTCCGTAATTCCTCGATTTAAAGCTCAAATACAAAGCGGTGGCCCAATAACGGTAACCCATCCAGATATCACCCGATATTTTATGACCATTCCCGAAGCTTGTCGCTTAGTACTAGAAGCAGGATCAATGGGCGAAGGAGGAGAGATTTACATTTTTGATATGGGACAATCTGTAAAGATTGTTGAACTAGCAAAAAAGATGATTAAACTCTCTGGATTAATCCCTAATCAAGATATCAAGATTGAGTTTACAGGCTTACGACCTGGTGAAAAACTATATGAAGAATTGTTAAATGATCTAGAAAATACCATTCCAACGCATCATCATAAAATTATGATTGCAAAAGTCATCACTTATAATTTTGAAGAGGTGAGTCAACTAATCCAACAATTAATTGATATTTCATATAAATATCAGGACAAAGTGGTGGTCAAAAAAATGAAAGAATTGGTTCCAGAGTATAAAAGTAAGAACTCTATATATGAAGAATTAGATGAAATTGAAATTGTAGTAAATGCTTAACCTTAAGATAGCTACTTATTTGTTTTTATTCATGATTACATGTGGCCTTTCTACCTGTAAATCGCCTAAAGAATTCAAACAAACAATTTATGAAAATAACTTCGATACGGGTGATATAACCCACTTAAGCAATACTAAAATCAGTACTTTTAATCAAAGTAAAGTGCTTGGAAATTTTAATAATGACGGTTTTGAATTAATATTAAACCAAATTCCAACACACGATTTAATTGAAATTAGCTTTGACCTTTACATACACGATACTTGGGACGGGAACAAAACATCCAACGGTATAGATGGTCCTGACATTTGGGAAATGCAAATAGATGGTTCCCCTTATATCTATACCACATTTTCTAATACCATTTGCGCAACAACTTTTTGTAGTCCACAATCCTATCCTGATGATTATCCCAATAACAATCACAATCCAAGAAGCGGTGCAGTCGACGTTCTACTCCCTGGCTTTTGTAGTTTAAAACTAATATCTGGTGGATCAACACTGTATAAAATCAGAAAAATTATTCAGCATAAAAATTCATCTTTAAATTTAAAATGCTTGGATCATTTAATTCAAACAAATGTCAAACCTGCCATTTGTGATGAAAGTTGGTCAATAGATAATCTAAAAATTGTAAGTATCAGTTTAAACTAATGAAAAAATATTTATTCATCTGTTGTAGCTTCATTACTGTTTTGCTGTTCAATTCATCTCCTATTAGTGCGCAAACTATTGCGGTTGGCTTTGCTAATTTGGAAGATTATTACAGACAAAATCAACTGTTGAGTGATAGCTCTTTTGATAAACTGTCACATACCATTCGTCCAATATATCCAACAAAAAACTTTGGAGTACGCTCCGAATATTTTATAGACACGCTTAGAACCCCGCATAATCTTCTGAAGATTCAATCGGGATACCAATCCAAAAATGAACTAATTAATTTTCATCTACTCCCAATTCAGTTTCAAACACGTTTTAATTCTGATCATCCATATGGATGGAATGATGGACCCATGATTCCTGCTAGTGGTTTACAAACCTATTTTAGTGCTGGATTCTATGGGAAAATTGGCCCTATAAGTATCCAGCTGCAGCCTGAAATAGTTTTAGCTGCAAATCCCGAATTTGAAGGTTTTTCAGATAAGAACTTCAAAGTATTTACAGCAAGATATTATGATTTTTATAATAAAATTGATCTCCCCGAACGCTTTGGGAATAGTTCTTTTGGGGAAACCTATTGGGGTCAAAGTAGTGTTAGAATAAACTCAAAGAATGTCTCTTTTGGTTTATCGACGGAGAATTTATGGTGGGGTCCTGGTATCAGCAATTCATTGTTAATGAGTAATACTGCTCCAGGCTTTAAGCACTTCACATTAAACACGATTAAACCCATAGCAACCAGAGTAGGTAGTTTTGAAGGTCAGATCATTGCTGGATGGCCACAAACTAGTAAATATGGCGTATTAACTCCCGAACTAACCTATTTCAACGAACCCCTTTACGTCCCTAAATCCCGTAATCAAAGATATTTATCTGGTATGATTTTTACCTGGCAGCCCAAATGGATCAAGGGTTTATTCCTAGGGTTTGATAGAACGCTGCAACTTTACACCCATCAACAGGGTAACCGTATAGGAGATTATCTTCCTTTATTTTCTCCATTTCAATCTGTAAGCGCTGATGAAAGTTTAGTGAAAAGACAACAAATGGGAGCGGTCTTTTTTAGATGGATTTGGCCGGAAAGTAAAGCTGAATTCTATGGAGAATTTGGTAGACATCATCAAAATACCAGCTTAAGAAATAATCTGTTAGAAACAGAAAAAAACAGAGGATATATCGTAGGCTTAAGGAAGGTCCTTCCATTGAAGAATAAGGACGAGCATTTACTCATCTCGGCAGAAGTAAGTCAGTTAAATGAGACGAACTCAAATGACATTACCAACTTAAACTCTTGGTATATCAATTCATTTATAACAGCTGGTTATACCCATCAAGGACAAGAGATAGGTGCTGGAATTGGTCCAGGAGCTAACATCCAACAAGTCAGTGTGAGCTGGAATAAGGGATTAAAAAAAATAGGTCTGGAAGTAGAGCGTTATCTTCATAACGACGATTTTTACTATTATGCCTTACAGGATTCTTACGATTTTAGAAGACATTGGTATGATTTAAGCTTAAAAGCTTCAGGTACTTGGGATTACCAAAACTTATTATTTAATGCAAATATTTTCGCGACAAGGTCATATAATTATAAATACTACCTAGAACAAAAGCCCGGCGACCCTTACTTTGTTTATGGGCTAAATAAATTTAATCTGCAAATTCAGTTAGGAGTGAATTATAGATTTTAATGATGAAAAAAATAAACATTTATTCCTTTCTGATCTTCATTTTTATCTGTCCTCACATTTATGGGCAAACCATCAATGTGGGAAGTACTGTTGAAGATTATTACCAGTTTTTACAATTGAAGGGTGAACTAGACTCTAGTCTATCGTTTACCATCAGACCATTAAATGATGCTTACCTCACTCAAGCAATTAAACCCTCTTCAAGAAATACGAGAGACAGCTTAAGGTTTTTTTATCCGCTCATAGAGCAAAAGCATCTTTCGCTGAGTCTTCTTCCCATTACATTGATTCAACAAGTAAATACGGATCATCCCTATGGATGGAATGATGGCGCTATGATTCCCGCTAAAGGCTATGAAAGTCTGGTTTCAGCGGGTTTTTATTTTAAGGTAGGGCCACTATCCATTCAACTTCAACCAGAGTATGTCTATGCTCAAAATCTAATTTTTGATGATTTTGGGAAGTATCATTCTGATCAGGATTTGATCAACTATTACGCTTATCATTCAGGTACAGATCAGCCAGAAAAATTTGGACCTGGATCTTATTCAAAAGTTTCATGGGGTCAAAGTAATATTTCTCTGAGTCATCAATGGTTAAGTTTGAGTTTATCTAATGAAAATAAATGGTGGGGACCAGGCAATAGAAATAGCTTGATCATGGGTAATCATGCGCCTGGCTTTAAGAATATTTCATTACATAGCAATCGACCCATTAATATTGGAATTGGATCATTAGAATTTGAGATGTTTGGAGGCAGATTAGAAGAGTCTAATCAATCAGCTTTAGTGAAAAATAAGACGAACAATGGTTCATTATTATATAATGCTAAGAATCCTGATTGGAGATATTTATCAGCTTTAACGTTTAGTTACCAACCCAAATGGGTACCTGGGCTATTTTTTGGGCTAACTAGAACGTTTCAAGCTTATCATGCGACTGTGGACACTTTTCAAGAATATGTCCCATTTTTAACGCCTTATCAAAAGAAAAACACCAATAATGGAGACCCCATTCCTCGGGATCAATTAAGCTCGGTTTATGCGAAATGGCTTTTGCCAAAAACGCATGCGGAAGTATATTTTGAATATGGCGTGAATGATAACGCCATAGATTTTAGAGATTTTTTGGGTTCCCCTCAACATTCGAGAGCCTATATTTTTGGATTCAAAAAAATGATAGCACTTAATAAAAGGGATGAATATATTACCATAAGTTCTGAAATTACACAATTATCACAAACGCCTGATCGATTAGTGAGGCCAGCAGGGTCTTGGTATTATCATGGAGAGCTATTTCAAGGATATACAAACAAAGGGCAAGTATTGGGTGCTGGAACTGGCTCAGGAGGTGACTTACAATCTTTTTCTATCAATTATTTGAAAGACTTTAAAAATATAGGCTTCCGTTTTGAAAGATCAGTCCACGATCAAGATTATTATGAGGCTCTCATTGGAGATTATAATGGCCAAAGCAGAAGATGGGTTGATTTAAGTTTTGCGGCTTTAGGCCAATGGAAATTCAATCACTTTTTACTAAACACCGAGCTCAACTATATCAAATCTTTAAATTACCAATGGTATGACTTTACGCCTTCTGGAAATTATTTACCAGTTGGGCAAGACCGAGGAAATTTCCATGGAAGAATAGGAATTAACTATTTTTTCTAGCTGGTTGTTTAAATAATAGAAAGATCATATAAAATAATCCAGCCAAAAATCCTCCGTAGGCTACTCCCTGCCACCACTTTAATTTATTTTTTTCCAAAGGTAAATCAGGTTGATCCACGATTTGGACGGTTGGCGTTTCTTGCATCAACATCGTCTTACTGACTTCTAAATTTTTAATTACCTCGGTATAAATGGTAGATAAAACTATTTTATCTCTTTCTTTTACCTCGGAACCTACTTTTGCCGTTGGATAAGCTGGATTAACGTCTAATAGAATCCTATTTGAGGAAGATGCTTGATAGGTTTTCTGATTCAATAAAGCGGTGATGCTGTCTGCTCTTAGCTGTAACTTGTCTACATTAGTTTTTAAGCGCTTTGTTTTCGTTTGTATATAAAAATCAGCTCCTTCTGCTAACAATCTACTGCATAATAATTGCGCTAATTTTTCATCCTTCATGGTGGTACTCAACTCAAAAAAGCTTAATTTTTTATCTGGTTTAACGATGCTTAAACCACTTTTCTGAATTCGTTTGCCAATATCCTGTAAGAGACTGTCTTGAAGTCTTGAATAATTGCTAGTCTTTGTCGGAAAAGAAAGGATTCCCTCTCCATTTAGATATTTACTTTCCCAGCTCTTGATAAGCTTATTCTTTATCGCAAAAATATCTGCCAACGTATGATTTTGTTCATCTCCGTAGGAGGTCAACAAAGTATTTTTCAAAATTGTATTACTCTTTAATAACTGCTCCACGTTATCCCCCGCTAACACACCAGAAGCGCCACCCAAGCTATTCATATCGAAGCCAAATTGACCTGCTAAAGCAGATACCAAAGATCCGCCACCTGATGATTTAGAATCCTCTACCACAAAAGTGAGTCTCGCGGTATAAGACACGGGCCAAATGAATGAAATTAATAAGCCTGCAATGCCACCTAATACCCCTATTAATATGATTTGAAATTTTCTTTTCCACAGGTATAAAAAATCATCTTTACGTTCAATAAATAACATTTTAAAGGAGAAATTTTCTTCTTCTGGATTTTGTACAGGATAATTTTTCATTGATTATTTACGTAAAATAGCGAATATACTGACCAGTGCCGTTAATGCCGTCGCGAAGGCAGAAATTTCACCTACACCCAATTTCACTTTAACATCAAAAGAGGGTTGTGGTACAATAATTTTACTTCCTTCGGTAACTATAGGATAATTTCTGAAGAATAAGAAATGCTTAACCGGACTATTTATCCCATTTGGATACGCAACATAAGCATTCCTTAGTTTTACATTCTGTTTAATACCGCCAGCTGAGTTGATATAATATTTAAAGTTTTTGCTGTTGTAATGAAATAATTGAGGCGTATTTACCCCACCCAGAACTTCAACAAATGGATTTTCTTTTGGAATGAAAACACTATCTTGAGGTAAAAGAATTAATTTTCTTTCCTTTTCCTTGCCAGTTAAATTCGCATCCACTCTTAAGCCATTTCTGTAAATCTGAGCATTCCTTAAAGAACCAGAAGGAGTAATTCCACCTGCTCTTTGAATTAACTCTAAAGCGGTTTCATCTCTTCTTTGTAAAGCATAAATTCCAGGAAATAGAATTTCGCCTCCTATGTTAATATTACCCAAGGTCTGATAATTGACTAACCTTGGTACCGTAATTTTATCCAAAGCTTGTAACTGAATGGGTTCATTGGATTGCAAATTGCTGTCTAAATCAACAGTAAAAGTTTTTACCAATTGATTGGCTACTATATCTGATTTATTCTGAATGATTCTTGAAATTTCAATTCTATGATTTGCAGCATTATATTTAAAGCCTCCCGCCATCGCAATTAAATCTGCCAACTGCATTCCTTCTCTAAAACCATAGTTTCCAGGCTGCTTCACAAAGCCACTAATGCTTACCGACAATTCATTTCGCAGTTCATCACTAGAGATAATGAAAACTTCATCCTCTCTTTGAAGAACGATATCAGCTGTCTTTCCTGAAATAATATCTGCTAAATCAAATGAAACGGTTTGCTTGGTTAAGTCTGGCTTAATTCTGTTAATATATCCCCTGCTTAATAATGCATTTCCTCTTAATCCACTGGCATCTTCAATTAACCCTTTAAGCGTTAAACCTTCCTTTAATTCAAAAACGCCTGGACGATAAATTGCCCCATAGATACTCACCCGATTAGTATAACGCTCTAGTATTCTACCTACGACAATAGAATCCGCATTTTGCGGAACGTAGTTTTCATAAATATTATCTGGAACATTTTTTACCATTTGTTCCGTTTTGCCCTTTTGAAAAACTTTCAGCATCTGCTGATAGGCATCTGCACTAAAACCACCAGCATACTGAATTAAATCTGAAATTGTTTCGCCAGGTCTAAGCTCATAAGCTGCAGGCATTTTTACTTCACCACTTAAAACCACTCTCTTTTGATAAAATGGAATTCTAATCACATCTTGATCTTGTAAGCTAATGTTATCACTTAACAAGCCTTTCTGTAAAAATGAATAAAGATCGACTTTCTTAAATACTTTATTCCCCCTAATCAGTTCTATGCTTCTTAACGAACCATTTTCTGTAGGACCGCCAGTTTGATAAAGCGCATTAAACATCGTCGAAAGTGAAGACAGCGTATAGGTACCAGGTTGTTTGACTTCCCCTATGATGGTTACTCTTATGCTTCTAATGTTCCCTAAGGTTACACTTAACTTGGTTTGTCCGGATGATAAGGCTGGATAAAACTTTTGCATTTTTGTCCTTATGAGGGTCCTTGCCTGCTCAATGGTTAAACCTCCAACATAAATTAATCCCACATAGGGAATTTGTATGTTTCCTTCGGGAGTAACCTCTGTTTTTAAGGAAGACTCATTTAAACCAGTCAATAAAATAATCAATTGATCTTGAGTGCCTATGACATATCCTTCGGGAGTAGCAATTCTTAAATCCGGCTGAAAACTCAGTTTCGAATTATTAAAATAGGCAAGCCCATATACTTGTGATGGAACATTTGTAAAAATATTTAATGGAATATTTTGCTCTTGACGAGAATAGCTGATGCTGTCAGGCTTAGTTTTGGTGACCAATTTATTGTTCATTATTGCTCCCGACTTGATCACTGCAATTCTCTTCTTAAGTTTTTCAACCTCAATGGCAGGTAAGCCTTTTTGTTGCATCATTTGGAAAGCCGTCTCTTCCGTAAGACCACTGCTTAAAAGCTTTTGATAAAGCAATAGGATTTGATCGTCACTCAAGTCGTCTACTTTTATAGTTTGAATATTTTCTATGCTTAATGTTTGAGCACTCAGCTGAAAAGCCGAGATCAAAAGACCGAATATGATGTATAAGATATATTTATAGCGCATATGATTCAATTTTGGGAGTTGGCAAAGTTATACATTACAAACCATAACTAATACTAAATTGAAATTGGGAATTTTTAGTACGATTAACATAATTACTCTCGCTAAAAGCTCTTAGCTGAGCAGAAAGATATAAATTATTAATCCATTCGTAACTTGTACTGAATGTAAAAGTAGTTTGGATTTTCTGTAAATTAAAAAGAAACGGAGGTTGCGGTTCTGCTAAATATTGCTGTTCGATCGTCCCTTCATCTCCTTTTCTAACTTCTTGAAAGGTAAGCGATGTTTTTAATCTTGGGATTGGAGTGTACTTGATGTAAGCTATTAAACGATCAGAATTACTACCCATCCAATCCCCTAAGGTGTAATTTTGGTTCTTATAAGTTTGTGCAGGAATGATATTGTTATAAACGAAAGGATTGATACGTGTATACTCGGCACCTAGGGTAAGATAAGGTATAAAAACATCCGTAACACTTCCACCAATATTAAAGCCCAATTGATTTCGACTCTTGGCCGAATTAAAGATTTCTGAAGTTCGGATTTCATCAATAAACAATGTTCCGTATAAATGTGTGTTTTTAATATGGTTACGAGAACTGGCCTGAAAAAAGAACTGCCCATTAGAACCTGTATTGATGTTATACCTACTTTGATATTGATCGTATGCCTTAAAAAATAAAACAGGAATTAAGTAAGCTGCATCAAACCTATCGCTGTAGACCATGGATTCTCCTAAGCTGAGCAATAAACCCTTTTTGGGTATAAAGTTTAAACTATGTATAGCTAAAAATTTTGAAATATAAATTTCTCTATTTGAGCCGTAAACATCGTTTCCCTTTGGATAAGTTGCATTAGAATCAATTAAGCCAGATTGTAACCAAGCATGTAAGTAATGAAATCTCAGCCATTTTAGGGGTTGATAGTCAAATCTTATAAAGGGATAAGAGGGTGCTTTGTCAGAAAGAGTGATTCTGCCATTTTCACCGTAACCCCACAAATTTTGATCCTTACCTACGCTGATATCACCGTTTTTCCAACTATAGGTTAAATAACCCCTTACATCACTATAATTTAATTTTTTAGCATTTGGATTAATATTTTGGGTTTTAACGACTCCTGTTTCAGGCGTGAAATTTTTCAGACGATCTATTCCGGTACCACTTTCTGTTATATCTCTAAAACTAGCTTGAAAGCTAAAGTGATTACTCATTTGTCCAAAGAAAGATAAACCATGTGATTCTTTAAAAAGATTTTGGTTAGCGCTTTGTGTAGTTTCTAAGGTTAAAATTGGATCTATCCTAAGTAAAAACTCATCCTGCTTAACAGAGAGCATTCGAAATCTTTCATAATTATCTTTCTTTAAAATTGATAATGAAGGATTATTTGCTGTGGTGTCGAACTCAGAAAATTCTTTTTGATAAAAGCTTAGCTCTTTGTTTTCTTTAACGCTCAAATTCGCGTATCGCAGCTGAGCCAATAATTTACTAATTTCTTTACGACTGCTGGGTTGGATATAATCTGATAATGTAATATTACCTTTTTGAGCCTGCCTACCAAGAAAACTAACCACTTCATGTTTGGGGCTTTCCCAAACTATTTGAGCAAAACTAAACTTGGATAACAGAACAACTAAAAAAATTAGTGAAATTTTAATACGCATTCTCATCCCCTTTTATAATATTAACTATGGTTTGCAAAATAATCCAACAATCTAAACGAAATGTCCAACGATGAATATAATATAGGTCGTAGTTTACTCTTGCTTGCATGTCATGCTTAGTGAATGTTTCTCCTCTACATCCATTTACCTGAGCCCATCCTGTTATCCCGGGCTTAACTAAATGTCTTAATAAATAATGTTCGATTTCCTTTATGGATGATAAATTAAGTGGCGTTACATGTGGCCTTGGACCCACTATAGACATATTACCTAATAACACATTCCAAAACTGCGGAAACTCGTCTATATTGTATTTTCTTAAATATTTTCCTATTTGAGTCACTCTTGAATCATTTCTTACGGATTGCAAGAAATTACCTTTGTCATCCATCTCAGGACTCCCGTGTTTCATGGTTCTAAACTTGTAACATATGATCCGTTCGTTATTGATTCCCCATCGCTCTTGCAGAAAATATACTGGACCACTTGAAGTAAGTTTGATCAATATCGCTACTATTGGGAATAGCCACCATCCCATTAAAATAAAAAAACTAATAGAGAAAACAATATCAAAAACTCTTTTTAATAATTTATTGTAAAATCTATCTTGTGGCAGCGATCTCAGATTTATCACCGGCAATAACCCAATAGTATCCATCTGGATATTGCTACTTGCATAAAAATAGAAATCAGGTATGATACGAACGCGTTTAGCATAATGCCCACAAACTTCCACACTATATTTAATCTCTTCATGTGCCGAATTAGGTAAAGCTATAATTACCTCATCTATTTCATGATTCTGGATGACATGAGGTAAATCATCCACTCTTCCTAAATAATTACAGCCATTTAGTTTTTCCTGATGGTTATCCAAAAAACCTAAACATGAGTATCCGTAATACATGTGACTTTTAATGGTTTCATAAAAATTCATTGCAGCTGGTGTAGAGCCCACAAGCAACACTTTTTCTTGCAACTTTCCTTTGTGAATTAAACTATGAAGATATTTTCTTAAAATATATTTTGTGATGACAACAAAGAAAAAAAGAATAGAAAAATAAAAAAGCAAAAAGTAATTACTAAACTGAATCTGATTTCTAAAAAAGAAAAGCAAAGAGGTTAAAAAGATGGCATGTAATAAAACAGTGAATAATATATAAACAATCTCTTCAGAAAATTTATTAGTTCTTAAATCACTATATAATTTACTGATGTTGGCAGAAACGTACCAAGAAGCAAGGGAGAGTAAAATAAAAATATAAAATATTCCCTTAAAGATTAATTGATCAAGACCAAAAAAAACCTGAGCACACCATAAGCAAAATAAAATAATTGGCGCATCAATTATAGAACGTACATTCTGATAAATTACGTAAGGCTTAGTCATAGGCTATTTCTCATCAATAATTTATTCATCAAATTAATATACTGCTTACTCACAAATTCCCAATTATATTTTTCGCCAAGACCATTATTTACTTTCTTCCGCAGGCTTTCAACCAACGCTGGTGATTGTTCAATTTCATTCATTTTAGTTTTCAAAGATTTCTCATTCTTGTCAAAAAATAAGCCAAACTCACCATTATTTAGCATCTCTTGGTTAAATCGAGTATTTAAAGCTAAGATCGCACACTTGTTAGCCATTGCCTTTAACATAGCCGGATTTGTACCACCAAATTCATGACCGTGAAGATAAACAAAACAGTGTTGATATAAGCTCAGTAAATCATCTTGATTTTTTACATACCCGGTAAAGATTAATTTATCGGAAGCTAAACCCTTTAGGTGATTGGCATAATCATCCTGATAAGGAACATCTCCAATAACCACTAATTTTTTTGGAGAATTAGACTCAAGAAATTCTTTGATAATAAAATCAGCATTATTATCTGGTATCAAACGGCCAACGATCAAGTAATAAGCGTATGGCTTTAAATTAAACTTTTCTAAAGCGACACTATTTCTCTCTTCAAATTGAGGTGCTCCATAAGCGATTACTTCAGACTCGGCATTAAACTTTTGAAGATAAACCTGTCGCATTGCTTCGGCATCACTTATTAAAACATCATAAAATTTAGTTGCACACCACGCACCAAAATAAAAATATTTACTCCCCAAACCTTTCCATTTTGGACGTTCCCATTCTAATCCATCCGTATTCATCATCGTCTTTTTACCGAATAAACGCGGTAGCCAACCCAACGGGCCAGCTGCTAAATTGACCACTAAAACCACATCGACGTTGCTTAAAGACACATGAAGCATACTTAAGAATGAATGTATTAATTGATTTAATGATTTGAACTTAACTGTTGGGATATATAATAAGTTTATTCCATTTACTTGTTTTGGCTGATGAATAAAAAGATTACTCTGGCAATAAACAGTAACTTCTATTTTTTGATGAATTAATCTTTCCGATAATTCTTTTACAAAGGTTTCATAGCCTCCGTAAACATACGGATAACCTCTAGAGCCAATAATAGCCAGCTTAATGATTTTTTTTGTGTGCAAAACGAATTATTTCTTAATGTTGTAAATTTAAGAATTTATAAGCTGAAGTATGTTTTTTTGAAAGGCATCATAGGAGAAATTCTGTTCTAATCGGGCTTTCCCAGCCTTCGCGAACCCGCTTCTAAGGGAAGGTACATCAATTAACTTATAAATGATTTTTGCCGCTTCTTGAGGTTTGTTTATTGGTATCAATAAGCCTGTCTCGTTTTCAACAATCATTTCTAAAGCGCCACCCTGCATGGTGGCTACAATTGCCTTTTCTGCAGACATCGCTTCCAAAATTACGGTCGGAAATGGATCTGGTAATATACTTGGACAAATGAAAATATCAGTTATTTCAAGAATTCTGTTAATATCAGTTCGGTAATACAGATTGATAATATTGTCTTTAAATTTCATTTTAGAAATCCTTTCTTCCAAATTATTAGCCATATACTCGTTACCTGGGAATGGATCCCCAACCATTACAAATTTCAAATTCTTGTTTTCACTGAGTAAAACTTCAGCTATGTCTAAAAAATAATCTTGTCCTTTCCACTGATTGATTCGACCAATCATTGTAATAACAATTTCTTGAGGTAATATGTTTAATTCACTCCTTAAATCACTTTCCTTTAATAACTTTTTTGTGGTTTTAATGCCATTGTATATTCTTGTTATTTTTGATACTTCAATATATTTCTTCCAATGTCTTTTTACAGCTTCTGAAACAACAACTACTTTATCACTGTAGCTGTTAATCAACTTCCCAATAGCTATAGTGAAAATTTTTGGTCTTAAAATAATTTCATGCAGATGCCAAATGTGCTTTATATTATGTTTTTTTGCTATAAATGCACTAATAAGAATTCCTGATGTATTGGTATATATTAAATCTGGTTTCTGCTTTTCAATAAGTTTATTTAACGCTTTCCAAGCTTTCCTAGTCACTTTTATTCGATTGATAATACCTTTAAAATTGAGGTACTTTCTTCTTAGGATTCCTAGGTTGATGATTTCGTAATCTACCTTTAATTGTTCTAATTCATTAGAAAGTGGTCCTTCAGAAGACAAAATTACTTTACAATAGTGTCCTTCATTTTGAAACGTTTCAATTGTGAAAAGCAAAATCCTACTTGCTCCGTATAAATCAGAGTTACTATGGAACATTAAAATATTCATTCGCCTCTTTTCCTAATTACCTTAGCTGGTACACCTGCTACTATACTATAAGGAGGTATATCCTTATTTACTATACTTCCACTAGCTATAATGCACCCCTTACCAATGGTAACACCAGCCAATATATTTACATTACTCGCAATCCAACAGTCATCATCAATTTTAACAAATTCTCGTTTCACACCTTGTTCTTTAATTGATATATCTAAGTTTTCAAACACGTGATTTTCTGCATATATTCCTACTCTTGGACCCATAATTACGTTATCGCCAATTTCTATAAAGCCTGAGCAACCTATATAAGCAAATGGTCCAATACTAGAGTTGTTCCCTACTTTTAAACCTACTCCAATTTCACCACCATAAGCATTTGTAGGTCTAATCAAAGCAAATTTTCCAATGGTCACACGGTTTCCTAAAACGATGCCCTTAGTTGCCATACAATTAATTTCAGCAAAATCCTCAATAATTAAATCTTTACCAGCTGTTAAATATTTAGAATATCTTAGAGATACGCCTTTTCCAACTAGTACTAAGCCTCTGGATTTTTTAAAAAAAATCCTTTGAATAGTCCCTCTTAGTAGAAAAAAAGATAACCTTAAATAGGTTATAAAAACATCGGAGTGTTTCCAATCTGTTGGGAATCTATCTTTAATCGTTGTGTTTTCAGAGGCTTTCATATTTGAATTGGATAAATATATGAACTTTACCTTAAGGTATATATCAAGTATGATGTAATTTATAAGTTAACTATTCGTGTGAATATACCCACAAAAGCATTGGCAGCATCATCCCAAGAGAAAATTTTTAATCTGTCGCTTCCCTTTAAAATCATATTTTCTCTCAATTCTTTATCAGTAATCACATCCCTTAATTTCTGCCTCATATCCTCCAAATCATAAGGATCAAAATATAGAACAGCATCACCTCCAATCTCTGGTAAACAAGTATTATTTGATGCCAAAACTGGTAATTTTTTTGAAAAAGATTCTAATATTGGTATTCCAAAACCTTCATTAACAGATGGAAAAACATACGCTAAAGCATCTTTATAGAAAACGGCCAAATCATCATCTGAAACATACCCTGGAAATACAACATCCCTTTTTAGGTCCAAATTTTTTATCGTTTTCATAATCTCCATTTGGTCGTTCATATCTGATTTTGGACTAAATTGCCCAATCAATACCAATTTCAAAAATGGAAACTCGGGTTTCAGTTTTTTAAACACTTTTAAGAGTGAAGGAATATTTTTTCTCTTTTCCATGGTGCCCACATGTAGTAGATAATTCTTTTCTTGCAAACTATTTTGAAGGTCTTTAATTGATTTATCGGCATTTAAACTTAATGATTTTGACGCTTCATATATTACTTCAATTTTATCTTTCGGAATACTAGAATGCTTCGCTATTTGAATTTTAGAATAGTTTGTTGGAGTAACTACAAAGACAGATTTTTTAGCTGCTTTTACAGCTAGGTTTTTAAAAAGAAATAGCCAGTATTTATTGTATTGCGTAGGATATTCATAAAAAAAAGCATCATGAAAAATAGGTATTGTTTTTATTCCCAAAGAAAAATAGGGAACAAAATAATCAGTACAAATTAATATTTTGCAACCCATAATTTTAGCTTTGATGGGTAAAATTATCTGTTTCCAAAAGAAAAATTTAATGTGTTCGATGACTTTAAAAAATTGATTTGTTCCAACATAAACACTCGATTTTGCATCAATTAGAATATAATTAAAATTTTTATCAGGATGTAACTCTAAAGCTTTAATCAACTCTTCTAAGTAGGTTCTTGCTCCAGTCTTTGCAATATGCAAGTCTCGTATATCTATGCCTACTTTAATCTTGCTCATTAATTAATTTCTTTTTACTAATTATATTTATAAAAATACCGGTTAAAAACCATAGCATGTAGGATATATATACTGAGTTTTCTACCTCAGAAGTTAAGAATGGGATAAGTAAACCTATTTTTGTGAGTAATAACACCAAGCATATTTTTTTTTCATTTCCATTCAATCTATAAAACCAAAAAGTAGTTTGCTTAATCACACTAATAAAAAGTGCGATATAAAGGCCCAAACCTATTAAACCAGTTTGAACACCGATAATAATAAATTGGTTTTCGCCGCCAACGTTATCCCCCAAAGAAGCGGCCACCTGCCCAGAAGAACCCAATCCTAATCCAAATGGGTTTAGATAAATCGCGTTGATACCCTGCAACCATTCCAAAACATGCCCTGCACTTGAAGCATCGGTGAAATTAAGTGTGGTAATTACTACCTGAAAAACATTATTGTCATCTCCTAAATCCTTTATCAGAACATAAATAAAGTAAATTGATATTGTTATTAATAAAAAGTGTGCGATTTTTGGAATGTATTTTTTCTTTGTAAGAACACCATACATGTAGATGACTAGAAAATAACTCGCAAACGATGAACGAGAAACTGCAAGAAATATGCTTAAAAATGTGCCTATTAACGCTATAATTCCGAATTTATCGAATTTGATTTTGTATTGATCATTGGTATAATAAGCAGCAAGGACAGATAATGAAATAATTGTTGCAGCAGCATGCTCTAATGGATTTGCAAAAAAACTTGCGAATCTTTTAAACCCCCCTGCCGATTCAAAAGTCCATGTTAGACCATAATTTCCGCTAGATTCGTTATTGAAAAAGTAATAATTATAGTTACTGTATCCGGTATAAGTTTGTAGGTGAGTGTAAGTCACGAGTTCAAGAATGACAACTCCTGCTGCTAATACCGAAAGCACCAAAATATAAAGAAAGTATTTTCTAAGGAATACATTCTTGATATCAATAAAACGGCCGCAGAAATAAACTAGTGTGAAAAATGAAAGGCTTTTAAAAGCCCCTAATCGTTCTAAAAATGATAAACTTCCTATAGGTAAAATAGTGTATAAAAGCGTATAACCAAAGAAACAGAGTACTGCATAATCAACGAACTGAAGTTTTACTTTTTTCTTTAGTTGTAAAACCCCAACTATAAGCGTGACAACTACTAAAAATTCTTTTAACGGTTGTAAAAAAGGTATTAAATTTCCAAAGCCATATTGAAAAGTAAGAGATAATGCAGTAGTATAAATTGATAAGCCAAAAATGATAAATAGCAAAATTCCTTGTGCTTTACCTTTCCAAAGTTCTCTTAGCGCTAAAAAGAACGAAACGCAATAAATAATGGGGAAAATTATCATTTAAAAATTATGAAAATCATATCTAAAATAGATTGATTTCGTTTCAGCTTATTATTTCTTATTCGTTTTTAAAGCTAGATTTTCACTGATATAAGTTTAAGTTTAACCTACTTCCAATATTGATATATTCCTTGATCTAGTTCATAGGAATCCCATTTAAACTGATTTCTTACTGGCTGTACTTTCGCCCATTCCCACATTTTTGACAAACCAATCTTTAATTCTGTTTTCTCAACATAAGATAATACATCGACTGATTTTTGATGCGTAGGATATGCATATTTCACCTCATGTCTACCTTCTAAAAACTGAATATCAGAACCTCCAACTACTTCTTTCAAAATTTCTGCAGCTTCTAAAACGGAAGTCTCTTTAATTCCGCCCAAATTAATAATTTCACGAGACGCATTTCCGTCTACAGCAGCTTTCCAAAATCCTTCTAGACAATCATCGATATAGCTGAAAGCTCGCATTTGTTTGCCGTCGCCAAAAATGGTAAAAGGTTGATTATTTAGTTTCTGATACATCCAAATGCCTAACACATTTCGATATTTATCCCATATATTTTGATTTATACCATAGACATTATGGGGCCTAATGATACACCAATCTAATTGATGCTGTTCACCCGCAATTTGGATATCCATTTCGCAGGCATATTTTGCTACACCATAAGGATCTATCGGTTTAGGTTGGTCTATTTCCGAAAATGGTGGATTTCCATAGCCATATACTGCCAAACTAGAAGTAAATATTAATCTTTTCACACCAAACCTGACACACTCGTTGACTACATTTGCCGTAGCTATTAAGTTATTGTTATAATTATATTTTCTTATAAAAGGGCTTAAACCCTCTGCTGCATAAGCGGCTAAATGATAGACATAAACCACATCATGTTTCTCAAAAACTTTTTTAAGATCTTCAGAAGCAACATCCAGATTATAAAATATCACCTTATCAGGAATGTTTTCTTTGTATCCTCCACTTAAATTATCAATCCCTATGATCTCGTACTGGGGTTGATTTTTCAATAACCAATCTGCAATTCTTGAACCTATAAGTCCGGCTACACCGGTAATCATGATACTTTTCATCAAATAATTTATAGTTATATAGATTTTAAAAATCCATCTTTAGAGCCATCATAAACAGCCTTTAATTTTTTGAACCTTTTAAAGATTACAAAATAACTCATAATCGCTGCAGTATAAAAGAAATTATAAAAAAAAGTAGGTAATAAACTATACCATTTAACATATCTTTTTATAAACCAGATTCTGTTTCTTTGATTCAAATAATGTACAATAGGATTTACATAGCCTTCTTTCTGTTTAACTTTAGATTTGTTAGACATCCCTGCGATATGATAAATAATCGAAAAAGGATGATAAATTAACTTATATCCTTGTTTTTTAATTCTGAATGAGAGATCAACATCCTCAAAATAAATAAAGAATTTTTCTTCTAGGGTTCCTACTTCTTTTAAAATGGACGATCTAGTAAAAAATGCACAACCAGTTACCCAATCAACTTCTTTGATACGATTAAATTCATGACTTGCCGGTTTTAAATATCCCTTTGTGTATGGCAATGTGATCCAATTATAATAGTAAGATCCTCCATTCCACAATAACTTTCTGTTATGATGACAAAATATTTTAGGCTGAATTATCCCAACATCGCTGTTTTGGTCCATATAATCGACTAAAACAGTCAAGAAATTTTCTTCTACAAATGTGTCGTTATTTAAGAGCATGATGTAGGTATAGTCTCTTTTCAATGCATAATCGATCCCTAAATTATTTCCGCCAGCAAACCCTGTGTTGGTTTCAGATTGAATCAAAACAACATCTGAATGTGACTTTTTCAGTTCATGATTAGACCAATCATTAGATCCATTATCGACTACTATAATATCGAAAATCTCTTGATTGCACTTTTTTAAAGAAAGGATACATTGGTTTGTAAACTCAAAACTATTCCAATTAACCAATATAACACCAACCTTTTTACTCATCTAATTTTATTTGGGATTGAGTGATAAATTATTTTTTCTTCGGATATGTAATTCATATAATAATAATGCAAATGATTCAATTGAAAGCGTATAAGCACCAAACCAAAAGTAACTCTTAGATTTTACTAAGGTTACTGAAATTAAAAGCGATAGCAATAGTAAAATAAAAGCGATTTGAAATATAGACTTTGTATCGTTATATAACAATCTATCTAAAACATTCATAGAATTTAATGCCGCCAATGTTGGAGCTAAAGACATGAAGCGTAGAAAAGTTACAGCTGTTTCATTTTCTTGGCCTGATAAAATCAAAATTATAAATCCGGGAAATAAAAATAAAACCGCAGAAAGAAGAAAAAATAATCCTCCAATATAAATTTTAGTTTTATTTCTAAATTTTATCCAAACTACTTGGCCTTCTTTAAAGAGTTGTGCACTTTTTGGATAAAGTGCACTCGAAATTGAAATGATTAACAATCTTGATGACCAGATCACCTTATCACAAAGCGAATAAGCTCCAAGCCAGGCATCAGTTCCCCACCTCTGCAATGCAAATAACATTAATGATTGTTGTAAGTGAACTGAAAAATTGTTAGCAACAAGATAAAAATTACCTGTATAAATTTTAATAACATCCTTTTTCTTGGGCATAATAAATTTTAACTGGTATTTTTTTATGAGCACAAATACCAATATCAGATAATTAACACTTGTACAAAGTCCTATGATAAAATTTACCCAAACACCATCGCTACGTCCTTTAATAAAAATCAGTATTGCAATGATGGTAATTACCTTGGTGACCAGGTTAGAGAGATTATAAGATCTTAAATTTTCTTGTCCTAAGAAAAAGAATAATGGATTAATGGCTTCTCCAAAAATAATTGGAACAATGCTTAGGTATAATAAAAAAGTTACTGGGAAAAAATATTTACTTGATACAAGTATAGCGGTCATTAAAAAGAATAACAAAATTCTAATAAAAATAGTCTCGTTAAATATTTTAGAAATTATCTTGTTGTCTTTATGATTGAAGGCTATTTCCTTTACACTTGTTTGAACTGTAGCATAATTGATTAAGATACCCATTAATCCTGCTATAGCGTTAGAGACCATTACATGCCCAAACATTTCTAAACCGACAGCTCTAGTAATGATTGGAATCATTAAAATCATTAAAACCGTATTACTTACTTGTATTACACTGAGATTTACAAAATTTGCAAATACCTTAGTTTTAGTGATGTTTTTAATAAGACTGATAAAAATGTTCAAGCCTGATAGAATTTTGTCGCTAAATTATGATTTATTTTGATGCTAATCTATTTGAGGAGTTATATTTAGATTTATTAAACCAATGAATAATTAATTTTAATTTACAGATTTGCGAATAATCATATATTATGAGAAGAAAAATTAAAAAATATCTTACTAAAGTTTTAGATCTGATATTTTTTCCAGTTGTTGTTATCTCCGCATTTCTATACAGAGAAGTAAGAAGGGTTGGTATCCAAAAGTTCCCATTAACTAAAAAAACTTTAATTAAAATAGGTGTTATGCCAATTAGAGATCAATATTATGAACCTCTTTTCAATGCTGTTCATCTTAAAGAACCCTTATCTAAAGAAAGGTCTCTAAATGCCATAAACTGGAATGCAAAAGAACAAGTTGAATTTTTAAGATCTTTTAAATACCAAGACGAATTACAAAATTTATCTGATGTTTTTGTGAATGATACAACATTTCATTTCAATAATGGATCATTTGAGTCGGGTGATGCAGAATATTGGTATCAGATGATCCGCTTAAAGAAGCCAAAGAAAATCATGGAGATCGGTTCGGGGAATTCCACCAAAATTGCTCGCTTGGCTATAGAAGCTAATGGAAAAAATTCATGTGAACACATTTGTATAGAGCCTTACGAAATGCCGTGGCTAGAAAAAATTAGTGTTCAAACGATAAGAGAAAAAGTTGAAAATATCCCTATTGATTTTTTTAAAAAATTAGAAGCTGGAGATATTTTATTTATCGATTCCTCTCACGTTATAAGACCTCAAGGTGATGTTCTTCATGAGTATTTACAAATTTTACCGAGCTTAAATAGCGGTGTGATTGTACATATTCATGATATTTTTTCTCCAAGAGATTATCCACATGAATGGATAATTGAAGAAATAAGATTATGGAATGAACAATATTTATTAGAAGCATTTTTATCAAATAATAATGAATGGAAAATCTTAGGTGCCGTAAATTATCTTCGTCATCATTATTTTGATTTGCTAAGTGAAAAATGTCCACGACTTATAGCTTCAAGAGAACCCGCCTCTTTTTACATGGTTAAATCATAATATGGTTAATTAAAAGATTAATAAGCTTCAAATAATAAAAAAATTTATCTTTATCGCCAATCAAAAGGGTTATTATCTGTCTTTAAGTTATGTATATGACTATTTAAGCTTTACATAACCCACTAAAAAAATTTAAATTCATCAAATCTAAATGGGAATAACAAATTTTATAGCAAAACTACTGGTTAATTATGACTCTGATACATCCCCCGCTTTTAAGCTAAGAAAAATAAGAGCTGAAAGAATAAAAATCCTGATTAACGAATGCTTTAATAAATATGGTGAAGTCAGAATTATAGACATTGGCGGAACCAGAACCTATTGGAATATTTTCTCGCTAAATTATTTGGCAGAAAAAAAGGTGCAGATTTCAGTAGTTAATTTACCTTCAGAAATTCCTTTGCCCACAAACGATCATATTTTTACTTTCTATCATGGTGATGCTTGTAATTTGATAGAATTTAAGGATAAATCATTTCATATTGCCCATTCAAACTCGGTGATAGAACATGTTGGAGATGATGCCAATAGAATAAAATTTGCACAAGAAATTAAACGTGTATCTAATACTTATTACATACAAACCCCTAACTATTGGTTCCCTTTGGAACCACACTTCATGACACCTTTTTTTCAGTTTTTACCCGAAAAGATAAGGATAAAAATGGTGCAGAATTTTGCTTTGGGTTGGTTCGAACGATCTAAAGATTATCATGAAGCAAAAGCTATTGTAGACAGTTGTAATTTATTAACACAACAGGATTTACAAACTTTATTTCCAGAAGCAGAACTCTATAAAGAGAAAATAGGGTTTATTGTTAAATCTTTTGTGATGATAAAGAATTGTATTGTTTAAATTTTAAAGATGTTTTCGAGTGATAAATTCGACATTTGGTTTTAGAATTATTGCCTTTTACTCAAAAAAACTATAAATAAAGCTTTCCTTTTCCTATCTTTTATATACTATAAGTTGTTTCATCACTGCCTTTGTTTATAATAGCATTAGAACTTAATTAAATTTTCATTTATTTATTAAGTCATAATTGTTATTTAAACTTAAGTTATCTTTACTTAAGGATTATTCACTGATTTTACTTACTTAAATTTTAAGACTGCTTACTCATTAAATCCAAAATACAACTTACGAATTGAATTATAGGCAACTTATAGAAACGAGAAAAACTTGAATTTAATAACACCACCAACTGGATAACTATTGGCTTGAGAAGCTCTTTCAGGAATATTTATTATGATTTCTAAAAAAAATGAGCAGTTAAACTGGATATTAACTTATGATTTAAGAGGAAGTCAAACTTATACATTTAGATATTTCAGCTTTTTAAGTAAGTTATTAGAGAAAAACAATAATACGACCGCTATAGGGTTAATTTCCCCATTAAATACCTCCCATACTGAGGAATTATCGGTAAACTCTTGTTTAGTTTACACCCCTCATTTACTTGATTTAATAATAATTGATTATAATATTATTCAAAAAATATTGCTATTTATTGATAAACATCATTACCCAAAATGGATAATGAGATTTTTTTTAGCCATTCATGTCATGATCTACAAAGTTGATGCTTTGTTTGTAAATCCATCTAATTTTAAAAACATAAAGACCGAGCCTTCAATCATCATTTCAGGAGGGTCAGGAGGAATTATAAAAACATCCTATCTACTCTCGAAAAAATTTAATGCAAAATTAGTTTTAGATTATAGAGATCCTTGGAATTTTGGTTATCATTTGCTAGAAACGAATCATCTAATTCATTCTCTCAAAAAAAGGTTTACACTAAAGACCGAACTTAAGATATTGGAATATGCACACCATATTACCATAGTTTCAGAAAGTTTAAAAAATTGCTTCCCTAAAAAATATCACCATAAAATAACTATAATTGAAAACGGAAGTAATTTTGAACAAGAAGATATTATTCCACTCATTAATGCTAAACCCGCTAAGTTTAGCATTAATTTTCTAGGCACTATTTATAACGACCAATTATTTGAAGAAGATTTTTTTAAAGCTTTTGTAGGTTTTTACAATTCCATTCAAAATAAAGAACTCATATCTTTAAATTTTATTGGATCAGCTCAAAATGAAAACCTGAAAATGTTAGTAAAAAAATATCAACTCGAAAGCATCACCAATATTACAAAAAGAGTTGAAAAAGAAGCATTGATTCCCTATTTAACCGATGCGTCTATCTTTCTTCAATTAAGATTTAAGGATAGATCACAAATTGTCACCTCAAAAATTACGGACTATCTAATGTTCAGAAAACCTATTCTCCTTCCAGTTTCGGACAAAGGAGATATTGCGGAAACCATAAAAAATTATCAAGCCGGCTATGTTTGCAATGGTTTTGAAGATACCATAGCGGTATTACAAAAAGAATATCAGAAATTTTTAAATAAAGAAAGTATCATGATTCATCAAAAAGATTTATCTCATCTATCAAGAACTGAAATTTCTAAGAAACTAGTTAAAGTGATTGAAGACTTACAAGCTTAAATTACCCCACCATCCCCTTAGTTGTTCTGGCAACAGCTAATTTTTTAACTTCTTTGATAATAGATTCACTATCATAACCACATTCTTGCCACAACTCCTTTTGTTCACCATGTTCAATAATTTCATCTGGCATTCCTAAACGAACAACCTGTGATTGATACTGATGATCTACCATGAACTCTATAACTGCACTTCCAAATCCTCCCTGTAAACAACCATCTTCGATAGTAATTACTTTAGAGAATTTAGAGAATACCTCATGTAGCATTCTTTCATCTATAGGCTTCACAAAACGCATATCATAATGTGCTGGATGGTATCCTTCTGCATTCAATTCCAAACATGCTTTAACTGCTTCGTTACCAATGTGTCCTAAAGTAAGAATCACAATATCTTCACCATCACAAACCTTACGTCCTTTACCAACTTTAATCTCTTGAAAAGGTCTTTTCCAATCTGGCATTACACCATTTCCTCTTGGGTAACGAATGGTAAAAGGGCCTCCATGATTTTTTAATTGCGCAGTATACATTAGATTTCTTAACTCTTCTTCATTCATTGGAGCTGAGACAATCATATTCGGAATGCATCTGAAAAAGGCAATATCATAAGCGCCATGGTGTGTTGGACCATCTGCACCAGCAATCCCTGCTCTATCTAAACAAAATACAACAGGCAACTTCTGTATGGCCACATCATGTACTACTTGATCAAATGCTCGCTGCATAAAACTCGAATAGATGTTACAATAAGGTATTAAACCTTGAGTAGCTAACCCTGCCGAAAATGTAACCGCATGCTGTTCAGCAATCCCTACATCAAACGCCCTATTAGGCATTGCCCTCATCATGATGTTTAAAGAGCACCCTGAAGGCATTGCAGGAGTAACCCCCATTATTTTATCATTCTGCTCAGCCAATTCTACCATCGTGTGTCCGAAAACATCCTGATATTTTGGAGCTTGAGGCTTATCAGAATCTGATTTTTTGATTTCTCCGGTGATTTTATCAAACAGACCTGGTGCATGCCATTTCGTTTGATCTTTTTCTGCCAATGCAAAACCTTTACCTTTTATGGTAACGCAGTGCAATAATTTCGGACCTGGAATATGTTTTAAATCTTCTAAAACTTTTACTAAATGATTGACGTCGTGGCCATCAATTGGACCAAAATATCTAAATTTTAAAGACTCAAAAAGATTACTCTTTTTTAAAATCGTTCCCTTTATACTCTTTTCTATCTTCTTAACGACTTCATGGGCATTAGGACCTAATTCTGAAATTTTACTTAAAACAGCCGAAACATCATCTCTAAAACGATTGTAAGATTTGCTAGTACTTATATCTGTTAAATATTCTTTTAATGCGCCAACATTGGGATCAATCGACATACAGTTGTCATTCAAAATCACTAAAAGATTAGAATTCTCAATTCCAGCATGGTTTAAAGCTTCGAAAGCCATTCCAGCAGTCATTGCCCCATCACCAATCACAGCCACATGCTGTCGATCTGTTTCACCCTTATAGTGCGAAGCTACAGCCATCCCTAAGGCAGCAGATATAGAAGTAGAAGAGTGACCAACACCAAATGTATCATATTCACTTTCTGATCTTTTTGGGAAACCACTTATCCCCTTATATATTCTGTTGGTATGGAATACATTACGTCTTCCGGTTAGAATTTTATGACCATAAGCCTGATGCCCCACATCCCAAACCAACTGATCGTATGGTGTGTTTAAAACATAATGCAAAGCAACCGTTAACTCAACAACTCCTAAGTTCGCTGCAAAATGCCCGCCATTTACAGACACCACATCAATAATATATTGCCTCAACTCTTTACAAATGGCGTCTAACTCTTCTTCCTTAAATTTCTTTAAATCAGAAGGAAAGTTAATTTGTGATAAGAGTTGCCCCGCCTGTACTTCCATTTTACGCTTAGGATAATTTTATTTACAAAGTAATATAATCTTTATTAATTACCATGACAAATCAGTTAAAATAATGTTTTGATATTACTGATTTATCAAGATATTTTATTTTTAGTATTTAATATTTTTTATGCTTTTGTGGGGACTTTTTGTTCATACTGACCAGAGCTATCGGGAGTACATTGTTTAAAGCTTCATATCTCTTCTATTCTTAATACATCTATTTACGAGTTACAGTCGCTTAGGTTTCCCAAAAAAGAAATAAATAATAGCACCAATTAACGGGATTAAAACAACAATGATAATCCAAATTATTTTTTTGCTCTTATCTAAAGTTTCATTCTCAAAAACATCTTTTATAGCTAAAAGACTGACCAATAACGGGAATAAAAATAATCCCATTAAAACTATTTTACTCATACTATTTAATTGAAATTATCAGCCGTATCAACATTTTCCTGCTGGAAACGCTCTCCAATTTGCTGTCTCCACATCGCATAATATAAGCCTTTTTCATCAATTAACTGCTGATGTTTACCTTGTTCTACAATATTACCCTTTTCTAAAACAAAGATTTTATCAGCATGCATAATGGTGGATAAACGATGGGCAATCAAAATAGTAATCCTATCAGATTGCTCTGATACATTTCTAATTGTATCAGTGATTTCTTCTTCCGTAATTGAATCTAACGAAGAAGTTGCTTCATCAAAAACTAAGATATTTGGCTTCCTCAATAATGATCTTGCAATAGATAACCTCTGTTTTTCTCCACCAGAAACTTTAACCCCGCCCTCACCAATTACGGTATCCAAGCCATGCTCTGCTCTAGAAAGTAGTGTGTCACATGCTGCCCGTTTTAAAACCTCCATACACTCCTCGTCTGTTGCGCTTGGCCTAACAAATAGTAAGTTCTCACGAATAGTACCCGAAAAAAGTTGCGTATCTTGAGTTACAAAGCCTATTTTCTCTCTTAAGTCATCTAAATCGATTTTTAAACTATCTACCTGATTGTATTTAATTTTTCCAAAAATCGGATGATATAACCCTACTAAAAGCTTAACCAAAGTTGTTTTCCCAGAACCAGATGGACCAACAAAAGCAATCGTCTCCCCATGTTTAACTTTAAAACTAATTCCATTTAGCGCATTCCGATTAGCCGTTAAATGTTTAAAGCTCACTTCCTCAAAAACCAATTCTTTAATGATGCCAGTAGCAACAGGATTCTCTGGCTTAACTTCAACTGGCATATCTAAAATATGTTGAAAATTATTTAAAGATGCCTCTGCCTCTCTGTAGGTTAAGATAATATTTCCAAACTCCTGTAGAGGACCAAATAAGAAAAAAGAATAAAATAAAAAAGTGAAATATTGACCAGGAGAGATGTTGTTTTGGAAAATCAACAATAATAAAATGACCACCATTGAACTTCGGACCAAATTCACGGTTGTACCTTGTAAAAAGCTCATACTTCTTACGTACTTCACCTTTTTTAACTCTAAATCCAGTATTTTATAGGTGGTATTATTTAATCTTTTGATTTCCTGATTGGCTAAACCCAAGCTTTTTACCAGCTCTATATTTCTTAAAGATTCTGTAGTAGAACCTGCCAATGCTGTAGTGGCACCAACTATTTTCTTTTGGATGACTTTAATCTTTTTACTCAACACCCAGCTCACCAAAAAAATCAATGGGATGGCTGCAAAATAAACTAGGGTAACTTTATAACTCACTGTTAAAGAGTAGATAATCACAAATATCATCCCTACCAAACTGGTAAAAAGAATATTAATAAAAGCGATAATGAACTTCTCAGAATCTAGTCTTACTTTCTGTAAAATACCTAAAGTTTCACCACTTCTTTGATCTTCAAAGGTTTGATAAGGTAGTTTTAAAGAATGTTCTAGACCGTCGGCGTACATTTGCGCACCTAACTTTTGAGTAATGATATTTGCAAAATAATCCTGAAAGTTTTTAGCAATTCTAGAAACCATGGCAGCACCTACTGCTAAACCGATGAGTCTAAAAACACCATAGGTAAACTCATGTTCTTTTAATGTGTCCTTTTTCTCAATAAACTCATCCACAATTCTTCCGGTAATATGTGGGTCAATTAAAGAGAAACATTGATTAATAGCCGCGAATAACAATGCTAAACCAATTAGTCCTTTATAATTTTTAAGATATCCTTTTAATATTTTCATCTAAATACTTAGCAATCACAAAAATAAGAAAGGGAATAAGTTTTTAACTCATTCCCTTTATATTTGATGATGTTATGACTATTAAACTGTCATTACGTCTTTTTCCTTTACTTCAGCTAAATGATCTACTTTTGCAATAAAGCTATCCGTTATCTTTTGCACCTCGCCTTCACCAACTTTAATCTCATCTTCAGAAGCGCCATCATTTTTTAATTTTTTGATGCTTTCATTGGTATTTTTACGGATATTTCTAACCGAAATACGTCCTGATTCTGCTTCTTCCTTTACCTTTTTTACCAAATCTCTTCTTCTCTCTTCGGTCAATGGTGGCACATTTAAACGGATCACAATCCCATCATTTTGAGGATTTAAACCAATATTAGCTTCCATAATTGACTTCTCTATTGGGCCAATCATATTTTTTTCCCAAGGCTGAACAACAATGGTTCTTGCATCCGGTGTATTAATACTTGCAACTTGAGCTAATAGCGTTGGTGCTCCATAATAATCCACTGAAATACCATCCAGCATTCCGACACTAGCTTTACCTGCTCTAATTTTTGTAAATTCTAAATCGGTATGAGCTAAAGCTTTTTCCATTAAGGATTTCGCTTCTTCTAGTTCCATTTTAATGAATTCATTCATTGTATTAATTTTATAATCTATTTTATTTTACTAAAGTCCCTATGGCTTCTCCCTCCAATAATCTCATCAAGTTTCCAGTTTTATTCATATCAAAAACAATGATAGGAAGATCGTTTTCATCGCACAAGGTAAAAGCTGTCATATCCATTACATTTAAGTTTTTATCATAAACCTCATCAAAACTTAAATGTTCAAACTTAGTAGCTGTTTTATCCTTTTCAGGATCTGCAGTGTAAATACCATCAACTCTCGTACCTTTTAAAACTACATCTGCTTTAATCTCAATAGCTCTTAAAGCTGCTGCAGAATCTGTGGTGAAATATGGATTTCCCGTCCCGGCACCAAAAATCACTACTCTCCCCTTTTCTAAATGACGCATGGCTCTTCTTCGAACATAAGGCTCGCAAATTTGCTCCATTTTAATAGCAGATAGCAATCGAGTGTAAACTCCTAAAGTCTCTAATGCATTTTGTAAAGCCATAGAGTTGATTACCGTAGCTAACATTCCCATATAATCAGCTTGAGCTCTATCCATTCCAGATTTTTCTGCACTTAAACCCCGAAAAATATTTCCACCACCTACAACAATGGCAACTTCAACACCTGCTTTTTGAACTGCTTTAATTTCCTCGGCGTATTGCAATACCATTTTATTATCAATACCGTAGGATTGTTCGCCCATCAGGGATTCTCCACTTAATTTGAGTAGTATTCGCTTATATTTCATGTGCTTTGGCTAAAATTTTCGGAATGAATGAAAAGGAGAGTCATTGAATAATGTGTTAAACAAATATTAATGTCGCATCTCATTTGTGTGGATTTTGACAAAAATATAAAATTCTGTTATAATACCTGATTTGTTTTTGAAAATGCGCTCTAAAAATTTAATCGGTTAATAAACTGCATCCTTAAAAATTGTATGAGTGAGATTTAAATTTTTATCCAACAATAATAAATTAGCACTTTCTCCTACTTCAATGTTTCCCAGTCTTTCTTTTCGCAAAAGTTTAGCAGGATAAGAATTTGCCATTCTAAGTGCATCTTCAATCGCAATGTCAACATAATCGATGCAATTTTTTACGGCCTTTAACATCGTTAACGCTGATCCTGATAAAGTTCCATCTGGCATAATGTATCTGTCTTTGTCGAAAATATGTTGATAGGGTCCTTCTTTACATGAAGTTACCGCATCAGTAATCAAAAACAATCTTTCTCCCAGTATTTGCTTAGCGATTTTAATCATTTCAAAATCAACATGGATACCATCAGCAACCACTGAAGTATAAGGCTTTTTCGCGAAGATTGCTGCTACTAAGCCAGGGCTGCGATGATGTAGAGCTGGCATCGCATTGAATAAATGAGTTGCGGCTGGAATTTTAGAGAAGAATTCAGATCCCTCATTGAAAGTAGCCATACTATGTCCTGCAGAAATTATTATACCTGCTTCATTTAAAACATCAATGATTTCCTCAGACTGCAATTCTGGAGCGATGGTGATCATTTTTACTATCCCTTCTGACTTTTGAATAATTTCTGCTACATATTGTTTTGTAGCTACTTTAATATATTTTTCAATATGAGCACCCTTTTTTAACGGATTAATAAACGGTCCTTCTAAATGCAATCCTAAAAAATTACCAATTTTGGGTTGATAGCTTTTCGCTACTTCTATTGCTTTTAGAAACACTTCATCAGAATTGGTAGCCAAAGTGGCCAAAAAACCTGTGCAGCCTTGATTAATTAATGCGCTCTCCATTTCCTCTAAAGACTCGTGACTTAAGTCAGCAGAAAATAAAGTCTTCCCTGCCCCATAAATTTGTAAATCTAAAAGGCCAAGCGAAACGATATCAGCCTTTATTATTTTATAATTAGTTGGAATTTTCTTTTGATCTAATTCAGTAATGATTCCACTCTCTATTAAGATGGTCTGATCTCTATAAATTTCTAGATTGTTATAAATGGTTTTGGCAACGATGGCTATGTTCATGTTCAAATTTGCTGAAAATTATTTTGAATTTGATTTAATTAGCGTAAAAAGCAAAATCCCCATCTAATTAAAGATGAGGATTTTTATAGGTTATATATTAGTCTAAATACTAATATCTCACTACTCTATACTAATTAAGCTCCTAATACAACTCTTTTGAAAGCTGTAACTGTTAATCCTTTCGAAGTTTCGTCTAAGAATTTACGGATGTCTTTAGAAGAATCTTTAACGAATTCTTGGTTCAATAAAGTTTGCTCTTTGTAGAACTTGTTTAATTTACCAGCAGCAATTTTTTCAACCATTTCCTCGGGCTTACCTTCTGCTCTGATTTGCTCTTTAGCAATTTCCATTTCTCTTTCGATGATACGCGTATCAACATCAGCTTTATCAACACCAACTGGGCTCATTGCTGCAATTTGCATGGCAACATCTTTACCAGCTTCGTCTAAACCATCTACTGATTGATTAAAGCCAACCAAAACAGCTAAGCGATAATTACCGTGAATATATGCAACCACTTTATCAGCAGAGATTGTTTCGAATTTAGAAACACCTATTTTCTCACCTATTTTTCCAGTTTGATCAATGATTAAATCGGCAATCTTAGCTCCATCTAATTCTAAAGCTGTTAATTCTTCGATTGAAGAAACTCCTGATTCGACAGCTTTATCAGCGATAGCTTGTGCAAAAGCAACAAAATCAGCATTCTTCGCCACGAAATCTGTTTCGCAATTTACCTCAACTACGATTCCTTTTTTACCATCAGCAGTAGTTTTAGCAATTACAACACCTTCGTTAGAATCTCTATCCGAACGTGAAGCGGCTACTTTAGCACCTTTTTTACGTAAATAATCAATTGCAGCTTCAAAATCACCTTCTGATTCTATTAAAGCTTTTTTGCAATCCATCATACCTGCGCCAGTTTGCTGACGAAGTTTGTTTACATCTGCTGCAGAAATTTGTACTGTAGACATCTTATTTTCTTTTTTAAGTTTCTATTTAAAAATAATGGGTTGTTCGCTGAAGCTGAAATCACTCCCAACTCTCAACCAACAACCCACCACTGAATTTTATTTATTCTCCTTTTGCTTCTTCAGTATTAGCTGCTACTGCAGTTTCGGCTTCAGAACCTTTTCTTGTTCTTTTACCAGTTTCTACAGGTGCTTTTTCAGCTACTGGAGTTGCTACTGCTGCTGGAGCATCTAGTTTTGCTTTTTCAGCTGCCGCTTCTTTATCGCTTTCAGCATCTTTTTCTTGCTTACGTTCTTCTAATCCTTCGATAATTGCTTGGATGATTATTCCAGTAATTAAAGAGATAGATTTTGTAGCATCATCATTCGCTGGGATAGGAAAATCGATGTTTGAAGGATCAGAGTTAGTATCCACCATAGCAAAGGTTGGGATATTTAACTTTAAAGCTTCAGTTACAGCGATATGCTCTTTCTTTACGTCGATTAAAAATAATGCAGCTGGTAAACGGTTCAAATCAGCGATACCTCCTAATAAGGTTTCTAATTTAATACGCTCACGTTGGATCATTAATTTTTCTTTCTTAGAAAGTACATCATAAGTTCCGTCTTTAGTCATCTTGTCGATGTTGGTCATCTTCTTGATAGACTTTCTAACCGTTGCAAAGTTTGTTAACATCCCACCTAACCATCTTTCGGTTACGTAAGGCATGTTTACAGATCTTGCGTATTCTGCTACGATGTCTTTTGCTTGTTTCTTAGTAGAAACAAATAATACTTTACGACCAGATTTAACAATTTGTTTGATAGCAGAAGCTGCTTCTTCAACTCTTGTTAAAGTTTTGTTTAAGTCGATGATATGGATTCCATTGCGCTCCATAAAAATATATTGCGCCATTTTCGGATTCCACTTGCGGGTAAGGTGACCAAAATGTACACCTGCATCCAATAAGTCCTGATAAGTTGTTCTTGCCATTGTCTTGTCCTCCGAATTTTAACGTTTACTGAATTGGAATTTCTTACGAGCTTTAGCTCTACCTGGTTTCTTACGCTCAACCATACGGTTATCACGTGTCATTAAACCTTTAGCTCTAAGCGCTGGCTTTCTTTCCGCGTCCAATTCTACAATAGCTTTAGCGATTGCTAAACGAACAGCCTCGGCTTGTCCTTTAACGCCACCACCTGCAACATTTACAGTTACGTCAAACTGTCCTGTTACTTCAGTAACAATAAAAGCTTGATTTACGATGTACTGTAAAGGAAGTGTTGGGAAATATTCTTTGTGGTCTTTACCGTTTACGGTAATAGTACCGTTACCCTCTTTTAAGTAGATGCGGGCAACAGCAGTTTTTCTTCTACCAGAAGTGTTTGTAACTGACATTTCTTTTCTCCTTTAAATTTAAAATTTAATTGATTTAGGGTTTTGTGCAACATGTGGATGCTCATTTCCTGCATAGATATACAGGTTTTTGAAGATTGCTCTTCCCAAACGATTTTTAGGTAACATTCCACGAACAGCCTTCTCTAATACACGAGTAGGATGCTTTGCCATTAACTCCTTTGGAGTGATGAAACGCTGACCACCTGGGTATCCGGTGTAAGAAACGTATGTCTTATCAGACATTTTATCTCCTGTCAGTTTAACCTTGTCTGCATTGATAACAATTACATTATCTCCGCAGTCTACGTGTGGGGTGAACGATGGCTTGTTTTTTCCTCTGATGATCTTAGCGATATTAGAAGACAAGCGCCCCAAAATCTCGTCCTGAGCGTCAACAACAACCCATTGTTTGTCGACAGTCTTTCTATTGGCAGAGACAGTTTTGTAACTTAACGTATTCACTTGCTTATATTTAAATGATTAAAAATTAAAATCCCCCCTATTTTGGGGACTGCAAAGATAGAACTATCAATTTAAATATCAAATAGTTGAGGCGAGTATTTTTGTTGAAAGGTTTGGAGGTGACAGGTTTGGAGTGAAAGGTGATAAGTTTTAGGTAATAGGTGGAAAGTTTAATTTGATGAGGTCTTGATACTGAATACTTACGCCTACCTACTTTTTGAAAAGCAAATTCCTTCACTCTTCGGTTCTGATAGTCCCGTTATTCCTGCCAGTCCCATAGGCTGGTATACTCCTCAAGGCATTAAGCTGAAAGGCATGTATCCGATGCTACCAGGTTTAATAATTATGAGCTATTTAAAAATCTTATTTCTTTAAAAATGCTGATTCGTATATATTAACCCAATCATTAACTGTTAGCTTAGTAAATAGTTGTCCTATTAAATCGTAAGGTATCAGTTCCGGCTTTTTAAATCTGATACAGCTTTTGCCCATATCTAATTTAGCTTTGGAGTGTTTGTAAAATTCATTCACAAACCAGTTTAGCAAATTTTCGTCGGCATATATACCCATGTGATAAAGAGCAATGAAGTTCTTTTGAGATGCAATATTGATAAAAGGCAAAGGTAGTTTTGGGTCGCAGTGGTAACCTTTAGGGTAGATACTGTGGGGAACAACATAACCAATCATTCCGTAACTCAGTGTTTCTTCAAATCCTTGAGGGATATTTTTTTTAATAGTTACCCTTAACTTTTCTATGGCATCTTTTCTTTCCTCAGGCAATTGATGGATATAATCTTCAACAGAATTTGCTTCGATTTTCATAGTTAAAGCTAAACAAAAAAGTAGGTATCAATTCTTAAGTTTATAAGTCATCCGATTTATATCCAATCCTTTTTCTTTCTGTCGGCTCGCTCTTTAGTAGAATTAACTCGTCTACATATTTGAAAATCGTATCAATACTTTTATCATGGTTTATTAGGCGCTTTTTTATTTCGTTCATTTCCAATTTCAATTCTGAGTGTTCACTAAGCAGATTTCTTAATCTTGAAAAAATTCTGACAATTTGAATGTTCATTTGTATCGCTTGGGAACTATTTAATGCACTTGATAACATTAAAACGCCATGTTCTGTGAAAACATTAGGTAAATAAGTCCTACCACCTCTACCTTTGTTTGAGGTCACAAATTGTGACCTCAAAGATTCCCATTCTATATCTGTTAATTTGAACATAAAATCATCTGGAAATCTTTCTGCATTTCTTTTGATTGCCTGATTTAAAACTTTGGTTTCTACATTATAAGCTCCGCCAAATCACTATCTAGCATCACCTTAAAACCTCTTATTTCATAAATTTTATTGATAACAACTTCATCTGAAAGAATGGATAGTATATGTTTTTGAGCCATAGGTAAAAGCTTTTAAATCAAATATATAATTATTTTTTATTTTTTGATGTCACAAATTGTGACATCAAAAAAGCCCCTGAAATTTTCAGGGGCTCCATATTTATGGTGTTAAATATTAGTCGATTAAGAACATCCCATTGAAGTTCCGCAGTTTAAACATTTGTAACAAGTTCCTGAGCGAATAGTAGTATGTCCACAGCTGCTACAAGCTGGGGCATCAGACTGTGCACCCATAGATAAATCGAAGGACTGACCTTTTACCATTGCTTTTGCAGTTACTACTTCTTTAACTGGAGCTGGTTGGTAAACATTTGTCGTATCAGGATTTACATCCGTATCTTTCATCTGAGGATTCTGAGTTTCTACCTTTTGCTCAGTAATCACATGTACTAAATCTGTGCGGTCTAAATAATCATATCCTAACATTCTGAAGATATAATCAATAATAGAAGTTGCAGATTTGATATTTGCATGACCAACTACCATTCCTGCTGGCTCGAAACGAGTGAAAGTGAATTTCTCTACATATTCTTCTAAAGGAACTCCGTATTGTAAACCAACTGATACGGCAATTGCAAAACAGTTCATTAATGAACGGAAAGTTGCGCCTTCTTTGTGCATATCTACAAAGATTTCTCCTAAAGTTCCATCTTCGTATTCACCTGTACGAACAAATACCGTTTGTCCGTCGATACTTGCTTTTTGAGTAAACCCATGACGCTTTGCTGGCAATACTTTCTTCTGCACTACTCTGGAAAGTTGACGCATGAAGCTGGTATCTTCTGAACGTTGTAGAATTGCATTGGCAGCTTCCAATACTTGTTCAGGTGTTAAATCACTTAATTTTAAGTTTGCCGCTTCGCCTAAAACCTCTTCAACGCTATCTAATTTGTCTTCTTTAGTATCAGATTTCGTAGATAATGGTTGAGATAATTTACAACCATCGCGGTAAAGTGCATTGGCTTTTAAACCTAAGTTCCATGATAATTCATAGCTTTCTTTAATCTCTTCAACCTTAGCCTCGTTTGGTAAGTTGATGGTTTTAGAAATCGCACCTGATAAGAAAGGTTGTGCAGCTGCCATCATTTTAATGTGACCATGAGCGTGAATGTATCTTACTCCTTTTGCTCCATTTTTATTTGCACAATCAAATATTGGATAATGCTCTTCTTTTAGGTAAGGAGCACCTTCAATAGTCATTGTTCCACAAATAAATTCATTTGCTTCCGCAATTTGTTGACGGCTAAACCCTAATGATTTTAACACATTAAAGTCTTGCGCATTGTATTGCTCGGCTTTAAAGCCTAATCTTTGTAAACAATCTTCGCCTAAAGTCCATACGTTAAATGCAAATCCGATTTCGAAAGCAGAAACAATGGCTTTGTCTAATTTCTCTAAATCAGTCTCTGTAAATCCTTTAGATCTTAAGCTGTCAGGATTAACGTGTGGCGCACCTTTTATCGTTGCTGAACCTTTCGCATAATTTACGATAGTTTCGATTTCATCTTCATTGTACTTCAAGTTTCTCAATGCTGCAGGAACTGCTTGATTGATAATTTTGAAATAACCACCACCTGATAATTTTTTGAATTTCACTAATGCGAAATCAGGCTCGATACCAGTTGTATCACAATCCATTACCAAACCGATGGTTCCGGTTGGTGCAATTACAGTTGTTTGAGCGTTACGGTAACCGTATTTCTCGCCCATTTCTACTGCTTTATCCCAAGCGTTACATGCAGCTGATAATAAATAATCAGGACAAGTTTTTTGATCGATTCCCGGAGGCAGGATATCCAAACCTTCGTAAGCATCTGTTGCGTTGTAAGCAGCATAACGGTGGTTACGCATTACTCTCAACATATTGTCTTTATTGTCTTCGTATCTGCTGAAAGTTCCTAATTCTCTGGCTAACTCTGCAGAAGTTGAATAAGCTGTACCCGTCATTACCGCAGTAATCGCACCACCAATTGCTCTTGCTTTATCACTATCGTAAGGAATACCAGCCACCATTAACATAGACCCTAAATTGGCATAACCTAAACCTAGAGTTCTGTAATCGTAGGACAGTTGAGCAACTTCTTTTGATGGAAACTGAGCCATCAAAACAGAAATCTCTAATACGGTTGTCCAAACACGGCAAGCATGTTCAAATCCTTTAACATCAAAAACTAAAGTTTTTAAGTCGAAGAAGTGACGTAGGTTGATAGAAGCTAAGTTACAAGCTGTGTTATCTAAAAACATGTACTCTGAACATGGATTAGAAGCGTTAATTCTTCCACCAGCTGGACAGGTATGCCATTCGTTGATGGTTGTATCATACTGTACGCCAGGATCGGCGCAAGCCCAAGCAGCAAAAGCGATATCATCCCATAATTTGTTGGCATCAATAGATTTCATTTTTCTGCCATCAGAACGAGCAGTTAAATCCCAACCTCTACCTTCTTTTAAAGCTCTGAAAAATGTATTTGGAATACGTACAGAGTTATTAGAATTTTGACCAGAAACTGTTCTGTAAGCTTCACCTTCATAATCAGAAGCGTAACCAGCTGCAATTAAAGCAGCAACTTTTTTCTCTTCTTCTACTTTCCAATTGACAAAGTTTTCTATTTCTGGGTGGTCTAAATCTAAACAAACCATTTTGGCTGCTCTTCTAGTTGTTCCACCAGATTTGATTGCTCCGGCTGCTCTATCACCAATTTTCAAGAAAGACATCAAACCTGAAGAGTAACCTCCTCCAGATAATTTTTCACTCTCTCCACGGATGCGAGAAAAGTTGGTTCCTACACCAGAACCATATTTAAATATTCTAGCCTCACGAACCCAAAGATCCATAATACCACCTTCGTTTACCAAATCATCTTCTACTGATAAGATAAAGCAAGCATGTGGTTGAGGACGTTCGTATGCTGAAGTCGATTTTTCTAACTTTTCGGTAACAGGATCAACAAAATAATGGCCTTGAGGCTTGCCAGTGATTCCGTATGAAGAATGCAAACCAGTATTAAACCACTGCGGAGAGTTTGGTGCTGCTAATTGGCCTACGATGGTATAAACCAATTCATCGTAAAAAACCTCGGCGTCTTGTGTTGTTGCGAAGTAGCCATAACGCTCTCCCCAACTTCTCCAACAATTAGCCATACGGTGCGCTACTTGTTTGATGCTGTTCTCCGATCCTGTTGTTCCATCGGGTTGCGGAACTCCAGCTTTTCTAAAATATTTTTGTGCTAAAATATCAGTTGCTACCTGTGACCAAGTATTTGGAACTTCTACATCGTTCATTTCGAAAACAGCATCACCAGAAGGATTTCTGATGACCGAAGATCTTTTGTCGTAAGTAAAGAGGTCATACACGCTCTTGCCTTCTTGTGAAAAATAGCGCTGAAATTTCAGGCCCTTTGCAGCTCCTTTTACTGCTTGCTTTGTAGAAGATTTTCCCATCACTGATAATTGTTTTGTTACTGACTATATTCGATTAAAAAAACTTTAGGGGTTTTTGATCAAATTTATATTCCTCAAGCGATTTTTGAGTTTTGAGTTTTCCACAAGCGATTTTTTAAAATTGCCTCATGTTAAATTAGTTTAACGGGAATGCTCATTTACAGTTAATTATGGGTGTGGAAAACTAAAATAATTGGATTTTTCAGGAATATTTTTAGTTTTTAGTTTGAAATCTAATTATGGCAATTTTTTATACCAAAAAGACAAAAATCACTTGATTATGTAACTTTAAATTTCAATTATGAAAATTAAAGACTAATCCTCAATTATTTTTTGTGCTCGCTTTAATTGATCAGTCGCTTGCAAAATTTTAGCTTTTAGTTTTGACGGATAATTTGGGTGAGTCTCCAAAAAATCGTTCACTATTTTTAAAGCTTCGGGACTTTGGTAATCGCCAAAAGTGGCTTGTAACCATGATTGAGGAAAAAAGATATCGCCAGTCACCTGGATTTCTTGTAGTAAATCCAAACTCTTCTGTAAATATTCAACAGAGGTAGCTTGTTGCAGCGGATGATGCAGATAGTTTAAAGCAGCCAACACATTAGATTCCTTCTCTCGGTTTTTATGATCAGCAAGACTTTCAAAAAATTGATCTCGCACTTTTACATCGGCTGATAAAGCCGGCATGATGAATTCAAAACGTTTTTTACGATCAGGATTTTTAATTCTTTGCAATTGCTCCGTAAGAATGTTCAAATCATTTTTCCTGAGCTTTAAAGCAAAAGCTAAAGACGTATAATCATCTTCTGATAGTTTAATTCCTTCTGGTGTGACCTGATTTTTCCAAATCAAATACAATCTATTATAAGCTTCATCACTCCTAAAAATATTCTGATACAGTTTCAAAAGGTTCTTTTTATTGTTGGATAAATCTTGCTTTTGTAGGGCTTGCCAAACTTTATTTTCTAAACCCGACACTAAACTTTTTCTAGCTTGAGCAGTATTAAATTCCCAAAAAATATTCCCGATATACCCTGTTAATAGTCTTAAATTCAATTCATCTGTTTCTTTTTGAAGTTGCTGAGTAAAATAATCCAACAATCTCGCAGATTTAACAAAATCCTGATTCAACATATTCTCATAGGCTGAAATATAAAATGAAGCCCGAACTAATGGTGATGAAATTTTGTCGGTTTGATTAAAAACAGAAAGATCAATCGGCCAAACGCCATAACCTTCTCCTCCAGAATTATACACGATAAAATTAGGCTGAGCCAAACCTATCGCGGCTTTTACATCCACCATTTTGCCCGATAAACTTACTGGCAATTCTTTCACATGATCAGCATAAAACAAGGAGATTTTAAATGATTGTGGCCAAACTCTATCTTCTCCAAACTCTGGTTTCTGTGAAATCGTTAATCGCGAAATCTTTCCATTATTGATTTCTATTTGATCAGAAATTTTTGGTCGCCCATTATCATCCACCCAAACCTTATTCCATGATAATAAATCTACAGGAGCATATTTATTCAAAATATTGATTAAATCTGGCCATGAGGCATTTGAAAAAGCAAACTTTTTAAGATACTCCCGCATGCCCATTTGAAATTTTTCTTTACCCATCAATAGCTCTAACTGACGCATCATGATGGGTGCTTTATGGTAAATGATATTCCCATACAAAGAACCTGCTTCATTCAAATTGTCTAAAGGCTGGCGAATGGGGTTTGCTCCGATGGTTCTATCGATACTATAAGCAGCAGGAAAATGATCTATCAAAAATTTATGGTTAAACTCTTCTTTGCCTTTTAAACTTTCGCTCACCTTATCGGCCATAAAATTGGCAAAAACCTCTTTAGTCCAAACGTCATTAAACCACTTGATACTCACTAAATCTCCAAACCACATGTGTGCAGTTTCATGAGAAATGAGATTAGCTCGGGAGATAAATTGGCTCTTTGTGGCAGTAGCGTCTAAAAACAAAGTAGATGCTTGATACTGAACCGCACCTGGGTGCTCCATTCCTCCAAACTGAAAATCTGGAATGGCAATAAAACCGATTTTTTGAAAAGGATAAGGGATTAAAGTCCATTTGGAGAGAAAATCAATAGCGTTTCTATGCGCCTGAAAAACTGAATCTATGCTTAAATGAATCTTCGCACTATCTGTCTCGCGATATAAAAATTGAGCCGATTGATGATTGACATCCTGATTAACAGAAGTAAATTTACCCGCAGTAAATGAAAACAAATAAGTGCTGATTTTATCTGAAGGCGCAAAACTGCATATTTTTCTCCCTTGATTGGAAAAACTCCCTTCCAAGGTTCCGTTAGAAATGGCTTCCCATTTTTCTGGAACTTCTAAGCTTAGCTGATAAATAGCCTTTAAATCGGGTTGATCAAAACAAGGAAAAACTGTTCTAGCTCTGTCCGGAACAAATAAAGTATATAAGTAATCATTGTTTCTATTGAGGGCTGAATTACCCGCAATAAAAGCAATTTGAATTTGATTTTTACCTTTTATTAATGCTGAAGCTGGAATAATAATATGTTCTTTTTGGTAATGGATAGCAACTGATTTTCCATTTACTTCAATTTTTTGGATTTGATTTTCTTGCGCTTTAAAATCCAATTGTAGCGGAAATCCATCTCGAAACAAATAAAAACTGAGCAGCTCATTGGCTTTAATCTCTTGAGTTTTTAATTCAGGAATATCAAATTTTAATTGATACTGAATCTCATTAATGATTGAACTTCTGAACTCGGCAAGCTCTTTTGAAACTCCAAAATCAATTTTTGGTTCTTTCGTGTTTTCCTGAGAAAAACTCAAAAAAGGAAACATCAAAAAGAAATAAAGGAATAATTTAAAACCCAATTTATACTGCATAAGTATCATTTATATCAATTCAAAAATAGTTTGACCGCCCAAAAATGCCATAAATATCACTACTAAAAACCCTAAAATTGCCAACCAAACAGGGTGCTTGTAGGTTTTAACTATAGAAGATTTATAAGCTGCCAGCAACATGACTCCTAAAGAAACTGGCAAAATCATCCCATTTAACGCCCCAACGAAGACCAATGTTTTAACTGGTTTACCGATGAATAAAAATATGGTGGTAGAAATTAGTATGAATATGATGATGATGTATCGTTGCTTAGCCAATATCCAAGGATGAAAAGATTTAATAAATGAAACCGAAGTATACGCCGAACCAATGACAGAAGTAATGGCTGCCGACCACATCACCAAACCAAATAATTTATAACCAATTTCTCCGCTTGCCAACCTAAAAATTGAAGCAGGAGGATTTGCAGGATCTAATTTTGAGCCTACGTAAACCACACCTAAAGCTGCTAAAAACAATAAAACTCTCATCAATGACGCGACACCTATCGCCATGGTAGCGCCTCTGTTCACCTCCTTTAGATTTTTTTCTCCGGTAATTCCTGCTTCTAATAAACGGTGTGCCCCTGCAAAAGTGATGTAACCGCCAACAGTCCCGCCAACAATGGTTAAAATCGCTGAGAAACTTAATTTCTGAGGAACAAAAGTTTGAATAGCAGCTTCCGCAAAAGGTGGATGACTTTTATAAACAATATAGCAAGTCAGGATAATCATTAGAAAACCCAAAATTTTGGTGATCCAATCTAAAGCCAAACTGGCTTCCTTGTAAATAAAAATGGCAACAGCAATGATGGCACTAATCAAACAACCTTTGCCAATGCTGATTCCAAATAAAACATTCAACCCTAAACCAGCGCCAGCAATGTTTCCAATGTTAAAAGCCAAACCTCCTAAAAAAACTAGAAAGGATAAAAAATAACCTAATCCCGGAAAAACTTTATTCGCAATTTCCTGAGCAGGTAGATCTGCCACCGCAATAATTCTCCAAATATTTAATTGAGCGATGATATCGAGAATGATAGAAATTAAAATAACGAAGCCGAAACTTGCGCCTAACTGTTCGGTAAAAACTGCGGTTTGTGTTAAAAAACCCGGACCAATAGCCGAAGTAGCCATTAAAAAGGCGGCCCCAATTAATATACTTCGATTAGATTTTAACTTCAATTGGTTAGTGCTTTAATGGTGATTCCCTCATTCTTCAAAGTTTGATGAATGGTTTTAGCAAACTCAACAGCATGTTCACCATCTCCATGAATACATAGTGTATCCGCTTTAAGCGAAATGATCTTCTGATTGACACTCATGACTTGCTGTTGATTCACCATTTTTAAAACCTGAACTAAAGATTCCTTTTCGTTGGTAATTAAAGCATTACTTTGAGAGCGAGGAGTTAGAGAACCATCATCCTGATAAGTACGATCGGCAAAAACTTCTGAAGCTGTTTTTAATCCGATTTTTGCAGCTGAATTAATCATCTCGCTCCCTGCTAATCCGTACAAAATTAAAGAAGAATCAAAATTATGAATGGCATCTACAATGGCTTGTGCCAATTTCACATCCTTGGCTGCCATATTATATAAAGCGCCATGTGGTTTTACATGATGAAGTTTTGTATGAGCCGCCTTTACAAATCCTGATAAAGCCCCAATTTGATATAAAGTGATTTGATAAGCCTCTTTGGGCGATATTTTCATTTCTCTTCTACCAAAACCTTGCAAATCGGGTAAGCCAGGATGTACCCCGATAGCTACACCATTTTTGATGGCTAAAGCTACGGTATCCTCCATCACGGTTGAATCACCAGCGTGAAAACCACAGGCAATATTCGCTGAAGAAATGTACTTGAATAAAATTTCATCATTTGGCATTGGGTAATTTCCAAATGCCTCGCCCATGTCGCAGTTGATATCGATGTTCGCCATTTTATGCTTCTAGTTTGAATTGAATAGCCGTTGCTAATTTTTGAAAATCCTTTTGACGTTCAAGATACAGCTTTTCAGCTTCTTTTAAAGTGATGATCTCAAAATGAAGATGATCTCCGGGTTTCAATTGTGCGCAAATGGATAAATCTACTTCAGCCACTTTTGCAATTCTGGGATAACCACCTGTTGTTTGGCAATCTGCCATCAGTAAAATCAAAGAACCATCTCCTGAAACTTGGATAGTCCCTGGAACTACTGCTGTGGATAGTAACTCCTTTTGATGAGCTATTTTCCTATTGATTTTTGGTCCATCCAAATGATAACCCATTCTGTTATCTTCTTTTAATCGATAAGGTTCAGATAGAAAATCAGCGATAGCCAAATCTTCAAACCAATCTATTTCTCGTCCTAAAATCACTCTAATTTTTGTACTTGATTTAAATTGCGATGCAGGAACACTCCAGTTGGGGTAACTTATTGTTTCACCTTTTAGTAACTCCATCAAAATTTCATTCTGTTTTGATAATTTTTGGATGGCTTTTAACTCATCATCTTTCTGCAAACGTCGTCCTTCATGTCCACCAAATCCTGCAGTTACAAAAGTACTTCTGCTGCCTAAAATTTCAGGAACATCCCAACCTCCGGCTACAGCTAGATAAGAATAGCGACCATCTAGATTATTTTTTAAATGGAATTTAGAGCCTTTTGGGATATTAATCGGGCGATTTACAGGTATTATTTCCTCATTTATTTTGATAGTTGACGAGGCAGAAACTAAAGCAATTAATAAATCTTCCTGAGCAATGAATTCAAAGTTTCCATCTACAATTTCTATCAGTGCAGCATCCATAGAATTTCCGACTAGCAGGTTAGCGATGTTAGCCGAAACCTGATCCATTACACCAGAAAGTGGAACAGCCTGATCTAGAAATTGAGTTCTCCCTTTATCTTGAATGGTACTAAAAACACCCTGTTTTATAATCCTGATACTCATGAGTTCTTTGCCATCCTTTCGTATTCACTTTTAGTAATGGCCTCGAATTTGATTCGGTCTCCAGCTTTTAATAAGGATGGTTGCGATTGCAAAACATCAAATAATTTCATGGGAGTTCTACCAATAATTTGCCAACCGCCGGGAGTTTCTAAAGGATATATTCCAGTTTGCATACCTGCAATTCCAACAGATCCTGCAGGTATTGCTTTTCGTGGTGCTGTTTTTCTGGGAGCTTTTAAAAGTTCATTTAATCCACCCAAGTAAGGAAATCCCGGAACGAAACCAATCATATAGACCGAATAAATAGCTTCGCTGTGTAGGGTTATAATTTTTTCTTTATCAAGATGATAGCTACTGGAAAGCTCTTCTAAATCCAAACCAAAAGCATCTTCATAGCATACCGGAATCTGTATAATTTTACTGTCTTTGTGTGATTGATTTTTGAATTCATCCTTCATCTTCGACAGATAAAAGGTGATTTTTTCTAAACAGGTTGACCCTTGAAGAGTGGCATTCATCAACAACTCCAGAGGCTCAAAAAAGATGGTTAAAGTGGTGTAAGCAGGAACTGTGTTTATAAAACCAGAAAAAGGTTCTCTTAAAATACGCTGGTTTAAATGACTGATTTTTTGTCTGATTTCCTCATCTATCTGATTTCCAAATTCTATGGAAACTGCTTTTTCGCTAATGGGGTAGAGGATATATTCGTTTGCAATTGACGCCATATTGAAGCATGAAATATACTATTTTTCCAATTCAATAAAAAGAGGCTGTCTCAAAAATAAACGAGACAGTTTTTTTATTTTTAGAGTTTTTGATCACGTTATTTTGTTAATGAAATACTGGGCAGTTTATCTAATGTGATTAATCAATGTTTAAGG